>NZ_JBVJUY010000051.1:0-37380 GCF_055604165.1 Streptomyces sp. NPDC037242
CACCTCTCTTCCTCCTCCCTCTCTCTCTTTCTCTTTCTCGCGTGTATTTTGCCTCCTCCCCCCCCCCCCCCCCCCCCCCCCGCCCCCCCCCCCCCCCCCCCCCCCCGGCCCCCCGCGATTCCAACGGACACCAGATCAGCAGATCCGAACTGGAGCACCTGCCATGACCGTCCTCTTCGGTACGCGTCTTCCCGTCGGCCCCGCCGCGGCGGTCGCCGTCAGCGCCGGACAGACCCCGGCCGCCGCCGCGACGCAGCGGCCCAGCGAGGGCTCGGTGCACTCCTGGGACCTGTCCACCGGCGTGGACGGGCCGGGCACACGCTTCGTCACCTTCCTCTCCGGCTGCCCGCTGACCTGCCTGTACTGCCACAACCCCGACACCTGGAAGATGCGGGGCGGCAAGCGGACCTCGGCCGACGACGTGATCGCCGAAGCCGCCAAGTACCGGAAGTTCATCGCCGCGTCCGGCGGCGGGGCCACCGTCTCCGGTGGCGAGCCGCTGCTCCAGCCCGTCTTCGCGGGCGAGCTCCTGCACCGGATGAAGCACGAGCTTGGCCTGCACACCGCCCTGGACACCTCCGGCTTCCTCGGCGTACGGGCCACCGACGCGCTGCTGCGCGACGTGGACCTGGTCCTGCTCGACATCAAGTCCTGGGACCGGGACACGTACAAGCGCGTCACCGGGCGTCCGCTGCGACCCACCCTCGACTTCGCCCAGCGCCTCGCGGACCTCGGCAAGGAAGTGCACCTGCGCTTCGTGCTGGTGCCTGGCCTGACGGACGCGCCCGAGAACATCGAGGGCGTCGCCGCCTTCGCGGGCGGCCTCGGCAATGTCTCGCGGGTCGACGTGCTGCCCTTCCACAAGCTGGGGGAGGGCAAGTGGCAGGCCCTGGACATGAACTTCACGCTGCACGACACCCCGTCGCCCACCGCGGAACAGCTGGCCGAGGCCAAGGCGATCTTCGCAGCGCACGGCCTGACCGCGATCTGAACCCGTTCGGCCTAATGGTAAATACCTCATAACGGGCTTAAACGGTACAGGTCGCCTAGCGTGGTCCTGTGTCCGAGCCCACTGAAGTCCTCGCCGCAGCTCCGCCACCGCCCGAGCCCCCCGAGACCGAGACCCCACCGCCGGTCAGGAGATCCGTCACCGCACGGGCCACCCTGGCCGGCACCGTCGTCTCGCTGCTGCTCGTCGTCGCGATCGTGCTGGGCAGCCGGATGCTGCGCGACTTCGACTCGGCGCTCCTGCCGTACGCCGTCGCCACCGTCTTCCTGGCCTTCGGCGTCGCCTACCGGTACACGGTGTGGGTCTCGGCACCCGGCGCGCGCCGCCTCTTCAAGAAGGGCTTCGGCAGCTTCTTCTCGGCGGACAACTTCCGCAAGGCACCCACCGCGCTGCCGAAGATGATCGCCACCTACCTCGGCTTCCAGAAGTTCCTCGGCGCCCGCTCGCGCTCCCGCTGGGCCGCCCACCAGCTCATCTTCTGGGGCTGCCTGCTGGCCGCGGCCATCACCTTCCCGCTGACCTGGGGCTGGTTCACCTTCACCTCCTCGACCGGCTCGGGGCCCGGCTACGAGATGCGCATCTGGGGCCTGAAGGTGCTCGGCTTCGACTCGCTCAACCTCCTCGGCTGGCTGATGTTCCACGGCCTGGACATCGCGGCCGTCCTCGTCATCCCCGGGGCCTCGTACTTCCTGTGGCGGCGGATGAAGGACCGCGGCGCGATGACCGGCCAGCGCTTCGCCTACGACCTGCTGCCGCTGATCTGCCTGATCGTCATCTCGGTGACCGGGCTCCTGCTGACCTTCTCGTCGATCTTCCTGCACGGCGGCGGCTACCAGTTCCTGGCCATCCTGCACATGGTGTCGGTGGTGTTCACCCTCATCTACATCCCGTTCGGGAAGTTCTTCCACATCGTCCAGCGCCCGGCCGCCGTCGGCATGCAGCTGTTCAAGTACACCGCCCGCCAGGAAGACCAGGTGTTCACCTGCAAGCGCTGCGGCGAGCCCATCGACACCGCCCCGTACGTCGAGAACCTGCGCGGCACGATGAAGGACCTGAAGCTCGGCTTCGACGCATGGGCGGAGTACTGCCCGCGCTGCAAGCGGATACTGCGCGGCGGCGCCTATCTCAACCACGTCAAGAAGGGCTTCAAGTGACCGCGACGGACCCCTCCAGAACGGCGCCCGTACCCGTACCCCTGGACCCCTCGATCGCGCCGCCCGGCACCCGGAACTTCCGCGACGCCGGCGGCATCCCCGCCGACCAGTGGCACGCCGACCAGAACGGCGAGACCCTCGTCCCCACCCACTGCTGCTTCTGCGGCGTGCAGTGCGGGATGTACCTGCGCGTCGACAAGGGCGGCAAGGTCTTCGGCGTCGAGCCCCGCAACCACGACATCAACCGGATGCGGCTGTGCCCCAAGGGCATCAACGCCTACCAGCAGGTCAACCACCCCGACCGGCTCACCGCCCCGCTCATGCGCCGCTCGCGCGACGAGGAGTTCAAGGAGTGCTCCTGGGACGAGGCCCTCGACTTCACCGTCTCCGAGATCCGGCGCATCCAGGAGGCGTACGGGAACGACGCCTTCGGCCTGCTCGGCGGCGCCAGCCTCTTCTCCGAGAAGACCTACCTCGTCGGCAAGTTCGGCCGGGTCGCCCTGAAGACCAAGCACGTGGACTACAACGGCCGCCTGTGCATGGTCAGCGCCGCCGGTGCCAACAAGCTCGCCTTCGGCATCGACCGGGCCGGCAACCCGTTCTCCGACATCCTCCTCACCGACTGCCTGCTCATCGCCGGGTCCAACGTGGGCGAGTGCTTCCCCGTGATGACCCAGTACCTGTGGGGCGCACGCGACCGCGGCGCCTCGCTGATCGTCATCGACCCGCGCGAGACGGCCATCGCCCGCACCGCCGACATCCACGTCGCCCTCAAGCCCGGCACCGACTCCGCCTTCTTCAACTCCGTCCTGCACGTGATCGTCCAGGAGGGCCTCGACGACGAGGCGTACGTCGGCGCGCACACGAGCGGTTGGGAGGAGGTCCGCGCCAAGGCGGCCGAGTACCCGCCCGAGCGCGCCGCGGAGATCTGCGGCGTACCGGCCGAGCAGATCGTGCAGGTCGCCCGGACCTTCGGCCGCGCGGGCAAGGCCATGGCCTGGCACGCCCGCGGCATCGAGCACCACTCCCAGGGCGTCGAGAACTGCCTCTCCGTCATCAACCTCTGCGTCGCCACCGGCAACATCGGCAAGCCCGGCGCCGGCTACGGAACCATCACCGGCCAGGGCAACGGCCAGGGCGGCCGCGAGCACGGCCAGAAGTCCGACCTCCTCCCCGGCGGCCGCTCGATCACCAACCCCGAGCACCGCGCCCAGATCTGCCGGATCTGGGGCATCGAGGAGTCCGAACTCCCCGGTGCCGGGACCTCCATGATGGAGATGGTCTGGCAGATGCAGCGCAAGGAGATCCGCGGCCTCATCGGCATCTGCAACAACCCCTTCGTCTCCCTCCCCAACTACGCGGTGACCAAGGACGGCTACGACGCCGCGGAGTTCCACGCGCAGTTCGACTTCTTCCTCTCCGAGACCGCGGCCAACGCCCACGTCGTCTTCCCCGTCACCACCTGGGCCGAGGACGAAGGCGTGATGGCCAACGCCGAGGCCCGGGTGGTCAAGCACAACAAGGCCCAGGAACCCCCCGCCGGGGTGCGCACCGACACCTGGGTCATCTGCGAGCTCGCCCGGCGCCTCGGCGCCGGGCGCCACTTCGACTTCCCCGGCTCCCGCGAGGTGTTCGAGGAGCTGCGGGTCGCCTCCGCGGGCACGGTCAACGACTACTACGGCATCACCTACGAGCGGCTGGAGGAGACCGGCGGGATCACTTGGCCCTGCCCCTCCACCGAACACCCGGGCACGCCCCGCCTTTTCGAGGACGGCCGGAGCTACCACCCCGACGGAAAGATCCACATGCAGGTCGTCGAATGGCATCCGCCCATGGACGCCTACACCGAGGAGTTCCCCCTCTCCCTGACCACCGGCCGCACCGTCGCGCACTTCCTCTCCGGCAACCAGACCCGCCGCCTAGGCGCCCTCGTCGAGCAGACCCCGCGGCCCTGGGTCGAGGTCCACCCCTCCCACGGCTTCCGCAACGGCGACCCGGTCCGGGTCGTCACCCGCCGCGGCAGCGAGGTCTTCCCGGCCCTGGTCACCGAGGCCATCCGCCCCGACACCGTCTTCATCCCGTACCACTGGCCCGTCCCGACGGCCGCGAACGCCCTGACCATCGACGCCCTGGACCCCCGCTCGAAGATCCCCGAGTACAAGGTCTGCGCCGCCAGGATCGAGTCCGCGGAACGGATCGACGAGGTACCCGCGCCGCCCACCGCCCCGGGCCGCGAGGCGTACCCGCAGACGCAGGTCTCGCGCACCGACCCCATGCCCCCCACGTCCTCGCAGGGGCGTGGCACGGCGGAGAGGAGCTGACCCGCCATGATGGGCCGCACGATCTTCATCGACCCGGGTCGCTGCATCGGCTGCCAGGCCTGTGTCTCCGCCTGCCGCGAATGCGATTCGCACCGCGGCAAGTCGATGATCCACCTGGACTACACCGAACCCGGCATTTCCGTCGCCTCCCTTCCGACCGTCTGCATGCACTGCGAGGACCCGGTCGCGCCCTGCGCCGAGGTGTGTCCCGCCGACGCGATCCTGGTGACCGCCGACGGTGTGGTCCAACAGGCCGACACCACCCGCTGCATCGGCTGCGCGAACTGCGTCAACGCCTGCCCCTTCGGCGTCCCGAAGATCGACCTCCAGGCGAAGCTGCAGATGAAGTGCAACCTCTGTTACGACCGCACCGCCTACGGCCTGGCCCCCATGTGCGCCACCGTCTGCCCGACCGGAGCCCTCTTCTACGGAACCCTGGAGGAACTCCAGGCCGAGCGCCCCGGCGTCCAGGTCGCCGACTCCTTCGCCTTCGGCGACGTGGTCGTCGCCACCGGCGTGGCGATGGTCGTCCCCGCCGACAAGGTCCAGTGGCCGGTCCCCGGGGGCCTGCCCGTCGTCGAGATCAACGGAGTGGATGTGCGATGAGCGTCACCGAACAGCCCGCTCCGGCCCCCGGCCCGGAACCCCAAGGCGCCGAGGACGCCGAGGACGCGGCGGCCGAGCGGCTCCGCGACCGGATCAGCGCCGACTCCCTGACCACCCGCCGCGATTACCTGCGGATCGTCGCCACCGTCTCCGGCGGCCTGGCCATCGGCGGTGTCGGCGTCGCCGCCGGCATCCTGCACCGGCACGGCGACAGCGAGACCCTGCCCCCGCCCAAGAAGGTCACCGACCGGCTGGAGCGGGGCCAGTCCGTGGCCTTCCGCTACCCCGGTGACGAGGACCGGGCCCTCGCCGTGCGGCTCGCGGACGGCACGCTCGTCGGCTACTCGGCCGTCTGTACCCACCTGGCCTGCGCCGTGCTGTGGCGCGAGGACCGGGGCACCGACGGGGAGCTGTACTGCCCCTGCCACGAGGGTGTCTTCGACGTCCGTACCGGCGAGGTGACCGCGGGCCCGCCACCGCGCCCGCTCCCCATGGTCTTCCTGACCGAGCAGGCCGACGGCAGTGTCTGGGCCATCGCCACCGCCCGGTCAGGAGAGCCGGCCAAGGAAGCCCTGTGCCGGCAGTTCATCGACTCCCGCCCCGAGATGGCCGCGCAACTGGGCTGTCCCGGCGCGGACCGCGCCACCGGGGGCAGTGAGAGGAGGCGGACATGACCGAGGCACCCCTGCCGCCCCGCCCCGAGTACCACCCGGGCAGTGCCGAGCCCCGGCTGAACCGGCCGGTGCGGGAGCGGTATCCGCAGATCCGCTCCACCAGCGGCTACGGAGACCCGCGGATCCGGAACACGGGCCCCGGCCCGGGCGCCGGCACCGAGCACGAGCCCGAGCGGTCATCGAGGCTCAACGCGCGTCTGGCCCTGGCCCTCACGGTCGTGATCGGACAGCTCTGGGGGCTGACCGTGACCGTCAACGAGTGGATGAAGGGCAACACCGGCACGGCCTGGTGGGGGGCGGGATTCCTGGTCCTCTCCTTCCTCGCCGTGCTCGGACTGTGGCTCCTCGACCCGAAGGACCGATGACCATGTCGATACCCACGCCGACCCCGTCGGCCTACCGATCGCACCGGGCGGAGACCTACAAGCCCGGTTCCACCATCGCCGACTGGCGGCCCGAGGACGAGGACTTCTGGCAGTCCACCGGCCGCAAGGTCGCCCAGCGCAACCTCTGGATCTCGATTCCGGCGCTGATGCTCGGCTTCGTGGTCTGGCAGGTCTGGTCGGTCACCGTGGTCAAGCTGAACGACGTCGGCTTCGGGTTCTCGAAGTCGCAGCTGTTCTGGCTGACAGCCATCCCCGGCATCACCGGCGGCACCTTCCGGATCCTGTACACCTTCATCGGGCCGATCTTCGGCGAGCGGAGGTTCACCGCCTTCAGCACGATCGTCCTGATCGCGCCGATGCTCTGGCTGGGCTTCGCGCTCCAGGACACCGGCACCCCGTACTGGGAGCTGGCGCTGATCGCGGCCGTCTGCGGGATCGGCGGTGCGAACTTCGCGTCCTCGATGGCGAACATCGGCTTCTTCTTCCCCAAGCGGGAGAAGGGCAGTGCCAACGGCCTCAACGGCGGCCTCGGCAACCTCGGTGTCAGCGTGGTCCAGCTGATCGCCCCGCTGGTGGTCACGGCGGCCGTGCTGGGCGCCCCGGCGGGCGGCCCGCAGCACGACTCGAAGAAGAACACCGACATCTGGCTGCAGAACGGCGCCTTCCTGTGGGTGCCGCTGCTGGTCATCATGGCCCTGCTCGCGTACTTCCTGATGAACGACCTCAGGGTGGCCGCGGCCCCCTTC
Source organism: Streptomyces sp. NPDC037242 (assembly GCF_055604165.1). Classification (NCBI taxonomy): domain Bacteria; kingdom Bacillati; phylum Actinomycetota; class Actinomycetes; order Kitasatosporales; family Streptomycetaceae; genus Streptomyces; species Streptomyces sp. NPDC037242. The sequence continues at coordinate 6,897 of NZ_JBVJUY010000051.1, forward strand.
AGCCAGCAGAAGATCATCTTCAAGCGCAAGCACAACTGGCTGATGACCTGGCTCTACGTCGGCACCTTCGGGTCCTTCATCGGCTTTGCCGCCGGCCTGCCCCTGCTGATCAAGAACAACTTCGAGGCGCAGGGCTACCAGGCCACCACCTATGCGTGGATCGGCCCCTTCGTCGGCGCGATCATGCGCTGGGGAGGCGGCTGGCTCTCCGACAAGATCGGCGGGGCCAAGGTCACCATGCTGTCCTTCGTCGGCATGGCCGCCGCCCTGATCGTGGTGATCTTCGCGCTGCCGACCGGAGGGGACAAGGGCAGCTTCTGGGCCTTCTTCATCGGCTTCCTCGTCGCCTTCGCCTTCTCCGGCCTGGGCAACGGCTCCACCTTCCGGCAGATCCCGGTGATCTTCCGGGACCAGCACATGCGGGAGGCCGCGGGCCAGGGCCCCGAGGCGCAGGCGGCCGCACTGAAGCAGTCGGAGATGGAGTCCGGCGCCGTCACCGGATTCTCCTCGGCCATCGCCGCCTACGGCTTCTTCTTCATCCCCGCGATGTTCGCGGCGATGGCCGTCACCCACGCACTGTGGATGTTCATCGGCTTCTACGTCACATGCCTGGCGGTGTGCTGGTGGTTCTACGCCCGCAAGGGCGCGGAAGCTCCCAGCTGAGCCGGGCCGCGGGCGGGGGCCGCGACGGGGGCGGCCGTACCCTTGAGGCATGAGTACCGCCCCCGCCTCCGACCCGCAGGACCCGAAGCCCAGGCCGAAGCCCAGGATCGACTTCGACGACCCGCTGGACCAGCAGTCCTCGGACGACACCGACCGCGGCTGGGGCGAGCGGCCGCCCGCCGGCGGAAGCCCGGCCGACCTGGCCCGCTTCCTCGACGAGAAGCCGCCGCACCACATCTGACCGGCCGCGGCGGCCGGTCCCGCTAGAACGCGTCGTGCGACCCCGGGGGACGGCCGTTGCCGCCGCCTTCGGCGGCGCGCTGGGCGACCAGGGTGTCGCGGATCTCCTTGAGGACCTGCAGCTCGGTGATCTCCATCGTCTCCTGGACGCCTTCCTTGGCCTTGCGGCGGGCCTCCTGCTTGGCGAGGTACTTCGCCATCGGCAGGACCATCAGGAAGTACACGACCGCCGCCGTGATCAGGAAGCTGAGCGTGGCGTTGAGGACCGAGCCCCACATGATGTTGACGCCGGTCGGCTCGCCCTTCGCGTCGATGCCGCAAGGGTCCTTCAGGCACGAGGAGTAGACGTCCAGGTTCTTCGTCCCGATGGCGCCCACCAGCGGGCCGATGATCCCCTTCACCACGGAGTTCACGATGTTCGTGAACGCGGCGCCGATGACGACGGCCACCGCCAGGTCGACGACGTTGCCGCGCATCAGGAAGGCCTTGAAGCCCGCCAGGATGCTCTCCTGCTTCTTCTCGCTCACCACTGAGCCTTTCTTCACATGTGCCGAACATGGAGCCAACGGTTCCGAAAGCTACGGCAGTCCAGGCCGGGCGTGTCCAATCGACGCCCACCCCGGGGCGACTTGACGGCACATCCGTCCGATTCGTCGCGAGGAGCGGAAGGCGGCTCAACACAGCGTCACCGCCAGCCGCGTCACGGTGCCCGCCCCCACCAGGGCCCGCGCGGTGTCCCGGGGCACGGACAGGACCACCAGCGCCCCACCGTCCCCAACACCCTGGTCCGGATCCGGCACTTCGGCAACCCGGGCCCCCGCCGCCAGCACCCGCGGCGGGCCGGTGCGCTCCGCCGCGACCACGTCCACCCGGTCCCCGGGGTGCAGCAGTCGCACCGTCGCCGCGTCCGCGATGCGCACCGGGGCCGACACCATCCGCACCACCGCCGGTGGTGGCTTCACCTCCGGCGGCGGGGTGCCCCGGGAGGCCTGCGCCTCGGTCCCGCCGACTGCCAACGCGGCCGCCACGACGGCCAATCCGGCCGCCGCGCTGCGCCGCCGACGGCGCAGGGCCCTGCGCAGCCGGTACCCGCCGCGGCCCACGCGGAGCGGGGGGAACAGCGGCACGGTGCGCGCGGGGGGACACGTACCCGAAGGGGTGTGGGTGTGGACGGGGGAGCAGGCGGATGCGGGTGCGGATGCGGGTGCGGGGGAGAGGCGTGGGATGCGGGACGTTGCGGACATGGTGACCACCACCGAGCTGAGTGAGTTGCGGAGTCCGGCCCCAGCGGCCGGACACCCCTCACGATCCGCCGCCCCGCCGGAACCCGCTCCCGCCTGTGGATGATCCCCAGCCTGTGGACAACCCCGTCACCCCCAGGAGCTACTCGGCTGCCCCGGCCCGCGCCAGTGCCAGCGCCGCCACCGGGTCGGCCGCCCGCGCGATCGACCGCCCGACGACCACGTGCGAGGCCCCGGCGGCGAAGGCCTCCTGCGCGGTGCCGGTCCGGGAGTGCCCGCCGGCGGCCCCGCCCGAAAGCGTCACCCCGGGCGTCACGATCAGCGGATCCGGCCCCAACCCGGCCCGTAGCAGGCCGACTTCCCGCGGCGAGGCGATGACCCCGTCGCACCCCGCGCCGGCCGCCAGCCGGGCCAGGCGCAGCACCTGCTCCTCGGGGGTCCCGCCGATCCCGACGTCGGCGAGGTCGCTCCCGGTCATGCTCGTGACCACGGTGAGCGCGAGCACCCGCAGCCGGGGGAACTCCCGCGCCGCCTCCACGGCCGCCGCCATGATGCCCGTACCGCCCATGGCGTGGACGGTCACCATGGACGCGCCGAGGGCTCCGGCCGCGCGGACGGCGCCCGCGACGGAGTTCGGGATCTCGAAGAGCTTCAGGTCGAGGAAGACCTCGTGCCCCTGCCCGACGAGTTCCTCCACCAGGTCCGGCCCGGCGGCCGTGAGCAGCTCCAGCCCGACCTTGTAGGAGCCGCACGCGTCGCCGAGCCGCGCGACGAGCGCTCGCGCGTCGCAGCGGTCGTCGAAGTCGAGGGCCACGATGACCCGGTCGCGGCGCCCGTTCACCGGTGATCCGGGACGGGCTGAACCGGCCGGACGGGCCTCACGGGAGTTCGATGCCAAGGTCCCAGCCGTCGTGCGCGTGCGTGCACAGGCAGGCACGGGATTCCGTCGGCGGGAGGGCCGCCACCGCGTCGAAGAGCACCTCGCGCAGCCGGCCGACGTTCTCGCCGAACACCCGCAGGACCTCGGCGTGCGAGACGCCCTCGCCCGTCTCGGCGCCCGCGTCCAGGTCCGTGACCAGGGCCATCGAGGTGTAGCAGAGCCCCAGCTCGCGGGCCAGCAGGGCCTCCGGGTGGCCCGTCATGCCGACCACGGACCAGCCGGCCGCCGCGTGCCAGCGCGACTCGGCGCGCGTCGAGAACCGCGGCCCCTCGATGACGACCATGGTGCCGCCGTCCACCGGCTCCCACTCCCGCCCGCGGGCCGCCGCCAGGGCGACGGAGCGCCCCACGGGGCAGTACGGGTCCGCGAAGGTGGTGTGCACGACGTTCGGGACGCTGCCGTCCGGCAGCGGCTCCCCGTCGAAGAAGGTCTGGACCCGGGACTTCGTACGGTCCACCAGCTGGTCGGGGACGAGCAGCGTGCCCGGACCGTACTCGGGCCGCAGACCGCCGACTGCGCACGGGCCGAGCACCTGGCGGACGCCGACCGAGCGCAGGGCCCACAGGTTGGCCCGGTAGTTGATCTTGTGCGGCGGCACGGTGTGACTGCGTCCGTGCCGCGGCAGGAACGCCACGGACCGGCCCGCCAGCTCGCCCATGTACAGGGAGTCGCTCGGGGGCCCGTACGGGGTCTCCACCTGGACCTCGGAGACGTCCTCCAGGAAGGAGTAGAAGCCCGATCCGCCGATGACACCGATCTCTGCGTTCGCCATGCGCCCAGCCTAACGGGGCATGCCGAAGGCCCCGCTGCCGGTCAGGGCGGGCGGGGCCTCGGGTGGAGCTGGAGCGGTCAGGCGGCCGACGTGGAGCTGCTGCTCGTGCTCGACGACGTCGAGGAGGACGAAGCGGCGGGAGCGGCGGCAGCCGTCGACGTCGAGGACGACGAGGAGCTCGACGACGGCTTCGAGGCAGGGGTGCTGCTCGACGAAGCGCCACGGCTGTCGTTCCGGTAGAAACCGGAGCCCTTGAAGACGATGCCGACCGCGGAGAACACCTTCTTCAGGCGTCCGTCGCAGTTCGGGCACACGGTCAGCGCGTCATCGGTGAACTTCTGCACGGCCTCAAGGCCCTCACCGCACTCGGTGCACTGGTACTGGTAGGTCGGCACGAATTTCCTCCTGGCACTCTGACTCAATGAGTGCTAACGACGCTCCATGGTGACGTATTCCGGCGGATCAGTCCACCGTCACCGGCACGCGGTGACCCATCCCACGCTCGTTCACCCGGTTCCCGGCGGCCGGCGAGGGCGCCGGCGCGGACGAGTTCACGATCCGGCTCGGGGCCTTCGGTGCCAGCTTGGCGCGCAGCGCCAGCAGCGTGACCAGCGCGATCGCGGTGGCCGCCATGGGCACCAGGAAGCCGTACGAGGACCCGTGCGCGTCCGTCAGGCGGCCGGCCAGGGTCACCGCGGCGGCCTGCCCGAAGGCGACCGCTCCGGTGAGCCAGGTGAAGGCCTCGGTGCGCGAGGCGGCCGGAATCAGCTGCTCGATCATCGTGTAGCCGGTGATCAGCGCGGGGGCGATGCACAGGCCGACGACCAGGCCGAGCGCGCCCAGCAGGATCATCGAGTTCGCGGCCCACAGGACCGAGGCGGCGGCGGTGAGGCCGATGTAGCCGAGGATCAGGCGGCGGCGCGGGCCGATCTTCCAGGCGACGGCGCCCATCGTGATGCCGGCGATCATGTTGCCGGCCGCGAAGATGCCGTAGAGCAGGCCGTTGGCGCCGGGGTTGCCGATCTCGTTGGAGAAGGCGGCGAGCGAGACCTGCATGCCGCCGAAGACGGCGCCGATGCCGATGAAGGCGACGATCAGGACGCGCAGGCCCGGGAAGGACAGGGCGGAAGCGTGCTTCTCACCGTCGGCGGCGAGGGGGGCCGGCTTTGGTTCGGTGGCGCGCTGCGCGGCGAAGAAGAGGCCGCCGAGCAGCGTCAGCGCGGCCTCGGTGGCCAGGCCGGCCGCCGGGTGGACTCCGGTGCACAGCGCGGTGGCGAGCACCGGGCCGACGACGAACGTGAACTCGTCGGTGACGGACTCGAACGCGGCCGCGGTCGGCAGCAGCGGTGAGCCCTCCAGCTTGGCCGCCCAGCGGGACCGGACCATGGGCCCGACCTGCGGGACGGAGGCGCCGGCCGGGACGGCGGCCAGCGCGAGCGCCCACATCGGGGCGCCGATCAGGGCCAGTGCGGTCAGCGTGCTGACGGCGGTGGCGTGGGCGAGCACGACGGGGACCAGGACGGCGCTCTGGCCGCGGCGGTCGGTGAGCTTGCCCATGACCGGGGCGAAGAGGGCCATGGAGACGCCGGTGACGGCGGCGACGATGCCGGCGTCACCGTAGGAGCCGGTGGCGTGCTGCACGAGCAGCAGGATGCTGATGGTCAGCATGCCGAAGGGCAGTCGGGCTGCGAAGCCGGGGAGAACGAAGCCGAGGGCGCCGGGCGTGCGCAGGAGCTGCCCGTAACCGGGGCGGGCGGACGGGGTGGTCGTGACCGCGGATGTCACGGCCTTGCCTTTCCGCTGCCTGGTAGAACTCCCCGTCTGCGGACGGTGCGCCACCTTGTGAGTGGCCGCACCCGTACATGTGGGAGCCCCGAGAGCTGTCCTCTTGCGCAGAACCGAGTGATACCTGGGCGCCCACTGCGGGAGGGTGCCACGGCCGCTTTGCGGTCGCGCCAGCTCTGCGTCAGGCAGAGTTGGTTCGATGTGGTGTGCCTTTATCGTACAGGCAGACCCGCTCTCACGCCCTGTGATTCCGGTGACAAGGCGTGTCTTCACCTGCGATTAACTGGAACTTCGCATTCCAGCACCCACCAAACGCGGGCACATCTGGACATATTCCATCGAATTTGGCCGAATTAGAACGCCGCTCTAAGCGGAAGCGTCCGGCCCCAGCCACCCCGCCAGCTTGCCGCCGCGCGCCACCGCCCGCAGCCGCGCCTCCGCCGCGTCCCGCACCGGATCGGTGGCCACCACCAGCAGCTCGTCCCCGCGCCGCAGCACCGTGGACGGCAGCGGTACGAAGCTCTTCGCGTCCCGCACCACCAGCGTGACGGAAGCCCCCGGCGGCAGCCGCAGCTCGCTCACCTCGACCCCGTGCATCCGCGACGCCGCCGGGATCGCGAAGGACAGCAGGTGCCCGCGCAGCTTCTCCAGCGGCGCCGACTCGATGCCCAGGTCCGAGGCGGTCTCGTCGGTGTCGCCGAGCTTCAGCTTGCGCGCCAGCCACGGCAGGGTCGGCCCCTGCACCAGGGTGTAGACGACGACCAGCACGAAGACGATGTTGAAGACCCGCTCGCTGCCCTCGATCCCGGACACCATGGGGATGGTCGCCAGGATGATGGGCACGGCTCCGCGCAGGCCGGCCCACGACATGAGCGCCTGCTCCTGCCAGGGCAGCCGGAACGGCAGCAGGGAGACGAAGACCTCCAGCGGCCGCGCCACCATCGTGAGCACCAGCCCGATGATCACGGCGGGCCAGAAGTCGTGGACCAGCTCGTGCGGGGTGACCAGCAGCCCCAGCAGCACGAACATGCCGATCTGGGCGATCCAGCCGAGCCCGTCCGCGAACCCGCGCGTGGCCGGCCAGTGCGGCAGCTTCGCGTTCCCGAGGACCATGGCCGCCAGGTAGACGGCGAGGAAGCCGGAGCCGTGGGCCATCGCACCGGCCGCGTACGCGGTGATGGCGATGGCCATGACGGCGATCGGGTAGAGGCCCGAGGCGGGCAGTGCCACGTGCCGCAGGCCGTACGAGCCCAGGAAGCCCACCGCCAGGCCGATCCCGGCGCCGATCGAGAGCTCCAGCGCGATCTTGCCGAGCAGGACGTACCAGTCGTCCACCGGTCCGACCGTCGAGAAGGCCACCACCAGGATGACGACGGGAGCGTCGTTGAAGCCGGACTCCGCCTCCAGCACGCCCGTCACCCGCGCGGGCAGCGGCACCTTGCGCAGTACGGAGAAGACGGCCGCGGCGTCGGTCGAGGAGACGACCGCGCCGATCAGCAGGGCCTGGCGCCACTCCAGGCCGACCAGGTAGTGCGCGCCCGCTGCGGTCACGCCCACGCTGACCGCGACGCCCACCAGCGACAGCACGATCGCCGCCGGGAGCGCCGGTTTGATCTCTTTCCACTTGGTGCCCAGACCACCCTCGGCGAGGATCACGACGAGCGCGGCATAACCGATGACCTGCGTCAGCTCGGCGTTGTCGAACACGACGTTGCCGATGCCGTCCTGGCCTATCGCGATGCCTATGCCGAGGTAGATGAGCAGGCTGGGCAGACCGCTTCGCGAGGAGACGCGCACCGCCGCGACGGCGACGAGCAGCACGAGCGAGCAGACCAGCAGAAGCTCATTGAGCGTGTGGACGGTCAGCGGTATGCCCCTTCCTCAAAGCACGTCCGGCGGATCGTTCCGCCCGGCGGCACATTCGGCAAGTACTTCGTTACCTTACCTAATCTTTGACGCTCTCTTTACGCGATAACCACATTGTGAAACGGCTGTTCGAGCCTGGCACGGGCAGCTCGACCCCTGGCGGATCAACGAACCCGGTCCTGCGCCTATGGTTGCTCCCAGCACTCCCAGGACCACCCTGCCCCTCTAAGGACAGCGATGCCCGCCAACGAAACCGCCCCTTCCGTCAAGAAGAAGGGACGACGCGCCCGTCTGATCGTGCTCGTGCTGGTCCTGGCGCTCGTCGCGGGCCTCGGCTACGGGGCGTACTGGAGCCTGGACAGCCTGCGCGCCTCGTTCCCCCAGACGACCGGCTCCCTCAAGGTCCCCGGCCTGACCGGGACCGTGGACGTCAAGCGCGACTCCCACGGCATTCCGCAGCTCTACGCCGACAGCGACGAGGACCTCTTCCGCGCCCAGGGCTTCGTCCACGCGCAGGACCGGTTCTGGGAGATGGACGTACGCCGCCACATGACCTCGGGGCGGCTGTCCGAGATGTTCGGCTCCGGCCAGGTCGAGACCGACGCCTTCCTGCGCACGCTGGGCTGGCGCCAGGTCGCGCAGCAGGAGTACGACACCAAGCTCTCCCCGGAGACGAAGAAGTACCTGCAGGCCTACGCCGACGGGGTCAACGCGTACCTGAAGGGGAAGTCCGGCAAGGACCTCTCCGTCGAGCACGCCGCCCTCAAGCTCACCGAGAGCTACGAGCCCGAGCAGTGGACCCCGGTCGACTCGGTGGCCTGGCTCAAGGCGATGGCCTGGGACCTGCGCGGCAACATGCAGGACGAGATCGACCGCGCGCTGATGGCGGGCAAGCTCTCGCAGGCGCAGATCGACGACCTGTACCCGCCGTACCCCTACGACCGGAACAAGCCGATCGTCGAGGGCGGCAGGACCGAGGGCGGCAAGTACACCCCCCAGCCCACCGGCTCCGGCTCCAACCCGGCCGCCCAGGGTGGCAGGAACGGCGCCCCGGTCTCCACCGAGAGCGGTCTCGCCGGCAACGCCACCGCCCAGGGCGCGGCCGTGGGCCTGCGCACGCAGATGAGCGCCCTCGCCGACACCCTGGACCAGATCCCCGCGATCCTCGGCCCCAACGGCAGCGGCATCGGATCGAACTCCTGGGTGATCTCCGGCAAGTACACGACCACCGGCAAGCCGCTGCTCGCGAACGACCCGCACCTCTCCCCGCAGCTGCCCTCGGTCTGGTACCAGATGGGCCTGCACTGCCGGACCGCCTCGGCCCAGTGCCAGTACGACGTCAGCGGCTTCACCTTCTCCGGCATGCCGGGCGTGGTCATCGGCCACAACGCCGACATCGCCTGGGGCATGACCAACCTCGGCGCCGACGTCACCGACCTCTACCTGGAGCAGGTCAAGCCCGAGGGCTACGTCTACGACAACAAGGTGCTCCCCTTCACCACCCGTGAAGAGGAGATCAAGGTCGCCGGCGGCAACAGCAAGAAGATCACCGTCCGCACCACCAACAACGGCCCGCTGATCTCCGACCGCAGCGAGGAGCTCGCCACGGCCGGCGCCCGCGCCCCCGTCGCCAGCTCCGCCCCCGACCGCGGGGACGGCTACGCCGTCGCCCTGCGCTGGACGGCGCTGGACCCCGGCAAGTCGATGGACGCGGTCTTCAAGATCAACCGGGCCAAGGACTTCAACAGCTTCCGCGCCGCCGCCCGCGACTTCGAGGTCCCGTCGCAGAACCTGATCTACGCCGACAACAAGGGCGCGACCGGCAACATCGGCTACCAGGCCCCGGGCCGCATCCCGATCCGCACCACGGGCGACGGCCGGATGCCGGCCCCCGGCTGGGACTCCAAGTACGCCTGGAAGGGCGGCAAGGACGGCAACGCCGGTTACGTCCCGCAGGAAGAGATGCCCTGGGACCTGAACCCGGCGCGCGGCTACATCGTCACCGCCAACCAGGCCGTCGCGGAGCCCGGCACCGGCCCGGGCAAGTACCCGTACCTGCTGACCACCGACTGGGGCTACGGCGCCCGCAGCCAGCGGATCAACGACCTCATCGAGGCGAAGATCAAGGACAGCGGCAAGATCTCCACCGACGACATGCGCACCATGCAGATGGACAACAGCAGCGAGATCGCCGCGCTGCTGACCCCGATGCTGGCCAAGATCGAGGTCTCGGACCCGGACGTGCGGTCCGCGCAGAAGCTCCTGGAGGGCTGGAACTACACCCAGGAGCCCGACTCGGCGGCCGCCGCCTACTTCAACGCGGTCTGGCGCAACATCCTCAAGCTGTCCTTCGGCGACAAGATGCCCAAGGAACTGCGCATCGAGGGCAGCTGCATGAACGTCCTGGGCAACGGCACCGGACCCGCCGACGACCTCGCCAAGACCGTCCGCGAATGCGGCACCCGCGGCCCCGACTCGGCGCAGCCCGACGGCGGCGACCGCTGGTTCGAGGTGGTCCGCCGGCTGGTCAAGGACGAGAAGTCGCCGTGGTGGAGCTCGCCCAAGAAGGGCCTGACCGTACCGGCCACCACGACCCGCGACGAGCTCTTCGCCCGGGCCATGGAGGACGCCCGCTGGGAGCTGACCGCCAAGCTCGGCAAGGACCAGTCCACCTGGAGCTGGGGCCGGCTGCACCAGCTGACGCTGAAGAACCAGACCATCGGCACCGAGGGCCCCGGCTTCATGCAGTGGCTCCTCAACCGCGGCCCCTGGAACCTCGGCGGCGGCGAGGCCACCGTCAACGCGACCGGCTGGAACGCCTCCAGCGGGTACGCGGTCACCTGGGTCCCGTCGATGCGGATGGTCGTCAACCTCAACGACCTCGACAAGTCCCGCTGGATCAACCTGACGGGCGCCTCGGGGCACGCGTACCACGACCACTACACGGACCAGACGACCATGTGGGCCAAGGGCGAGCTGCTGGACTGGCCCTTCGGCAAGGACGCGGTCGACAAGGCGACGACCGAGACGCTGACCCTCAAGCCGGCCGACGCGAACTAGCCGAAGCGCACCACCCCCGACGGGGTGGCCACCGCCTGGACGGGGTGGTCGTGCGGTTCCTCCGGGACCCGCGCGACCACCTCTTCGTCGTAGAGGAGCACCACCAGCGCGGGGTGCGCCCCGGCCCGCTCCAGCCGCTCCAGCACCCGGTCGTACGAGCCCCCGCCGCGGCCGAGCCGCATCCCGCGCCCGTCCACGGCGAGCCCGGGCAGCAGCACGGCGTCGGCGCCGGTCACCGCGTCCGGCCCCAGCCGCGGGCCGGCCGGCTCCAGCAGCCGCATCTTCCCCGGGTGCGCGGTCTCGGCGAGGCTGCCCGGGCCCTCGTACGCCGCCCAGTCGAGGTCGTTGTCGGGCAGCAGCACGGGCAGCAGCACCCGCTTCCCGGCATCGCGCAGCGCGTCCAGCAGCTCGTGCGTCCCGGGTTCGCCGCCAACGGAGACGTACGCCGCCACCGTGCGGGCGCCGGCCAGCTCCGGCAGCGCGAGGGCGGAGCGGGAGAGCGCGCGGGCCGACGTACGGCGGGCGTCGTCGGACAAGGAGCGGCGGGCGGCGAGGAGTTCCCGGCGCAGCTCCGCCTTGGCACCGGGCGTGGGACGGGTGGGGCGGTTCTCTACCACAGCTCTTTCACAGTTCCTTCCATACAGGCTTCAACCTGGACTTATTCACCTGAATCTCATGGGGCAGTCCTGACGACCGACTATCGTTCTGCCCATGACTCAGTTGCACCCCGTGATCAAAAAGGCTGTCATTCCGGCGGCCGGCCTCGGCACCCGCTTCCTCCCGGCGACCAAGGCCACCCCCAAGGAAATGCTCCCGGTCGTGGACAAGCCGGCCATCCAGTACGTGGTCGAGGAAGCAGTCTCGGCCGGTCTGGACGACGTCCTGATGATCACAGGCCGTAACAAGCGTGCTCTGGAAGACCACTTCGACCGCAACTACGAGCTCGAGTCCGCGCTCATCGCCAAGGGCGACGACGACCGTCTGAAGAAGGTCCAGGAGTCCAGCGACCTGGCCACCATGCACTACGTCCGCCAGGGCGACCCGCGGGGCCTCGGCCACGCGGTGCTGTGCGCCGAGCCGCACGTCGGTGCCGAGCCCTTCGCCGTCCTGCTCGGCGACGACCTCATCGACCCGCGCGACCCGCTGCTGCGCCAGATGTGCGAGATCCAGCAGCGCACCGGCGGCACCGTCGTCGCGCTCATGGAGGTCGACCCGGCCCAGGTGCACCTCTACGGCTGCGCCGCCGTCGAGGCCACGGACGAGACGGACGTCGTCCGGATCACCGGTCTCGTCGAGAAGCCGGACGCGGCCGACGCGCCCAGCAACTACGCGGTCATCGGGCGCTATGTCCTCAACCCCGCGATCTTCGACATACTGCGTGAGACCGAGCCGGGCCGCGGTGGGGAGATCCAGCTCACCGACGCCCTGCAGAAGCTTGCCGCGGACGAGACCGTCGGCGGCCCGGTGCACGGCGTGGTCTTCCGGGGCCGGCGCTACGACACCGGAGACCGCGGGGACTACCTGCGGGCCATCGTCCGCCTCGCGTGCGAGCGTGAGGACCTGGGCCCGGACTTCCGCACCTGGCTTCACCGTTACGTCACGGAGGAGATGTAGGACCTTGAGCAGTTCCGCACCGCAGGACACTGGCCAGCACCGACTGTGGTCCGTGGACGAGCACCTCGCGGACGTCCTCGCCGCCGTCCGGCCGCTGGAGCCCATCGAGCTCCAGCTGCTCGACGCCCAGGGCTGTGTCCTGGTCGAGGACGTCACCGTGCCCGTCGCCCTCCCGCCCTTCGACAACAGCTCCATGGACGGCTACGCCGTCCGCACGGCCGATGTCCAGGGCGCGAGCGAGGAGTTCCCCGCGGTGCTGACGGTCATCGGGGACATCGCGGCGGGCAGTGGTGGGCTACCCGGTGGCGGCGCAGTCGGCCCCGGCCAGGCCGCCCGCATCATGACCGGCGCCCCACTGCCGCCCGGCGCCGAAGCCGTCGTACCGGTCGAGTGGACCGACGGCGGTACGGGCGGCGGCGCGGCCTCGGGGATGACCCCCGCCAGCGCCGCCCCCGAGGGCGCGGCCGGCGAGGTACGGGTGCACCGCCCCGCCGAGGCGCGGGCGCACGTCCGGGCGCGCGGCAGCGACGTACAGGCCGGGGACCTCGCGCTGGCCGCGGGCACCGTGCTGGGCCCGCCGCAGATCGCGCTGCTCGCCGCCATCGGGCGGGGCGCCGTACGGGTGCGGCCGCGCCCGCGCGTCGTCGTCATGTCCACCGGCAGCGAGCTGGTCCAGCCGGGCGAGACGCTGAGCGCCGGGGAGATCTACGACTCCAACAGCTTCGCGCTGGCCGCGGCCGCGCGGGACGCCGGGGCCATCGCCTACCGCGTCGGCGCCGTCGCGGACGACGCCGACACCCTGCGCGCCACCATCGAGGACCAGCTGATCCGCGCGGACCTGCTGGTGACCACGGGCGGCGTCAGCGTCGGCGCGTACGACGTGGTCAAGGAGGCGCTCACCGCGGTCGACGGCGGCGGGATCGACTTCCGCAAGCTCGCCATGCAGCCCGGCAAGCCGCAGGGCTTCGGCACCATCGGCCCCGACCACACCCCGCTGCTGGCCCTGCCCGGCAACCCGGTCTCCTCCTACGTCTCCTTCGAGCTGTTCGTGCGCCCCGCGATCCGGGCGCTCATGGGCCTGCCGCAGTCCGAGGTCAGCCGGCCGAGCGTGCGCGCGGTGCTCAAGGCGGACAAGGCGATGGGCTCCCCGGCGGGCCGCCGGCAGTTCCTGCGCGGCAAGTACGACGCCGAGAGCGGCACGGTCAGCCCGGTCGGCGGTTCCGGCTCGCACCTGATCGCCGCGCTGGCGCACGCCGACTCGCTGATGGTCGTACCGGAGGACGTCACCTCGGTGGAGCCGGGGACCGAGCTGGAAGTGGTCCTGATCGGCTGACGCCCGGCGGATGCGGGTAGCGTGTGTCGCACCACACAGGCCCTCGCGGGGCCCAGAGCGGAGCGGCACAGCATGAGTACCGAGAGCAGGCTCACCCACATCGACGAGGCCGGCGCGGCCCGGATGGTCGACGTCTCCGAGAAGGCCGTCACCACGCGCACGGCGCGGGCCAGCGGACGGGTACTCGTCTCCGCACGGGTGATCGAACTGCTGCGCGGCGAGGGCGTCCCCAAGGGCGATGCCCTCGCCACCGCGCGGATCGCCGGGATCATGGGTGCGAAGCGGACCCCCGACCTGATCCCGCTGTGCCACCCGCTGGCCGTGTCCGGTGTGAAGGTGGACCTGTCGGTCGTGGACGACGCCGTGGAGATCCTCGCCACCGTGAAGACGTCCGACCGTACGGGCGTCGAGATGGAGGCGCTGACCGCCGTCGCCGTCGCCGGGCTCACCGTGATCGACATGGTGAAGGCCGTCGACAAGGGTGCGGTCATCACGGACGTGCGCGTGGAGGAGAAGACGGGCGGCAAGTCCGGCGACTGGGCGCGCTCGTGAACGCCCCCCGCGGCGGCGAGGTCCACAGCCACGCCCACGCCGGTGCGGCTTCGCCCGCCACAGGTGAGGCCTGGGCGGCGCACGCCCCCGGGGCCGGCGCCCCGGCCCAGCTGCGCGCCCTGGTGGTCACGGCCTCGAACCGAGCCTCCAAGGGCGTCTACGCCGACCGCGGCGGCCCGGTGCTCGCCGAGGGGCTGGGCGCGCTCGGCTTCGCGGTGGACGGCCCGCGCGTCGTACCCGACGGGGATCCCGTCGAGGAGGCGCTGCGCGAGGGCGTGGCCGCCGGGTACGACGTCATCCTCACCACTGGCGGCACCGGCATCTCGCCGACCGACCGCACCCCGGACGCCACCGCGCGGGTGCTGGACTACGAGATCCCGGGCATCCCGCAGGCCGTCCGCGCCGAGTCCCTGGCGAAGGTGCCGACCGCGGCGCTGTCCCGGGGCCTCGCGGGCGTGGCCGGGCACACCCTGATCGTGAACCTCCCGGGCTCGACGGGCGGGGTCCGCGACGGCCTCGCCGTGCTCTCCCGCGTCCTGCTGCACGCCGTGGACCAGATCCGGGGTGGCGACCACCCCGTACCCCCTGGCAGACATTCCGGGAGCCCGAGCTGAACGGCCCTTCCTGGCCGGTGGTGCTGACGGACGGCGATGTCACGCTCCGGCCGATAAAGCTGCGGGACCAGGCCGCCTGGCGCGAGGTCAACCGCCGCAACCGCGACTGGCTCCGGCCGTGGGAGGCGACGATCCCGCCGCCCGCGCCCTGGGGTCCGGTGATCCAGCGGCCCACGTACCGCCAGATGGTCCGCCATCTGAGGGCGGAGGCGAACGCGGGGCGCATGCTCCCCTTCGTCATCGAGTACCAGGGCAGGCTCGTCGGCCAGCTGACGGTCGCCGGGATCACCTGGGGCTCGATGTGCGCGGGCCACGTCGGCTACTGGGTGGACCGGGAGGTGGCGGGCCGCGGGGTGATGCCCACCGCGGTCGCGCTGGCCGTGGACCACTGCTTCGCGAAGGTGGGCCTGCACCGGATGGAGGTGTGCATCCGCCCGGAGAACGGGCCGAGCCGGCGGGTCGTGGAGAAGCTCGGCTTCCGCGAGGAGGGGCTGCGGCCGCGCTATCTGCACATCGACGGCGCGTGGCGCGACCACCTCGTGTACGCGCTCACGGCGGAGGAGGTGCCGGAGGGGCTGCTGCGCCGCTGGCACCGCGACCGGCACACGAACTCGCCGCCCAAATGAAAAAGCGAATACCTGTTCGAATTTGAGCGTTCGAGAACCGATTCGCCCATAACTTGATCCGAAGAATCACAAAAAAAGTCCGTGATATCAGCCGGATCGTGCGACACACCGGCTCAATTGGCGGATTCCCTCGGCCGCGCCCCTCTACGGTGTGAGGTGTGAGCAGCAGCGGCCTCATCTACGCAGTCATTGTCGGGGCCTGGGCCGCCTACTTGGTGCCCATGTGGCTCCGGAGGCAGGACGAGCTGAACGAAGCCCGTCCGACGGAACGCTTCTCCACTGCCATCCGGCTGCTGTCCGGCCGGGCGGGAATGGAGCGCCGTTACGCCAAGGGACTGCGCGGGCGCGGTGACGAAGAGGCGCAGCCCCAGCCCCCCGCGGACCCGGACGCCGCGACGGAGACGGTGAATTCCGTCGACGCCGACGCCCGGGCCATTGCCGTGCCCCCGACCAGGGCGGAGCCGAGATCGGCCGCGTCCGAGCGGGCGGACCGGGCGGAACGGGCCCGGCGCGAGCAGCGTCTCCAGGTGCTCGCGCGCCGTCGGCGCACCACCGCGCTCCTCTTCCTGATCTTCACGCTCGGCGCCGTCGCGGCGGCCGTCGGCGGCTTGCAGTACCTCTGGGCCCCGGCCGTGCCCGCGGTACTGCTGAGCGCCTACATCGTGCACCTGCGGGTCCAGGAGCGCAGGCGCTACGAGTTCACCATGGACCGGCGGCGCGCCGAGGCGGCCGCCCGCCAGCTGCGCGAGAACCGCCCGCGCCGGCGGGAGCCCGAGGCCGAGGCCGGCGCCGAACCGGACCCCGCGCCACCGGTCTCCCCGCAGGAGGCCGGGCGCCGCGCGCTGGTCGAGCAGACCGACCACGCCGAGTGGGTGGACCAGCAGCGCGAACGCGGCCGCGGCCCGGCCCGCGGTGACAGCTGGGAGCCGGTACCGGTCCCGCTGCCGACGTACGTGACGGCCCCGGTCGCCCCGCGCGCCACCGGCCCCGCGGCCCCAGACGCCTGGAGCGCGGCCCGCTCCAGCACGGCGGAGCCGACGGAACCCCGTCTGCGTGCCCAGCCGCACCCCCAGCAGCCCCCGTCCCGCCCCCGCACCCGCGACGCGGCCCGTACGCCGCTGTTCGACCAGTACGAGGGCGAGGACCGCCCCCGCGCGGCGAACGAGTGATCGGTGACCTGCGCGGACGCTCCCGACTATCGGTTTTGGAGCACCCGCGCGGGGATGCTAATGTTTCACACGTCGCAAGGGCCTGTGGCGCAGTCTGGTAGCGCACCTCGTTCGCATCGAGGGGGTCTGGGGTTCAAATCCCCACAGGTCCACAGACGACAGTTCGCGAGTAGCTCTCGCGAACGTCACGAGATCCCGTCCGGTCGGAAGACCGGGCGGGATCTCTGCGTTTGCGGCACCGGACAACTCTCCGCCCAGAATGGGCCCATGACGGATCACGACGGTGGGACCGCGCAGGCCTGGGCCGCGTTGGGCGGGGCGGACGAGATGGTGGGGCGGGTGTCCTACCGGGGTGGGAGCGGGCTCGGTGAGGGGCCGCTGCCCGTGCGGGAGTTGGCGCGGGCGACCGTCGGTGTGTGCGCCCTGGCCGCGGCGGAGCTGGCCGCGGTGCGCAGCGGGGGCGGGGCGCGGGACGCGGCCCCGGTGGTGGTCGACGAAGGGGCCGTCGCGACGGCCTTCGTCAGCGAGCGGCACCTGCGGGTCGGGGGACGGGCGCCGGTGAACTTCGCCCCGCTGTCGGGGTTCTGGCGGGCGGCCGACGGGTGGGTGCGCACGCACGCGAACTACCCGCACCACGCGGCCGCCCTGGTGGGGGCGTTGGGAGTGCCCGCCACCCCGGAGGCGGTCGCGGACGCGGTGGCGGCGCGGCCGGCCGTGGAGGTGCAGGAGGCGGTGTACGCGGCCGGCGGGCTCGCCGTCGCGGTCGCCGCCGGGTACGGGGAGCCGCAGCCGCTGGTGGAGACGCACGTGGGGGAGGGGCGCGGCCGCGTCCTGGGCCCGGCCGCGCTTCCGGCCGCAGGGGTGCGCGTGCTGGACCTGACGCGGGTCATCGCCGGGCCGGTGGCCACGCGGACCCTCGGGCTGCTCGGCGCGGACGTGCTGCGGATCGACTCGCCGGGGCTGCCGGAGGCGGACGACGCGTACGCGGACACCGGGTTCGGGAAGCGCTCCGCGCTGCTGGACCTGGCCGACGGGGCGGACCGGGCCGTCTTCGAGGGGCTGCTGGCCGAGGCGGACGTGGTGGTGACGGGGTACCGGCCGGGGGCGCTGGAGCGGTACGGGCTCGGGGCGCGGGAGCTGCTGGCGCGCCGGCCCGGGCTGGTGGTGGCGGAGCTGTGCGCGTGGGGGTGGCGCGGGGAGTGGGCCGGGCGGCGCGGCTTCGACTCGCTGGTGCAGGCCGGGTACGGCGTGGCGGCCCGGTACGCGGGCCCGGACGGGGCGCCGGGCGCGCTGCCGGCGCAGGCCCTCGACCACGGTACGGGCTACCTGGTGGCGGCCGGGGTGCTGAGGGCCCTCGCCGAGGGGGGCGGGCGCTCCCTGCGGTACTCCCTCGCCGGGACGGCGTCGTGGCTCGTGCGGGAGGTCCCGGGGGCGGGCGCGGCCGAGTCGGGGTACGCGGCGGAGCCGTGGCTCCGGGAGGTGGAGTCCGGGTACGGCGCGCTGCGGTACGCCGCCTCGCCGGTGCCCTTCGGGGAGTGGGGGCGGGGTCCGTCCCGCTGGGGGTCGGACCCCGCTGCCTGGCTCTGACCCCGCTGCCCGGCTCTGACCCCGGCGCCGAGCGGTGCGGGCGGTCGCGTCAGGAGGGCAGCAGCGGCTTGGCCATGCAGCGGCTGGAGTCGTAGAGGCGGTAGTAGCCGAACTTCGGGGCCGCCGTGTAGCCCTCGGAGAGGTAGAGGGCTATCGCCTCCGGCTGCTGGTCGCCCGTTTCCAGGGCCATCCGCAGCCGGCCCGCCGCGCGGGCGTCGGCTTCGAGCTCCGCGAGGATCCGGCGGGCCAGGCCCCGGCCGCGGGCCTCCGGGACGACGTACATGCGCTTCAGCTCGGCGTCGCCGTCCGAGTAGCCCTCCTCGTTCGCCTCCTGGCTGCGCCAGCCGCCGCTGGCTATCGGGGCGCCGTCGGCGTCGTAGGCGAGGAGGTAGAGGCCGTTCGGCGGGGCGAACATCGCCGGGTCGAGGAATGTGACATCGCCCTCGCCGTCGTAGCGCACCTGGTACTCGAGCTGGACCTGGTCGTTGAGTTTCACCGCGTCGGGGTGGTCGTACGGCACGGCGCGGAGCTGGATCCCGTGAGACATTCGAATATCGTACGGAACCCTCCCGCTATGGTGCAGGGATGCTCACTGTGACCTCCGTGAATGTGAATGGGATCCGCGCCGCCGCCAAGAAGGGCTTCGTGGAGTGGCTCGACGGATCCGACGCCGACGTCGTCTGCCTGCAGGAAGTGCGGGCCGAGGAGGGCCAGATCCCGGCGGAGGCCAGGGAGCCCGAGGGCTGGCACACCGTGTTCGCACCGGCCGCCGCCAAGGGGCGCGCCGGGGTCGCGCTCTACACGCGGCGGGCGCCCGAGCGGGTGCAGGTCGGATTCGGGAGCGATGAGTTCGACTCCTCCGGCCGGTACATCGAGGTGGACCTGCCCGGTGTGACCGTGGCGAGCCTCTACCTGCCGTCCGGGGAGGCCGGGACCGAGAAGCAGGACGAGAAGTACCGGTTCATGGGGGAGTTCCTGACCTACCTGACGCAGCTGAAGGCGCGGGCCGCCGCCGACGGGCGGGAGGTCGTGGTGTGCGGGGACTGGAACATCTGCCACCAGGAGGCCGACCTCAAGAACTGGAAGACGAACCGCAAGAACGCCGGCTTCCTGCCCGAGGAGCGGGAGTGGCTGGGCACGGTGTACTCCGACGCCGGATACGTGGACGTGGTGCGCGAGCTGCACCCGGACACCGAGGGGCCGTACTCCTGGTGGTCCTACCGCGGGCGCGCCTTCGACAACGACGCCGGGTGGCGCATCGACCTCCAGGTCGCGACCCCGGGGCTGGCCGGAAAGGCCGTGAAGGCCTTCGTCGAGCGGGCCGAGACGCACCCCGAGCGGTGGTCCGACCACGCCCCGGTGACGGTGGTCTACGAGCTCGGCTCCTGAGCGGACGGCTTGTGGAGGCGGTCCATCGCCATGCTGAGCTCGGCCTCGACCACGCTCTTGGCCAGCGGGCGCAGCCGGGGCAGGGCCTCCTCCCCGAGGTGGGCGGAGATGAGCTCGGAGAACAGGGCCGCCATCGCGTCGGCGTGCTCGCGGACCCGGCGGCCCGTCTCCAGTACGGCGGACAGCGGGACGCCCTCGCGGACGAGCGCCGAGGAGACGTCGAGCAGCCGGCGGCTGACGTGGACGATCTCCTCGCCGTCGGTGGCGAGGTAGCCGAGGTCCAGGGAGGCCGCCAGGTTCTCCGGGGTGACCTCGCCCTCGAAGTAGTCGGCGAGGGCCTCCGGCGACAGGCGGACCGGGGTCTCCTCCGACCAGCCGATGCCGAGCAGTTCGCCGAGCTGGCTGACGTCGCGGCCGTTCTCGAAGGCGGCGGTCAGCTCGGCGATGCCGCCGAGGGTGTGGCCGCGCTCCAGCAGTGCGGCGATGGTGCGCAGCCGGGCCAGGTGGTGGTCGTCGTACCAGGCGATGCGGCCTTCGCGGCGCGGCGGCGGCAGCAGCTTGCGCTCGCGGTAGAAGCGCAGGGTGCGCACGGGTATTCCGGCCGCCTCGGCCAGTTCCTCCGTCCGGTATTCGCGCACTGTGCTCCTCGGTCCGGTCCGGTTTTCCGCCACATGCGCAGCCTAGGGCGTACCCGCAGTAACTTTCCGGGCACGACCCCTACCCATGGGTACGGGGCTGCTCTACTCTCCCGATTGTGCCAGTAATTGCTGGCAGCGTTACGGGTGTGGCTGGGCTGGGCTGGACTGCGGAAGCGGAAGGCGGCGGGCATGAGCGGCATGGGCGGTGGCATGGACGGGCGCGAGCACGTACGGGTGGCGGTGATCGGGTCCGGATTCGGCGGACTGGGCGCGGCCGTACGGCTGCGGCGCGAGGGGATCACGGACTTCGTCGTACTGGAACGGGCCGACTCCGTCGGCGGGACCTGGCGCGACAACAGCTACCCCGGGTGCGCGTGCGACGTCCCCTCGCACCTGTACTCGTTCTCCTTCGCGCCCAACCCCGACTGGCCCCGGACCTTCTCCGGGCAGCCGGCCATCCGGGAGTACCTGGAGCACGTCGCCGACACCTTCGGGCTGCGCCCGCACATCCGGCTGAACCACGAGGTCCGGATGATGCGCTGGGACGCGGACCAGCTGAGGTGGGAGATCGAGACCTCGGGCGGGGAGTTCACCGCCGACGTCGTCGTCTCCGCCACCGGGCCCCTGTCCGACCCGAAGATGCCGGAGGTCCCCGGGCTCGCCGGATTCCCCGGCAAGGTCTTCCACTCGGCCCGCTGGGACCACGACTACGACCTGCGCGGCAAGCGCGTCGCCATGATCGGCACCGGCGCCTCCGCCATCCAGATCGTGCCCGCCATCGCGCCCGAGGTGGAGCGGCTCACGCTCTTCCAGCGGACCCCGCCGTGGGTGATGCCGCGCACCGACCGGGCCATCACCGCCATCGAGCGCTGGCTGCACCGCCAGCTGCCCTTCACCCGGGCGGCGCGCCGCGGGCTGCTGTGGGGCATCCGGGAACTCCAGGTCAGCGCCTTCACCAAGCGGCCGAACCAGCTCGGGCTCATAGAGTCGCTGGCCAAGGCGAACATGGCGCGCTCCATCAAGGACCCGGCGCTGCGGGCCAAGCTGACGCCCTCGTACCGGATCGGCTGCAAGCGCATCCTGCTCTCCAGCGAGTACTACCCCGCGCTGGCCCGGCCGGACGTGGACCTGGTCGCCTCCGGGCTGAAGGAGATCCGCGGATCGGTGCTGGTCGCGGCCGACGGGACCGAGACCGAGGTCGACGCGATCATCTTCGGCACCGGCTTCCACGTCACGGACATGCCGATCGCCGACCGGGTGGTGGGCGCGGAGGGCAAGACCCTCGCGGACGTGTGGAAGGACGGGATGCAGTCGCTGCGCGGGGCGACGGCGGCCGGCTTCCCGAACTGGATGACGATCATCGGGCCGAACACCGGGCTCGGGAACAGCTCGATGATCCTCATGATCGAGTCCCAGCTGAACTACATGGCCGACTACATGAGGCAGCTCGACGTCCTCGGCGGCCGGGTCGCGCTCGCGGCCAGGCCCTCGGCCGTCAACACCTGGAACCGCAGGGTCCAGGACCGGATGGAGCGGACCGTGTGGAACACCGGCGGCTGCACCAGCTGGTACCTGGACGGGCAGGGCCGCAACACCACGGTCTGGCCGGGGACCACCGGCGAGTTCCGCCGCGAGACGCGGAGCGTGGACCTGGGCGAGTACGAGGTCGTGCGCCTGCGGGAGCGCGACCGCGAGCGGGTCCCGGCCGCGGCGAAGGCCGGACGCACCGCCAAGGCCGCGGCCGCGTCGGCCGCCGCCGCTCCCGCGTCGGGCTCCGGCGCCGAGGAGGGCGCCGCGTGAGCCGCCTGACGCACGTCACCGCCGGGCCGTACGCGCCCGTGGCCGCCCGGCGGGAGCTCGTCGCCACCTCCGCCGACGGTGCCCGGCTGCACGTCGAGGTGCACGGGGAGGAGGGCGCGCCGGCCGTGGTGCTGGCGCACGGCTGGACCTGCTCCACCGCCTTCTGGGCCGCGCAGATACGGGCCCTGTCGGGCACCCACCGGGTCATCGCCTACGACCAGCGCGGCCACGGCCGCAGCCCGGCGGCGACCGCGTACAGCACCACCGCCCTCGCCGACGACCTCGTCGCCGTCCTGCGCGCCACCCTCGCCCCCGGTGAGCGGGCCGTGGTCGCGGGGCACTCCATGGGCGGCATGACGATCATGGCCGCCGCCGGGCGGCCGGAGTTCGCCGAGCGCGCCGCGGCCGTGCTGCTGTGCAGCACCGGCAGCAGTGCGCTGGTCGAGGAGTCGCTGGTCCTGCCGGTCCGCGCCGGGCGGGCGCGGACCCGTATCACCGGCGCGATCCTGGGAAGCCGCGCCCCGCTCGGCCCCGTGACGCCCGTGGCCAGGAAGGTGCTGAAGTACGCCACCATGGGCCCCGGCTCCGCGCCCGAGAAGGTCGAGGCCTGCGCCCGTATCGTGCACGCCTGCCCCACCGGGGTCCGCCACGCGTGGTCGCGGGTGCTGGCCGGGCTGGACCTGGACGCGAACCTGGCCGAGCTCACCGCGCCCACCGCCGTCATCGGCGGCAAGAACGACCGCCTGACCCCCATCGTGCACGCCCGGGCCCTGGCCGCCGCGCTGCCCAACTGCGTGGGGCTCACCGAGCTGACGGGCATGGGGCACATGACCCCGATCGAGGCCCCGGAGGCCGTCACCAACGCCGTGCGGGAACTCGCCGGCTCCTACCTGCCCGCCCCCGAGAAGGAGAAGACGCCGTGAGTGCTCGCAGCAGTCTGGAAGGCCAGGTCGCCGTCGTCACCGGCGCCGCCCGCGGCGTCGGCGAGCTGCTCGCCCGCAAGCTCTCCGCGCGCGGAGCGAAGATCGCCCTGGTGGGCCTGGAGCCGGAGGCGCTCAAGGAGGTCTCCGAGCGGCTGCACACCGACAGCGACCACTGGTACGCCGACGTCACCGACCACGAGGCCATGGCCCGCGTCGCGCAGGAGGTCAAACAGCGGTTCGGCAAGGTGGACATCGTCGTCGCCAACGCGGGCGTGGCCGCCGGCGGGCCGTTCGCCGACTCCGACCCCGACGCCTGGCGCCGCGTGATCGAGGTCAACCTCATCGGCGGGGCCGTCACCGGCCGGGCCTTCCTGCCCGTACTGATGGAGAGCCGCGGCTACTTCCTGCAGATCGCCTCGCTCGCCGCGATCACCCCGGCGCCGATGATGACCGCGTACTGCGCGTCCAAGTCGGGCGTCGAGGCCTTCGCGCACTGCCTGCGCGCCGAGGTCGGCTACAAGGGGGTCAAGGTGGGCGTCGGCTACCTCTCCTGGACCGACACCGACATGGTGCGCGGCGCCGACCAGGACGAGGTCATGCGGGAGCTGCGCCAGCGGCTGCCGTGGCCGTCCAACCGCACGTACCCGCTGGGCCCGGCCGTCGACCGGATCGTGGCGGGCATCGAGCGGCGCTCGCCGCACGTGTACGCGCAATGGTGGCTGCGCGGGATGCAAGGGGTGCGCGGGTACCTCCCGGGGATCATCGCGACGGTCGGACAGCGCGAGATGAAGCGGTTCGAGCCGCGACTGGCCGGTGTCTCCAAGGGACTTGTGGGGGCGGGCGGGGCCGCGGACGAGCAGGACCGCAGCCGCCGCGGCTAGCCGTAATGCGAGGAATGTCGGGCCGTGCCAGGCTGGTCCGTGCCACGCCCCGACACCCTTCCAGGAGGCAACAGCATGGGTCTCAAGGACCAGTTCCAGGAAAAGGCGAAGCAGCTCGCGGAGCAGGCCAGGGCCAGGACGCAAGGCGCCCAGGACGAGGCCTCGGAGCGTTCCCCGCAGGTCGAGCAGGATGTGAAGGCGCAGACCCAGCGGGCCCGTGACGCCTTCGACGACAACTTCGACAAGTAACCGGCAGCCGTTCCAGGGGCGCGACCCGTGCCGTTCCACGGATCGCGCCCCTTGTCCGTGCCCGCTACCTCGGCGGCAGCTTCGGGCGCCGCCGGTCCGGTACGTCCGTGTACCCAGGCGGTTGCAGGGCCGGGTCCTGCTCCAGCAGTTCCAGCGCCAGGTGCACCGCGTCGTCGAGCTGGGCGTGGCGCCCCTCCGCCCAGTCGAGCGGGGTGCGCAGGATCGCCAGGTCCGGCTCCACGCCGTGGTTCTCCACCGACCACCCGTACTCCGGGAACCACGCCGCGTTCATCGGCACCGTGATCACCGTGCCGTCTCCGAGGGTGTGCCGGCCGGTCATGCCGACCACCCCGCCCCAGGTGCGCTGGCCGACCACCGGGCCGAGCCCCAGCAGCTTGAAGGCCGCGGTGATCATGTCCCCGTCGGAGGAGGTCGCCTCGTCGGCCAGCGCCACGATCGGGCCCCGGGGCGCGTTCGAGGCGTACGAGACCGGCTGGGCGTTGCGGGTCAGGTCCCAGCCGAGGATCGTGCGGGTCAGCTTCTCCACCACCAGCTCGCTGATGTGCCCGCCCGCGTTGCCGCGTACGTCCACGATCAGGGCCGGCCGGGACATCTCCATCCGCAGGTCGCGGTTGAACTGCGCCCAGCCCGAGCCGCCCATGTCGGGGATGTGCAGGTAGCCGCACCGGCCGCCGCTGATCTCCCGGACCACCGCGCGCCGTTTGGACACCCAGTCCTGGTAGCGCAGCGGCCGCTCGTCGATCAGCGGTACGACCGCCACCCGCCGGGCCCGGCCCTCGCCCTCCGCGGGCTCGAAGGTGAGCTCCACCGTGGTGCCGCCGGCCGCCGAGAGCAGCGGGTAGGGCCCGGTGACCGGGTCCACCGGCCGGCCGTCCACGTGGGTCAGGACCGCGCCCTCGCGGATGCCGGTGCCGGCGAGCGGGGAGCGGGCCTTGGAGTCGGAGGACTCGCCGGGCAGGATCCGGGCGACGACCCAGGCCCCGTCCCGGGGGACCAGGTTGGCGCCGAGCAGCCCGATGGCCCGCTGGTAGTGCGGGGGGCCCTCGTTGCGGCGCGCGGGGGAGACGTAGGCGTGCGAGGTGCCCAGCTCGCCGAGCACCTCGCGCATCAGGTCGGCGAACTCGTCGGGGGAGGCGACCCGTTCGACCAGGGGGCGGTACTGGCGCAGCACCCCGTCCCAGTCGATGCCGCACATGTCCGGCGCCCAGAAGTACGCGCGGATGATCCGCCCGGCCTCCTCGAAGGCCTGGCGCCACTCGGCCGCCGGGTCCACCTCGTGCAGGATCCGCCGCAGGTCCAGGTAGACGGTGGAGTCGCTGTCGCCCGACTCGGTCGCGGGGACCGCCCGTAGGTCGCCGTCGTCGTTCACCACGAGCCGGGTCCCGTCGCCGCTGACCGCGAACCAGTCCAGGCCGGAGGCCAGTTCGGTCTTGCGGGCCTTGGTGATGTCGAAGTGCTCCAGCGTCGGCTTGCCGCTGGTGTCGGCCGGGTTGGCGAAGGTCTCGCCGAGCGCGCCGGAGATGGGCCAGCGCAGCCACACCAGCCCGCCGCCGCTCACCGGGTACAGGGCCGAGTACTTCGACGCGGAGACCGGGAAGGGGGTGACCCGGCTCTCCAGCCCCTCCACCTCCACGGTCACCGCTCCGTCGCCGGTGTCGGAGTCCCCCTCGGCCGGGTCGAGCCCGCCCGCCGCCGGGCGGCCGTCGGGCGAGAAGGCGAACGGCGAGGGGGTCGCCGAGGAGAGCGGCACGAGGTACGGGCGGCAGCCCAGCGGGAAGGACAGGTCGCCGGTGTGCACGTCGTAGACCGGGTCGAAACCGCGCCACGACAGGAAGGCGAGGTAGCGGCCGTCACGGGTGAAGACCGGGCTCTCGTCCTCGAAGCGGCCGTTGGTGACGTCCACGATCGCCCGCGGGCCGGGGCCGGAGATCCGGACCATCTTGATCTGCCGCAGCGAGCGCCCGACGCCCGGGTGGGACCAGGTCAGCCAGGTTCCGTCGGGCGAGAACGCCAGGTCGGTGACCGGCCCGTTGATGGACCGGATCAGCTCGGTGACCTCCCCGTCGGACTCCTCGGACGCGTCGATGAGCAGCAGCCGCCCGTCGTTGGAGGCGATGGCGAGCCGTTCGCCGTCCGGGTCCGACAGCAGCTCCAGTACGCGTCCCAGCTCGCCCGAGGCCAGCCGGCGCGGCTCCCGCTCCCCGGAGGCCCGCGGCAGGTAGGCGATCTCGATCGCGTCCTCGCCCTCCGCGTCCGTCACGTACGCCACCTGCCCGCCGCTGCCGAGCATCTCGGGCAGCCGTACCCGCACGCCCGGGGTGTCGGCGATGGTCCGGGCGGGGCCGTCGCGGTGCGTCAGCCAGTACAGGCTGCCGCGTACGACGACGGCGCTGGCCCGTCCGGTGGCGTCGACGGACAGCGAGTCGACGTGGCTGGCGGCCGGCACCTGGTAGGTGCGCCGGCCCGCGCGGGGTCCGCCGAGGCGGACGTCGAGCTTGCGCGGGACGCTGTCGGCCGCGAGGGAGTCGACGAGCCAGACGTCCCCGGCGCACTGGTAGACGATCCGGGAGCCGTCGCTGGAGGCGTGCCGGGCGTAGAACTCCTCGTGGTCGGTGTGCCGGCGCAGATCGGTCCCGTCGGGCAGGCAGGAGTAGAGGTTGCCGATGCCCTCGTGGTCGGAGAGGAAGGCGATCCGGCCGCCGACGAACATCGGCGAGTCGAGGTGGCCCTCCAGGCCCTCCAGCAGCCTCTGGCCGTGCAGCCACAGGCGGCCGGTGGCGCCGCCGCGGTAGCGCTTCCAGGCGGCGGGCTCGTGCGGGGGCTTGCCGGTCAGCAGCAGCGTACGCCGCTCGCTGCCGGGCCCGTCGGTCTCGTGGACGGCGATGTCGGAGACCGGGCCCCAGGGGAGCCGGCCGCCGGGGGAGCCGTCGGTCGGCAGGCTGTAGGCCCAGGAGAAGTAGGAGAAGGGCTGGCCCTGTGAGGAGACGGCCAGGATGTCGCTGCGGCCGTCCTCGTCGGGCGGGGTCCAGCCGCAGACGCGGGTGTCGGTGGCGCCCCAGTGGCTCAGCTGGCGGGCCGGGCCGCCGTCCACGGGGGCGAGGTGGATCTCGGGGTCGAGGCTGCGCCAGGTGGTGAAGGCGATGTGCCGGCCGTCGGGGGAGAAACGGGGATGGCTGACCCGGGTCCGGTCGACGGTGACCCGCCAGGCCCGGCCGACCGGATCTCCAGGGGGAACCAAGGGCGCCACCCAAAGATCGTCCTCGGTGGCGAAACACAGCAGGTCGTCGTGCAGGTGCGGGAACCGGAGGTACGCGACGTCGTGACTCACCCCCCAATGCTTTCCGCGCCAAGGGGGGCTGGCAACTCGTACAGGTGATCCATGGTGACCCACGCCACTGCGTGGAGCGAAACGGAACGGTTTCGTTCCCCTGGGTCCCGGGGTATCGTCTTATCCGTACGAAACAGTTTCGTCTCGATGAGCGTGCCGGAAGGGAGATGCCGAAATGGCCGAAGAAGTCGCGTCGCGCCGCACCCGGATCACCCCCGAGCGGGAGGCCGAACTCCACGGGGCGGTCCTCGACCTCCTGCGCGAGGTCGGCTACGAGGCGCTGACCATGGATGCGGTCGCCGCCCGTACGAAGTCCAGCAAGGCCACCCTCTACCGCCAGTGGGGGAGCAAGCCCGAGCTGGTCGCCCGAGCCCTGCGGTGCACCCAGCCGGTCTCCCTGCGGGAGATCGACACGGGCAGCCTGCGCGGGGACTTCGCGCTCATGATCGAACACTCCGACGACGACCAGATGGCGAAGGACACCGCGCTGATGCGGGGTCTGGCCCACGCGGTCCATGAGAGCCCGGAGCTCCACAAGGCGCTGCGGGACCTACTGGTCGACCCGGAGATCACCGGCCTGCAGGTGATGCTGCAGAGGGCCGTGGACCGGGGCGAGATCGCCCCGGACTGTCCGGCCCTGGCCTTCGTGCCGCACATGCTCATCGGGGCGTTCATCGCGCTTCCGCTGATCGAGGACCGGTCCGTCGACCGGTGTTTCCTCGGTGACTTCATCGACGCCGTGGTCTTCCCCGCCCTCGGCGTCTGAACTCCCGCACGCGCTTTCCCGCTGTTCCTGCTGTTCCTGACACGCCGCTCTCGTCGTCGGACCGGCTTCTGCCCTGATCCCATCCCACGACCCGAACGGGAGAACCACCGACGTGGCCACCTTCCTCTACAGACTCGGCAGGGGCGCCTTCCGGCGCCGCCGTCTCGTCGCCCTCGTCTGGGTGGCGCTGCTGTTCGCCGCCGGCTTCGGCGCGGCGTCGGCGTCCGCCCCCACCTCCGGCTCGTTCTCGATACCCGGCACGGAGGCCCAGAAGGCCTTCGACCTGCTGGACCAGCGCTTCCCGGGGATGGCCGCCGACGGCGCCACCGCCCGAATAGTCATCAAGGCCCCGGCGGGCGAGAAGGTCGACTCACCGGCCGTCAAGGACCGGGTCAACAAGATCGTCTCCGAGCTGCGGGACGGCCCGGGCAAGGAGCAGGTCGCCTCGGTCGCCGACCCGTACGAGGCCCAGGCCGTCAGCCAGGACGGCTCCACCGCCTACGTGAGCGTCAAGTACACGGTCAGCGGCATGGAGCTCAAGGACGAGACGCGCGAGACGCTCAAGGACTCGGGCAACGAGGCCAAGGACTCCGGCCTCACCGTCGAGATCGGCGGCGACGCCCTGATGGCGGCCCCCGAGACGGGCTCCGGCGAGATCATCGGCATCGCCGTCGCCGCGATCGTCCTCGTCATCACCTTCGGCTCGCTGATCGCGGCCGGACTGCCGCTGCTGACCGCGCTGATCGGCGTGGGCATCGGTGTCTCCTCGATCACCGCGCTGGCCAACGTGCTGGACCTCGGCTCCACCACCTCCACCCTCGCGATGATGATCGGCCTCGCGGTCGGCATCGACTACGCCCTCTTCATCGTCTCCCGCTACCGCGCGGAGCTCGCCGAGGGCCGCGAGCGTGACGAGGCCGCGGGCCGGGCCGCCGGAACCGCCGGCTCCGCCGTCGTCTTCGCCGGTCTGACCGTGGTCATCGCCCTGGTGGGCCTGGCCGTCGTCAACATCCCGATGCTGACCAAGATGGGCTTCGCGGCCGCGGGCACCGTGGTCATCGCCGTCCTGGTGGCCCTGACGCTGGTTCCGGCCATCCTCGGGTTCGCGGGCAAGAAGGTCCTGCCCGCCGGTACGAAGAGCAAGCTGTTCGGCAAGGGCAAGCCGGCCGGCGCCGGGGACCGGCCCAACGGCGGCACCCGCTGGGCCCGCTTCGTCCTGCGCCGCCCGATCATGGTCCTGCTGGCCGGCGTGATCGGCCTCGGCGCCATCGCGATCCCGGCGAGCAAGCTGGAGATGGGCCTGCCGGACGACGGCGCCCAGCCGGTCTCCACCACGCAGCGCCAGGCGTACGACCTGCTGTCCGCGGGCTTCGGCCCGGGCTTCAACGGCCCGCTGATGGTGGTCGTGGACGGCAACAAGGAGCTCGCCGACAAGACGGCCGACCGGATCAAGGCTCTGGAAGGCGTCGTCGCGGTCACCCCGCCGACCGTCAACAAGGACGCCGACGCGGCCGTGATCACGGTCATCCCGAAGGACCGCCCGTCCTCCGTCGAGACCGAGAACCTGGTCCACAAGATCCGCGAGGGCAACGGGGACGAGGTCCTCGTCACCGGCGCGACCGCGATGAACATCGACTTCTCGCAGAAGATGAACGACGCGCTGCTGCCCTACCTGGCACTCGTCGTGGGCCTCGCCTTCCTGCTGCTGATGCTCGTCTTCCGCTCGATCCTGGTCCCGCTCAAGGCGGCCCTCGGCTTCCTGCTCTCGGTGGTCGCCGCCCTCGGCGCCGTCGTCGCGGTCTTCCAGTGGGGCTGGCTCGGCTCGCTCTTCGGAGTGGAGCAGACCGGTCCGATCATGTCGATGATGCCGATCTTCATGGTGGGCGTGGTCTTCGGTCTGGCCATGGACTACGAGGTCTTCCTCGTCACCCGCATGCGCGAGGCGTACGTCCACGGCGAGCGTCCGGGGCAGGCCGTCGTGACCGGCTTCCAGTACAGCGCCCGGGTGGTCGTGGCCGCCGCCGTCATCATGATCGCCGTGTTCTCCGGCTTCATGGGCGCCAGCGACCAGATGGTGAAGATGATCGGCTTCGGCCTGGCCATCGCCGTCTTCTTCGACGCCTTCGTCGTCCGGATGGCCATCGTCCCGGCCGTGCTCGCACTGCTCGGCCACAAGGCCTGGTGGCTGCCGAAGTGGCTGGACCGGATCCTGCCGAACGTGGACGTGGAGGGTGAGAGCCTGCGCAAGCACCTCGACGCCTCCTCCCCGCAGGACCCGGACAAGGACCGCGAGCTCGCGAACGTCTGATCGCACGACCGCATCACCGCACGGCGGCGGGGGGGGGGGGGGGGGGGGGGGGGGGGGGGGGGGGGGGGGGGGGGGGGGGGGGGGGGGGGGGGGGGGGGGGGGGGGGGGGGGGGGGGGGG
>NZ_JBVJUY010000052.1:0-19525 GCF_055604165.1 Streptomyces sp. NPDC037242
ACGAACATCACCGGCGACTTGACCATCACCCGGGGATCGAGCTTGCGCACGGCATCCGGGAAGGACCTGACCAACTGCTTCGGATCGAAGAGACCACCGCCGACGCGGCCCTGTTCGGGCTTGTGCCCGGACGGAAGGTCCTGGTGCGGAGCACGGGTGGGGGTGATGGTGCTCATGAGGCCAGCCCTTCGGCAAGCGGACCCAGCGCGAGGGCGGGGAAGTAGGTGAGGCCCGTGACGATGAGGATCGTGCCGACGAGCAGGAAGGTGAACAGCGGCTTCTCGGTGCGCAGGGTGCCCGCGGTGGCCGGGACCGGCTGCTGTTCGGCGAGCGAGCCGGCCAGCGCGAGGACGAAGACCATGGGCAGGAAGCGGCCCAGCAGCATGGCCAGACCCGTGGTCGTGTTGAACCACTGGGTGTCGGCGTTCAGCCCGGCGAAGGCCGAGCCGTTGTTGTTGCCGGCCGAGGTGTAGGCGTAGAGCACCTCGGAGAAGCCGTGCGCGCCGCCGTTGGCCATCGAGTGTGCGGGGGTCGGCAGGGCCATCGCTACGGCGGTGAAGCCGAGGACGAGTGCCGGGGTGATGAGGATGTAGCAGGCCGCGAACTTGATCTCGCGGGTGCCGATCTTCTTGCCGAGGTACTCGGGGGTGCGCCCGACCATCAGACCGGCGAGGAACACCGCGATGATCGCCATGATCAGCATGCCGTAGAGCCCGGATCCGACGCCGCCGGGCGCGATCTCGCCCAACTGCATGCCCAGCAGCTGGATGCCGCCGCCCAGGCCCGTGTACGAGGAGTGGAAGGAGTTGACCGCACCGGTCGAGGTGAGGGTGGTGGCGACCGAGAAGATCGCGGACCCGGCTATGCCGAAGCGGGTCTCCTTGCCCTCCATCGCACCGCCCGCGGCCTGGAGCGCCGGGCCGTGGTGGGCGAACTCGGTCCACATCATCAGCGCGGTGAAACCGAGCCAGATCACGGCCATCGTCGCGAGGATCGCGTATCCCTGGCGCAGGTTTCCGACCATGCGGCCGAAGGTGCGGGTCAGCGCGAAGGGGATCAGCAGGATCAGGAAGATCTCGAAGAGGTTCGAGAAGGGCGTCGGGTTCTCGAAGGGGTGGGCGGAGTTGGCGTTGAAGTAGGCACCGCCGTTGGTGCCCAGCTCCTTGATGACCTCCTGCGAGGCCACCGCGCCGCCGTTCCACTGCTGCGTGCCGCCCATGAACTGGCCGACCTCGTGGATCCCGGCGAAGTTCTGGATCACCCCGCAGGCGACGAGCACGAGCGCGCCGACCACCGACAGCGGGATCAGGATCCGGACGGTGCCGCGCACCAGGTCGGCCCAGAAGTTGCCGAGCTCACCGGTGCGCGAGCGCGCGAAGCCCCGTACGAGGGCCACGGCGACGGCCATGCCCACGGCGGCGGACAGGAAGTTCTGCACCGCCAGCCCGCCGGTCTGCACGACGTGGCCCATGGCCTGCTCACCGCTGTACGACTGCCAGTTGGTGTTCGTCACGAAGGACACGGCCGTGTTGAAGGCCTGGTCCGGCTTGATGGAGGCGAAGCCGAGCGAGCCGGGCAGCTGGCCCTGGAGGCGCTGGAGCAGGTAGAGGAAGAAGACGCCCACCGCCGAGAAGGCGAGGATCGAGCGCAGGTAGGCGGACCAGCGCATCTCCGCGTTCGGGTTGGCGCCGATGGCCTTGTAGATCCACTTCTCGGGGGCGTAGTGGCGCTCCGAGGAGTAGACACGGGCCATGTAGTCGCCCAGCGGGCGGTACGCGAGGGCCAGCGCGGCGACGAGCGCGAGCAGCTGGAGCACCCCGGCAAGAACGGGACTCATCGGGGCTAGAACCTCTCCGGGAACACGAGGGCGAGGACGAGGTAGCCCAGCAGGGACACGGCGACCAGCAGACCGACGACGTTTTCGGCGTTCACAGCTTGGTCACCCCCTTGGCGACCAGAGCCACCAGCGCGAAGACCGCGATCGTGGTGACGACGAAGGCCAGGTCGGCCATCGTGAGCTCCCGGTGGGTGCGAGGGTAATTTTCGGACATCTCCGAGTGAAACGTCCCGCCGGGGCTCCACGGCCTCCCTTGACGGGCCCCATACGCCCGGCTGTGCGCCTTTTACGAGTCCCTAACGGGGCGGGCGGACCGGGCGAGCGTCCGGCAAGATCCTGTTCCATATAACGGAAATCAACTTCCGCAATGCGACACTCGGGTTATGCTCCGGCGCACCCGGAAACCCGTCCCGAAGGCCCCCAGGAGGAATGCAATGACCGAGAGTCGCGTCGCCCTGATCACCGGATCCTCCTCCGGGATCGGTGCGGCCATCGCCCGCCGGCTGGCCTCGGAAGGCATCCGCGTCGTCGTGAACTCGGCCCGCAGCGAGAGCGCCGGAAAGGCCCTGGCCGCGGAACTGCCCGGCGCCGTGTACGTACAGGGCAGCGTCGCCGACGCCGCGGACGCGCGGCGCATCGTGCAGGGCGCGGTCGACGCCTTCGGACGGCTCGACATCCTCGTCAACAACGCGGGCGTCACCCGGTTCGTCCCGCTCGACGACCTGGAGGCCGCGGACGCCGACGCCTGGCGCGAGATCTTCGACGTCAACGTCATCGGTGCCTGGCAGATGATCACCGCGGCCGCTCCCCACCTGCGCGAATCCGGGGCCGCCTCGGTGGTCAACATCTCCTCGGTCTCCGCGACCCGCGCCCTCGGCAGCTCCGTCCCCTACGCAGTGAGCAAGGCCGCGGTCAACCACATGACCCGTCTGCTGGCCTCCCAGCTCGGACCCGCCGTCCGCGTCAACGCCATCGCGCCCGGCCTGATCGACACGCCCTGGTACGAGGACGCCGAGCAGGTCTGGGAGAGCTCCCGGGAGTGGATCACGCAGAACACCCCGCTGCGCCGGGTGGGCACCCCCGAAGACGTCGCCGAGGCCGCGCTCTACCTGGTCAACGCCGCCTACACGACCGGCGACGTACTCACCGTCGACGGCGGTCGGCACGTCGTCTGACCACGCCGCGGACCGATACAGAGGCACCATAGAGGAAGCCACATGACGGACTACTACCCTCGGATCATGAACGCCGCCACGGTGAAGGAATCAGACCGCAAGCACGTCTTCCACTCCTGGTCGGCCCAGGAACTCATCGACCCGCTCGCCGTCGCCGGCGCCGAGGGCTCGTACTTCTGGGACTACGACGGCAACCGCTACCTCGACTTCTCCAGCGCCCTCGTCTACACCAACATCGGCTACCAGCACCCCAAGGTCACCGCGGCCATCCAGGAGCAGGCGGCCAAGCTGTGCACCGTCGCGCCCGGCTTCGCCGTCGACGTGCGCTCCGAAGCGGCCCGGCTGATCGCCGAGCGCACCCCGGGCGACCTCGACAAGATCTTCTTCACCAACGCCGGTGCCGAGGCCGTCGAGAACGCCGTCCGCATGGCCCGGCTGCACACCGGCCGGCCCAAGGTGCTCTCCGCCTACCGCTCCTACCACGGCGCCACCTCCACCGCGATCAACCTCACCGGTGACGCCCGCCGCTTCGGCAACGACACCGCGACCGCCGGCGTCGTGCACTTCTGGGGCCCCTTCGCCTACCGCTCGCCCTTCTACGCGGCGAACGAGGCCGAGGAGTGCGAGCGCGCCCTGCGCCACCTTGAGGACACCATCGTCTTCGAGGGCCCGCAGTCCATCGCCGCGATCATCCTGGAGACCGTCGGCGGCGCCCCGGGCGTGCTCGTCCACCCGGACGGCTACCTCGCCGGCGTGCGCGAGCTCTGCGACCGCTTCGGCATCCTCTTCGTCCTCGACGAGATCATGGTCGGCTTCGGCCGCACCGGCACCTGGTTCGCCGCCGACCACTGGGGCATCACCCCCGACCTGCTCTGCTTCGCCAAGGGCATCACCAGCGGATACGTCCCCCTCGGCGGCGTCGCCATCTCCGCCGCCGTCGCCGAGACCTTCGCCCGGCGCCCCTACCCGGGCGGGCTGACGTACTCCGGGCACGTGCTGGCCTGCGCGGCCGCCGTCGCCACGGTGAACGTCATGGCCGAGGAGGGCATCGTCGAGCAGTCCGCCCGTACCGGCGCCGAGCTGCTGGGCCCGGGGCTGCGCGCGATCGCCGAGCGGCACCCCTCGGTCGGCGAGGTCCGGGGGCTCGGCACCTTCTGGGCACTGGAACTCGTACGGGACCGGGCCACGCGCGAGCCCCTGGTCCCGTACAACGCTTCGGGCGCCGACAACGCGCCGATGGCGGAGTTCGGGGCGGCCCTGAAGAAGGGCGGCCTGTGGCCGCTGCTCGCCGGCAACCGCATCCACATCGCACCGCCGTGCAACATCTCGCCCGAGGACGTGGCCAAGGGCCTGGCGATCCTCGACGAGGCGCTCTCGGTGGCCGACGCGCATACCGCCTGACCTGCACAGACGTCCGGACACCCAAGCCGTGGGTGCTCGTCTCGGAGGATCCGCGCCGTTCCGAACACCACGTGAACGTGCTGAAATCCGAAAGAGCACCTACGGACCGGGATGCACGTCAGTCCCGGGGCGGTCCCGCGGGACCGAACGGCGGGGGGCGGGCCGCGTGCCCACCGGACGCCGGGCGTACGGGATCCATTCAGCCGGACTCCGTGTACCCGAAGGAAGTCAGCCCATGAGCAAGCACGTCCTGGCCCAGAACCAGTACGGCAAGGCCGAGAACCGCATCGTCAAGGTCACCCGCAAGGGCAGCGACGGTTCCTGGCACGAGATCCGTGACCTCAACGTCTCGGTCGCGCTCCGCGGTGAGTTCCGCGACGTCCATCTGACCGGCGACAACGCCAACTGCCTGCCGACCGACACCACCAAGAACACGGTGTACGCCTTCGGCAAGGAGCACGGCATCGAGTCCCCCGAGGCCTTCGGGATCCTGCTCGCCAAGCACTTCGTCTCCTCGCAGGCGCCGATCCGCGAGGCGCAGATCCGCATCGAGGAGTACGTGTGGGACCGCATCCCGGTCCCGACGCGCAAGGAGCAGCACTCCTTCGTCCGCAAGGGCCAGGAGGTGCGCACCGCGCAGATCACCTACAGCGAGACGACGGGCCTCCAGGTCATCTCGGGTCTGAAGGACCTGACGGTGATGAACTCGACCAACTCCGAGTTCCACGGCTACATCAAGGACAAGTACACGACCCTGCAGGAGGCGTACGACCGCATCCTGGCGACCAAGGTCACCGCACGCTGGGCGCACTCGGCGCTGGCCGGCGACGACGCCTCGTACGACTGGGACCAGGCGTACAAGAAGGTCCGCAAGAACATGCTGGAAGCCTTCGCGGAGACGTACTCGTACTCGCTCCAGCAGACCCTGAACCAGATGGCCGAGCGGGTGCTCGACAACTGCCCCAAGGTCAACGAGGTGCGCCTGAACCTCCCCAACAAGCACCACTTCCTCGTCGACCTGGAGCCCTTCGGCCTCAAGAACGACAACGAGGTCTACTTCGCGGCCGACCGGATGTACGGCCTGATCGAGGGCACCGTCCACCGTGACGGCGTGCAGCCGGTGATCGCGACCTCCGACTGGATCGTCGCCTAAGCCTCCCGCTGCACGGCCCGCGTGGCCTACGTCGTCTGCCCCACCAGCAGGTTCCACCGGCCCGAGCGGCCCGTCAGACCCGTCACCGTGCCCGGGCGCACGTCGAGCCGCCAGAACGTTCGCGCGGGCAGTTCCAGGGCGGCCACCACGGCCGCCCTGGCGAAGGCCTGGTCGGCGGCGACCCGGTGCGTGCCGGGCTCCAGACCGGCCAGCCAGCTCCCGGCGCGCGCGGCCAGCGCCTCGACGGACTCGCCGCCGGGCGGGGCGTACGCGGGGTCCGTCAGCCAGCTGTGCACCGCTGCCGGATCCTCGGCGGCGACCTCGTCCAGGGTCCGCCCCTCCCACTGCCCGGTCTCCAGGGCGTACGGCCCGCCACGGCCGAAGCGGAGCTCCCTCATCTGGGCGTCAAGTGGCGGGGTGACCAGGTGAACTCGTACCGAAGAGGGGTTCATAAAGGGAGCGTAAGCGCGGTACGGTCGCGGGCGACACAACTGAATGACGACGGTCCGGCGGAAGCACCGGTGAGAATCCGGCACGGTCGCGCCACTGTGAGTCCTCCGCGAGGGGAGGCAAGTCAGACCCGCCGCTGTCGTCGAGAGCACCACTGACCGGGACGCGTGTTCCCCCTGGAGGTAACTGCCATGGCCCACTCCGCCGTGCCCACGACGGCCCCCGCCGTCGCTCCGATCTCGCTCTCCGCACTCGCCCCCTGGGCGGCCTTCGTCGCCGCCCTCGTTCTCGTACTGCTGTACTTCGTCGGCATCGAGCAGGGCGCCACCGCCGTCTTCGAGGGCGAGACCATCCACGAGTGGCTGCACGACGGCCGCCACCTGCTCGGCTTCCCCTGCCACTGATCTCCGCCCCAGCAAGGGAAACCGAGCCATGACATCCGCTCCCCCCCAAGGCGCGTCCCCACGCGCCTTCCTGCTCCGGGGCATGCTCGCCGGCCTGCTGGCCGGTGTGGCCGCCTTCCTCGTCGCGTACCTCCTCGGTGAGTCCAAGGTCGACGCGGCCATCGCCATCGAGGAGGCCGGCGCCGCACTGTCCGGCCACGACCACGGCGAGGAGGCCCCGGTCAGCCGGGCCCTCCAGGCCACGGCCGGCCTCGGCACCGGTGTCCTGCTGTACGGGGTCGCGCTCGGCGGCATCGCCGCGCTCGTCTTCTGCTACGCGCTCGGCCGCATCGGCCGCTTCGGCCCGCGGGCCACGGCCGCGCTGGTCACCGGCGCGCTGTTCGTCACCGTGACCCTGGTGCCGTTCCTCAAGTACCCCGCCAACCCGCCGGCCGTCGGCGACCCCGACACGGCGTCCCGGCGGACGGCCCTGTACCTCCTGATGATCGCGCTGAGCGCGCTGCTCGCGGCGGGCGCGCTGATCCTGGGCCGCCGGCTGGCACCGAAGCTCGGCAACTGGAACGCCTCGATCGCCGCGGGAGCGTTCTTCGTCCTCGCCGTCGGCGTCTCGTACGCCGCCCTGCCCGGCATCAACGAGGTCCCGGAGGACTTCCCGGCCGCACTCATCTGGAGCTTCCGCCTCGCGTCCCTGGCGATCCAGGCCGCGCTGTGGACGACTTTCGGCCTCGTCTTCGGTTTTCTAGCCGAACGGGCTCTTGTGCCGACCACTGCACCCAAGGAGGCTTTGCAGCCCACGAGTTGACGATGAGAGGGCCGGTAGCGGATGCCTACGGCGATCAGGCAATGGCGAGGCTGGACGGGCGCCGCCCCGTTCTGGCTCAACTCGCTCCTGCTGCTCCTGGCCCCCTTCACCGCCGTCACCCTGCTCGCCCAGATAGGCGTCATCACGGCCCTGGCCGCCGTCGGCGGCCTGGCCCGCCATCTCTGGTTCGGTGACTACGGCCATCCGGCGATCCACACGGCCGCCGCACTCATGGGTGCGGCGGCCGCGACGTTGGTGGTGGTCTGAGCTCCGGCCGGGCCCGGCATCCGTCAGATAGCGCTTCGGCCATGGCGAGGACCGCCGCCGCTTCGCGGACGTGCCGGTACGGGGCCAGGTCCGCACGGTGTTCACGCGGCTGACCGTCGCCGAAGCGGTCCGGCCCACGCCGCCGGAGGGCTCCGCGCAGTCGGTCCCGGCCGCGGTGAACCTGCTGCCGCTCGGGCCCGCCGCCTGCGCCCTGGCCGATGCCGCCGCCGAACCGGGCTGGTCGGGGCTGCGCCCGATCGGCTGGGTGCACTGCCGGCCGACTCCGGCGGCACTGCTCGGGCGGGCGCTCGGTCCCGAGCTGGCGGTACGCCTGCTGCGGCGGCTCTCGGACGTCCAGCCGTCGGCGGCGACCACGGGCCTCGCCCTCCCGCCGGTCGGGGTCGGCTATCTCACCCGGGCCGCGGCGGCGGCGCTGCCGTCGGCGCTGGTACCGGAGCCGGCATGAGCGCGGTGGGTTCATGATCCAAGGCAAGGCGGCCGGATGAACCACCGCAACTCGGACCGACGGACCGTCACCTCGCCCTGATGGACAGGTTTTCGCATGTGGCAGAGCGCGGCACCGACCCGACACGCCCGTGGCCCTCACTTGACGTTCTCACCCGTTCGGGTGCACGTCTTCCACGGCTCACCCCGGGACCGGCTCACCGGCCGCCATCTGCGAAGACACCGCGAGACCGGGACGACACGCCTATGACGCGCCGTCAGTCTCTCGTGTTCCGCGAGGTGCAGGGGCTCGCGGAGGAGTCCACTGCTCTCGGGACCCGGCCGCCGGAGCCGGACCAGAAGGGAATGACATGCCCCGCGCCAAGTGGGTCGTCGGCGTGCTGACGGCGGGTCTGCTTTTCACCGGCATGGGGGTGTTGCGCAGTACCGAGGGTGCGAAGCCGGCGGCGGCGACCGCGGGTGACGCACTGCCGTCCCGGGCGCTGGGTCTGTCCGGCCCCCGCCGGCTGGTCCAGCAGTTGGAGCACTCCGGCGGGCACGCCCCCGGCAAGGGGGCCCGGCGGCCCCTGCGGGCGGGCATCGGGCCGCTGCGGCCGGCGCGACCGCTGCGGCTGTCGATCCCGAGCCTGCGGGTGGACGTCCCGCTCACCGCCGAGGACGAGGACTCGGTGTCCCGGGAGAGCGCCGCCTGGGACACCGCCGAGCCGGCCCCCGGCTCGGCGGGTACCGCCGTGATCAGCGGGGAGTTCCCGCACCTGGCCGAGCTGCGCCGCGGGGCGACCATCGAGGTCCCGCGCGCGGACCGGCGTACGGCCGTGTTCACCGTGTACCGGGTCTCACCCGCCGGGATCACGGGGCGCGGGCAGCCCCCGGCCCGGGCCCAACTGCGGTTGGTCAGCGGCGAAACCGCCGTCCTCGCCCGGCTGACGGGGCAGTTCCACAGCCTCCGGTGACGCAGGCTGTCAGCCGTGCGGGCTCTCTTCGTCCTCCGGTCGGGGGCTTCTGTGGCCCTTGCGGGGAGTCGCCCGGCGTGTCGGGGCACACCCTCCGCATGAACGGGACGCGGCGTACGCGGATGGCACTGGCGAGGGCCCTTACGGTGGCCTGCGTCCTGCTGCTGTGTGCCTTCGGCGCGGGTCCGGCCGCGTCGATCGCGGCCTCCGCGGCGGTGGCCGAGTCCCGGTCCGCGCCCTCGGCGCCCGTCGAGCCCACCGAGGGCCAGTCCGATCCGGCCGGGGACCCCGAGGTCCGCCTGGCCGCACGCCCGGCCTACCGCACGGCCCCGGGCGATCGGCGGCCGCACCGGCCGGTGTTTCACGTGAAACGTCGTGGTCGGGTTCTGGGCGGGACCCGGTGCGCGGGCCCGTACGAGACGGGCGCGGGCGTTGCGAAGGTGTCCCCGCGGTCGACGCGGAGTGTGGTGCTGCGCTGCTGAGCGGTCCGAGCAGCAGCGTCCCCCCACACCCCCCTCGAACACCCGTGAGGTTCCGCCATGCCCATCGACCCCTACGCCGCCCTGAACGCCATGCTCCGCGCCGAGGCGGCCCGCTTCTCGCCGCCGCCCGCGCCGGTCAGGCAGTCCACCGAGAGCGCTGTCGCCGTGGCCGTCGAGTCCGAGAGCGAACCGCAGCAGATCGCCCCCGCGGCCGACTCGGCCGTGTAGTCGCCGCGCACGGTCGTCGCCTCCCCGGACATGGGGAGGCGCCGGTTCCCGCGCCCTCGGCAACGGAGAGTGGTCACGTGAGGTTCGACCACGGGCGCGGGAACCGGCGCCACCATCAGTCTCCAACGGGCGGGCACCGGCCCGCCTCGGGCTTTCGTCCGGACTCGCCGGGCCGAAAGTACCGCTGGTCGCTAGTCCTCCCGCGTGTAGTAGCGGTAGAAGGCCGCCAGACCGACACCCGCTCCGACGGCCAGGGCAAGGCCGACGGACCGCAGAACGCTGTGGTCGGCAAGGCTGTAGAGGTAGCCGAAGGCGATGCCCGCGAAGGCTCCGTACGCCGTGGCGTGCAGCTCCCGCTTCAGCCTGGGGCCGATGCGGGCCAGGGCGATCAGACAGGCGGCGAAGAGCGCGCCGCACAGGATCCCGTAGAAGACGTTGCCCGCGTCGACCGGGCCCATCTGGCGCTTCATGAACGCGGCGTACACGCCGTAGACGAGTCCGAGGAGCAGTGGGCGCGCCAGCGCGCTCTTGCTCATGTGGTTCGTGTCCGCCAGCTGCCGGTGCCGCCTGGGGGCGGTGGGTGCCGCATGTGCCATGACGGGCTCCTCTCTTCCACCACTCAGGGCACACCCGCCGCCCCCGACCGGCAAGTGGATCAAGGATCAGGCCCCGCGTACGGCCACCGCGTCCACCTCGAACAACATCCCCGGCAGGGCCAGGGTGGCCACGCCGATCAGGGTCTGGGCGGGCAGTTCGGTGCCCCAGGTGGCGTGCAGGTGCTTGAGGAGCACCTCCAGCTTCCGCTCGTCGTGCGCGACGACGTACGTCCCGATGCGGACGACGTCGGCGGGGCCGAGGCCGACGGCCGCCAGGGCGGTGCGGAGGTTGGCGAAGGCCTGCCCGACCTGGTCCTCGAAGTCCTCGGAGACCACGTGGCCGCTCTCGTCGCTGCCGTACTGGCCGGCTATGAAGACCTGCTCGCCGGGCGCGGAGACGATGTGGCTGTACCCGTAGCCGGTGGGGTCGTGGAGTCCTGCCGGGTTGGTGATGCTGCGCGTCATGGTCGGGCTCCTCAGTCGGTTGTGTGCGTGTCAGTGCGCCGCGAGCCAGGCCCGCAGCCGCTCCGGCGCCTCGGGGGCCTGCCGCTCGGCCTGCCGCCGGATCCCATCGAGGTCCTGGTCGGCGAGGGCGCGGCGCCAGGCCAGCTCGGCCCGGGCCATGGCGTGTGCGATGGCGCAGTCCGCCGAGTCCGCCGAGTCCGCGGACTGCGCCGACTGCGCCGACTGCGCTGACTTCGCGGAGTCCGCGGACTCGGGGGACTCGGCGGACTCCGCGGCGGGCGGTGCCCCGCCCGGGCCCCGTCGGCGGATCTCCGCGCACCGGAAGGCCTCCTCGGGCCCCTCGACGGCGGCGACCACGTCCATGAGCGAGATGGCCTCCAGTGGGCGGGCCAGCCTGAAGCCGCCGCGCGGCCCGGGGGTGGAGGTCACGATCCCCGCCCGGGCCAGCGCCTGGAGCTGCTTGTTGAGATAGGCGGCGGGCAGGTCGTGCCACGCGGCCAGCCGCGCCGCCGACACGGCCCGCCCGGGCCCGCTCCAGGCCAGATTGACGCAGCTGTGCAGCGCCCACTCGACGCCTTCGCTCATCTTCATAATCTGGATATTAGATGTCCAGATTACTGCTCCGCAAGAGCCGACACGCCACCCGCCCGCAGCAACAACGCGTGCACCGCGCGGCCACCCGGCTTTCCCTGGTGACGTGCGCACCTTTCTCTCGGCGGTACTCATCGCTCTCGTGGCCCTCCTCGTGCCCGCGAGCGCCGTCGCGTACTGGGCCGACCACGAGCTGGGGAGCGCCGACCGGTACACCGCCGCCATGTCCCCGCTCGCCGAGGACCCGGCCGTGCAGAAGGTCGTCGTCACCCAGGCGAGCCGCGGCCTGTCCGGGCAGATCGACGCCGGCCCCTTCCAGAGCGGCGTCGAAGCCCTGCTCGGCGAGGCCCTGCGCTCCTTCGTCGGCACCCCCGCCTACCGGACCGCCTGGGACGCCGCGAACCGCGCCGCGCACGCCGCTTTCCTCAAAGCGCTCACCACCGGCGACGGCAACGCCGTCAC
This sequence comes from Streptomyces sp. NPDC037242, assembly GCF_055604165.1. Lineage (NCBI taxonomy): Bacteria > Bacillati > Actinomycetota > Actinomycetes > Kitasatosporales > Streptomycetaceae > Streptomyces > Streptomyces sp. NPDC037242. The sequence continues at coordinate 11,732 of NZ_JBVJUY010000052.1, forward strand.
CATCGACCTCGCACCCGTGATCGAGCAGGTCAAGGGGGTGCTCGTCGAGGACGGAGTGCCGCTCGCCGACCGCATCCCGGTCACCCACATCTCGGTGAAGGTCATGGAGTACGACAATCTCGGCGCGCTCCGGAAGGGCTTCCGCATGCTGCAGATCGCCGGCATCTGGCTCCCCGTACTGACCCTGGTGCTGGCCGCCGCGGCCATCGCCCTCGCCGTCCACCGGCGCCGCGCCGTCATCGCCACCGGGTTGGGGCTGGCCGTCGGGGCGGGCCTGCTGGGGCTCGCCGTGGCGCTGTGCCGGCGCCTGACCCTGGACGACCTCCCCGCCGACATCGACCGGCCCGCGGCCGAGGCGGTCTACGACGCGCTCACCGCGTTCCTGCGCACCACCGCCTGGGTGGTGCTCGCGGTCGGACTGGCCGCCGCGCTGGCCGCCTGGCTGACGGGCCGCCTGCGCCGGACCCCATAAGCTCGGAAGGTACGCAAAGGGCGCAGAGAATCCGATTCGCGGCACGGAAGCGGAATGAGCACCGAACAGATACCGTCCGGGCGAGCCCGGCACAATCCGCTGGCTCCACCCCCCTGGCTCCTCAACGGGCTGCGGCCGAGCACCGCGCCGATCCCCTGGGCGGCCGTGGCACGTGCGGGCATCGCGCTGGCCGCACCGCTCGCCGTCGGCTTCGCCCTGGACGAGCCCGAGTACGGCGCGCTCGTGTCGATGGGCGCCCTGGCCGGGGTGATCGGCGACACCGCCGACGCCTACCGGATGCGGGTCCTGAACATCGCCGTGCCGCAGCTCTTCGGCGCCGTCGGCGTCGCCTTGGGCACCCTCGTGTTCGGGCACGGCTGGCTCGCCGTCGGCGTGCTCACCCTGATCGCCCTGGTCTCCGGGATGATCTCCTCGATCGGCACGGTCGCCTCCGTGTCCGGACTGCTGCTCCTGCTCAACGCGGTGGTCGGGGCCGGGCTGCCGATGCCCCAGCCCTGGTGGACCGCGCCGCTGCTGCTGAGCGCGGGCGGGCTGTTCGTCCTGCTGCTGACCCTGCTGGGCTGGCCGTTGCGCGGCCGACTGCCGGAACGCGCCGCCGTCGCCGCCGTCTACCGGGCACTGGCCGACGCCCTGGAGGCCGCGGGCCGGCCCGGGCCCGCGTACGAGCAGCACCGCCAGCAGGTCACCCAGGCCCTGAACCAGGCCTACGACCTCGTCCTGGGCCGGCGGGCCCGGGTGCACGGGCGCAGCCCCTCGCTGGTGCGGATGCTGGCCCAGCTCAACGTACTGATCCCGGTGGTCGAGGCCGCCCCCGCCGCCCACCTGCGCCGCAGGCCGCTGCCGCCCGAGATCCCGGCAGCCGTACGGGAACTGGCGGCGGCCGTGGAAGAGGGCCGCACCGGAACGCCCGTACTGGACCTGCCCGAGCCGACCGGCCCGTCCGAGCGCGCCCTCGACGCGGCGCTGCGGCACGCGGCGACCATCGTGCTGCTGGCCGAGCCCGACCCGTACAACGTCGACGACCGGCTCGGCCGGCCCGCCGCGCTGCGGGTCCGGGCCCGGCGGGCCGTGCGCGACATGATGCTGTCGGCGGCCTCCTGGCGGTACGGGCTGCGACTGGCCCTGTGCATCGGACTGGCCCAGGCGCTGGTCTCGGTGGTGGAGATCGAGCGCTCCTACTGGGTCGCCCTGACGGTCACCTTCGTCCTCAAGCCCGACTTCGGATCCGTCTTCTCCCGGGCCGTGCTGCGCGCGCTCGGCACCGCCGCCGGGCTGGTCATCGCCGCCGCGGTGCTCGCCGAGGTGCCGCGCGGGTGGTGGGACGTGCCCGTGATGGCCGTACTCGCGGCGCTGATCCCCGCCTTCTCCGCCAAGGGGTACGCCTTCCAGACCGCCGCGATCACCCCGGTGATCCTGCTGCTCTCGGACCTGCTCAACCACCAGGGCTTCGACCTGATCCGGCCCCGGCTGCTGGACAGCCTCATCGGCTGCGCCATCACCCTGGTCGCGGGGTACCTGCTGTGGCCCGAGAGCTGGCGCACCCGGCTCGGCGACCGGCTCGCGGACGCCGTGGACGACGCCGCGCAGTACGTGGAGCAGGCCTTCGGCAGCGGCCCCGAGACACGGACCGAGGCCGGACTGCGCGCGGTGCGGACGGCCCGGCTCCAGGCCCGGCGCAGGATCTACCGGGACCTGTCGGGGGTGCGCAGCGAGTTCCAGCGGGCCCTGACCGAGCCGCCGCCGACGGGGGCGCGGGCGGCCGCGTGGTGGCCGCTGGTCGTCGCCGTCGAGCGGATCGTGGACGCGACGACCGCCGCGCGGGTCCGGGTCAACCACGGCGCGCAGCCGCCTGCGGCCGGCGAGGTCGAGCAGGTCACGCGGCAACTGCGGGACCTGGCCGACGGGGTCCGCAACAGCCTGACCCCGGTACGGGTCGACGTCCCCGCGGAGGGTGACGAGTCGAGCGTCCTGGCCCCGCTCCGCCAGGAGGTCGCGGCGGCCCGGGCGATTGCCCATCCGGGGGCTTGAGGGGCCCTGCCCGGCGCCCGGCCCAGTTCGGCGGCGCCTGGCAGCGGGTAACCCGAACGGCCCTGCTCCCGGGCCGGAAGCTCGGCGGCGGGGGAGCATCGGAGCATGCAGCGTGCCTCGGCCGTGATGGTGCTCACCGCCCTCCTGGGCGCCGCCGCCGGGTGCGCCGACGTGGAAGGGCTGCGCAACGACGGGGACCTCGGGACGGTGCACGCCCCGCAGACCCTGTGGAAGGACATCCGGCCCGACCCGCCCGATCCGGGGCAGCAGCCGGGAACGGCCGCGGTCGTACCCGGGCTGCCCAAGGTCGCGGACCTGAACATGCGCGGCGTGGACGCGGTGGCCGTCGTCCGCGCGGACATCACCTCCGCCACCGCCCAGGACGGCGGGACCGGAAGGCTCGTGGACCCCCGGGCCATCCAGCGCATCGCGCTCTGTACACAGGCTGTGGACGGCGGGCCGGACTGCCCCGTACGCCCCGCGGTCCTGCACGACGTCACCGGCAACGGCAAGGACGAGCTGATCACCGCCCTCGACATCGACGGCCGGCTGAGCGAACTGCGCGTCTACACCGTCCAGGACGACGGCAGGATCGCCCGGATCCTGTCCCGGCGCGCGGTGCTGGAGGGCGTCGAGGTGGCCGCCGAGCACCTGGCGGTGCGCGAACCGACATCGAACCCGAAGTACGTCGCCGTCTCCGACTACGTCTGGGACCCGGATGCCGGGATCATGAACCTGTCCCAGCTCACCCTCGACGACTGCCCCGGGGGCACGGACAGCTCCAGGCCCTGCTCCCCGAGCGCGGTCTGAGGGGCGGCGGGCCGATGCGGGTGACGAGCAGTCTGCGCTGGAAGATCGCCCTGACCACGACGGCCGTGTGCTGCGCCGTCGCGGCGGCGCTGGGCATCCTCGTGCACAACGTGGTCGCCCGGCAGATCGTCGGCGAGGTCCGCAAGGACGTGGACCGCGACCTCGACCACGCCCTCGGGCACTACCAGTACGGCACCGCGCACGGCGACGTGAACGTCGCCCTGGACTCCCCCGAGCTCCCGCGGCCCCTGCGCGAGCTCGTCGCCCGCGGGCTGACCGGCAGCATGGTCGGCGAGCACTCCGGCAAGCCCGTCATGTGGGCCGCCGGCCCTGCCGACAACCAGTCCCTCGCCGTCTGGGTCCCGTACGAGAGCACCCGCTCCCGGCTGCGGGACATGGACACCGCGATCCTCGCCTCTTCGGCGCTCGCCGCCGGCGTGGTGGCGCTGGCCGGCATCTTCCTGGCCAACCGGATCAGCCGCCGCCTGCGGAGCACCGCCGCCGTGGCCCGCCGGATCAGCGCCGGGGACCTGGACGCCCGGGTCGACTTCCCGGCCGACGGGGACGCGGACCTGCGGCCGTCCCGCTCCCGCGACGAGGTACGGGACGTGGCGCAGGCTCTGGACACCATGGCCGCATCGCTCCAGGACAGGCTGGAGGCGGAGAAGCGGTTCACGGCCGATGTCGCGCACGAGCTGCGCACCCCGCTCACGGGATCGCTCGCCGCGGCGTCCCTGCTGCCCGAGGGACGCCCCAAGGAGATGATCAACGACCGGCTCAGGGCCCTGCACCTGCTCACCGAGGACCTGCTGGAGATCTCCCGGCTGGATTCGGGGGTGGAGCAGGCCGACTTGAGCCGGGTCGAGCTCGGCCGGGCGGTCCAGCGGGCCGTGACGGGCACCCGGCTGGCCGCCACGGTACGGGTGCTCCGCGACACGGTGGTGCTCACCGACCGGCGCCGGCTGGACCGGATCCTGGCCAACCTGCTGGTCAACGCCCACAAGCACGGGCAGCCGCCGATCGAGGTGAGCGTGGAGGGGCCGGTGGTGACCATCCGCGACCACGGGCCCGGCTACCCGCCCGAACTGATCGAACAGGGACCGCAGCGCTTCCGCACCGGAGACCCCGGCCGTGGGCGCGGCCACGGGCTCGGCCTGACGATCGCGGCCGGCCAGGCGGCGGTACTGGAGATCGAGCTCGGCTTCTCCAACGCCCCCGACGGGGGCGCGGTGACCACCCTCCGGCTCCCCGTCGGGCGCCTGCCGGACGGAAGTTGACCGGGCGCGAGGGAATGTTTCACGTGAAACACCCCGCGCGCCCGGTCAACTGAGCATGCCCGTCGGCCGGATCAGACAGCTCGATCAGACGCCGATGTTCTTGCCGTCCTTGCGCCAGACCGATACGACGGCCGGGCGGACGAGCTTGCCGGGGCCGTCGGGCCACACCGACTGCGGCTTCTCGACGGACGCGCCGTCGATCTCACCCGGGTGCTGGACCGCGACCAGGACGCGCTTGTCCTGGATGATCGGGCCGCAGGTCTCGGCGCCGCGCGGAACCGTCAGGAACTGCTTCAGCTCACCGCGCCGGTCACCGGCGGTGGCGACACCGAACAGGCCGTCGTGGGAGCCGAGCTGGTTGCCGTCCGTGGAGATCCACAGGTTGCCGTGCGGGTCGAAGGCCACGTTGTCCGGGCAGGAGATCGGGCTGACCTTGTCCTTCGGGAAGCCCGCGAAGTAGGTGGCCGGGTCGTTGGGGTCACCGGCGACCAGGAACAGCCGCCAGGCGAAGCCGTCGCCCGCCGGGTTGTCGAAGTTCTCGGCGAGCTCCAGGACCTGGCCGTGCTTGTTCAGGTTGCGCGGGTTGGACTCGGTCGCGCCCTCCGCCTTGCCCGGCTTGCCGCGGTCGGTGTTGTTGGTCAGCGCGATGTAGACGCGACCGGTGCGCGGGGACGGCTCGACGTCCTCGGGGCGGTCCATCTTGGTGGCGCCCACCTTGTCGGCGGCCTGGCGCGTGAAGACGTACACCTCCTCGGCGGTCATGCCCTCGACGTGCGAGACGTTGCCGGTGGCGAGCTTGATCCAGATGCCCGAGCCGTCGAACTCGCCGTCGGCGGGCAGCTTGCCGGAGCCGTCGAACTCGGTGACCGGGGAGTCACCGGTGAGCTTGGCGACGTAGAGGGTGCCCTCGTCGAGCAGCGTGAGGTTGTGCTCCTTCGCCGCGCGCGAGTTGCCCTTCTTCATCTGCTTCGAGGAGACGAACTTGTAGAAGTAGTCGAAGCGCTCGTCGTCGCCCATGTAGACGACGGGGCGGCCGTCCTCGGTCAGGCGGGGCTGCGCGGCCTCGTGCTTGAAGCGGCCGAGCGCGGTGCGCTTGCGCGGGGTGGAGTTCGGGTCGTACGGGTCCAGCTCGACGACCCAGCCGAAGCGGTGCGACTCGTTGGGCTCCTGCGCCACGTCGAAGCGCTTGTCGAACAGCTCCCACTTGCGCTCGGTGGCGCCGGTGGTCACGCCGTAGCGCTTCAGGCGGGCGGCCGCGGTCGGGTCGGTGACCTGGCCGGCGTTGCCGAAGTACTGGTTGAAGTTCTCCTCGCCGTGGAGGGTGGTGCCCCACGGGGTGGTGCCGCCGGCACAGTTGTTGAGCGTGCCGAGCACCTTGGTGCCGGTCGCGTCGACGGAGGTCTTCAACAGGGCGCCGCCCGCGGCCGGGCCGGTCATCTTGAACACGCTGGTGGCGGTCAGACGGCGGTTGAGCTGGTGGCGGGTGACCGCGGTCAGCTTGCCGCTGCGGTGGTCCTCCTGGACGACGACCACGGACAGGCCGTGCGCGGCCCAGGCGATCTCGACCTGCTCGCGGGTCGGCTTGGCCGGGTCGTAGCCCTTGAACATGAGGATCTCGTCGGTGTACTCGTGGTTGGCCACGAGCAGCTGCTGGCGCTCGTAGTCGCCGCCGAGCGGGAGGAGGCTCAGGAAGTCGTTGTTGTAGCCGAACTGACCGGCCTGCGCGGCGGCGGTCTGCTTGTCGGGGTTGAAGCCCGGAGCGCCCTTGATGATCGGGTCGCCCCAACGGATGACCACGTTCTGCTCGTGGCCCTCGGGGATGGTGACCTGGTCGTTGGTGTTCGGCGCGACGGACTTGAAGCGCAGACCGCGGGCACCGGCGGCGTTGGCCTGGGCGGAAGCGCCCTGGGCGTCGGCGGCGGGGGTCGCGTTGGCGGAGGAACCGTTTCCGCCGACGGCCACGGCGGTACCGGCGGCGGTGGCGACCGTCACGACGGCGGCGGAGCGCAGCATCGAGCGGCGGGAGTAGGCGCGGGCTATGACGTCGCCGGCGTACTCGTTGTCGCTGGTGTTCGGCACCTCGTGGAAGCAGGCGTCGCCGCAGCGGTAGCGGCAGGTGAGGGCGGAACGGCCGCCCCCATGCGGGTTGCCGATGAGCGGCAGGAGCTTGCGCACGAGTGTCCTCCGTAGGTGCACGGTCCCCGACAACGTGTCGGTCGAATCCAGCCGTGACGCTAGGCGCGGGTTGCGCCGAAGCGGCGGCGCGGGGATGAACGGCCGGTGAACCCGGCACGTCGGAGCGGCAGTTCAGCGGCGCGGCGGGTGTGTTTGGGCAGTGGGCGCCACGAAAGGTGCCCCTGCCGAAGTTCCAGCCAAGGGGCCGATAACCTTACGTGTCCACTCTGGGCAGGGATCTACCGCGCAGTACGGACAAATGACGCACGCACTCATGCGAAAGGCCTGGCCCATGGGTATTCGGAGCTTGTTGCGCAAGGTGTTCGGACGGGCTTCGGAGCCGGTTCCGGAGTCGGCTGACGCCCCTTCGGCGGCCCTTCCGAGCCAGGCGGAACGCACCCCCCTGGATGCGGCGGCCGAGCTGGTGGCGGCCTCCTTCGACAACCCGACCGTTCCGCCGCAGTCCGCCCCGCGGGACCGCGAGCCGGGCACGCTGCTCACGGCCACGGCCACGGCGCCGGCCCCGGACCCCACGGTCCCGGAAGCCCGCCGCGCGCCTGTGCCTCCGGCGGTTCAGCAGGACCCGACCCCGGCCGCCGCCGAGCCGGCCGAGGCCGAGGTCGAGCCGGTTGCGGCCGAGGCCGAGCCGGAGGCAGTGGTCGAGCCGGCCGCCGCCGAGGTCGTGGCCGCCGAGGCGCAGGTGGAGCCCGTAGCGGCCGCCGCCGAGCCGGCCGAGGCCGAGGTCCTGCCCGAGGCCGACGTCGAGCCCGTGGCGGCTGACGCCGAGCCGGAGCCGGAGGCAGTGGTCGAGCCGGTCGAGGCAGAGGTCGTGGCCGCCGAGGCCGAACCCGCCGCCGAAACCGAGCCGGAGGCACAGGCCGAGCCCGTCGCTGAAGCCGAGCCGGAGGTACTGGCCGAGCCGGTCGAGGCAGAGGTCGTGGCCGCCGAGGCCGAACCCGCCGCCGAAACCGAGCCGGAGGCACAGGCCGAGCCCGTCGCTGAAGCCGAGCC
>NZ_JBVJUY010000052.1:19622-33773 GCF_055604165.1 Streptomyces sp. NPDC037242
GCCGGAGGCAGAGGCACTCGTCGGGCCCGCGTGCGCGGCGGCGGTCGTGCGGCGGCAGGCGCCCGGGGTCTCCGCGGCGTACAAGGCCGCGGGGCAGGTGCTCCGCGGCAAGGACAAGGCCGGGGCACGGGCCAAGGTGTACCTGGTGCTGGACCGCTCCGGCTCGATGCGCCCGTTCTACAAGGACGGCAGCGCCCAGCACCTCGCCGACCACGCACTCGCCCTGGCCGCGCACCTCGACGAGGCGGCCACCGTGCACACGGTGTTCTTCTCCACCGAGGTGGACGGCACCGCCGACCTGACCCTCGACGGCCACGACGCGGCCTGGGTCGAGGCCCGGCACGCCGAGCTCGGCCGGATGGGCCGTACCAGCTACCACGTGGCCGTGGAGGCCGTCGTCGAGCGCTACCAGAAGGACGGCGGCGAGGGCCCGGCCCTCGTGGTCTTCCAGACCGACGGCGCACCCGACAACCGCCAGCCGGCCAAGGCGGCCCTGGCCGAGGCGGCCACCACCGCCCCGGACATCCACTGGCAGTTCGTCGCCTTCGGCGACCACGACGCCAAGGCCTTCGACTTCCTGCGCAAGCTGGACGCCGAGAACGCCGGCTTCTTCCACGCCGGCCCCGCCCCCCGCGAGCTGACCTCCGCCGCCCTCCTCAAGGGCATCCTGGAGCGGTTCCAGTAGGACGCACACGAGGAAGGGCCCGGGATCCTCGATCCCGGGCCCTTCCTCGTACTCCTACTCCTACGCCTTAGCGCGCGGCGTCCGGGTGGACGGCCTCCGCGATCGGCTTGGCGTCGGCGGCCTTCGCCTCGGACGCCTTCGTCTCGACCGGCTTGCGCAGCGCGATGTTCAGCTCGCGCAGGCGGGTCTCCTCCAGGACGGTGGGCGCGCCCATCATCAGGTCCTGCGCGTTGCCGTTCAGCGGGAAGGCGATCGTCTCGCGGATGTTCGGCTCGTCGGCCAGCAGCATCACGATGCGGTCGACGCCCGGGGCGATGCCACCGTGCGGCGGGGCGCCGAGGCGGAAGGCGCGCAGCATGCCGGCGAACTCGCGCTCGACGGTCTCGGCCTCGTAACCGGCGATCTCGAAGGCCTTCAGCATGACCTCGGGCTCGTGGTTGCGGATGGCGCCGGAGGACAGCTCGATGCCGTTGCAGACGATGTCGTACTGCCACGCCAGGATGTCGAGCGGGTCCTTCTCCTCCAGGTCCTTCATGCCGCCCTGCGGCATGGAGAAGGGGTTGTGGGAGAAGTCGATCTTGCCCGTCTCCTCGTCCTTCTCGTACATCGGGAAGTCGACGATCCAGCAGAAGCGGAAGACGTTCTCCTCGAACTGGCCCGCCCGCTTGGCCGCCTCGACGCGGACGCCCGACATGATCTTGGAGACCTCGTCGAACTCGCCGGCGCCGAAGAACACCGCGTGCCCGGCCGCCAGGCCCAGGCGCTCGGTGAGGACCTTGACGTTCTCCTCGGTGAGGAACTTGGCGATCGGGCCGGTGAGCCCGCCGTCCTCGCCCACGCGGACCCACGCCAGGCCCTTGGCCCCCAGCGAGATCGCGTACTCGCCGAGGCCGTCGAAGAACTTGCGCGGCTGCGCGGCGGTGTCCGGGACGGCCAGCGCGCGCACGTGCTTGCCGGCGAACGCCTTGAACTCCGAGCCCTCGAACACGTCGGTGATGTCGACGAGCTCCAGCTTGGCGCGCAGGTCGGGCTTGTCGTTGCCGTACTTGAGCATCGACTCGCGGAACGGGATCCGCGGGAAGGGGGAGGTGACCTCGCGGCCGCCGCCGAACTCGGTGAAGAGCTCGGTCATCAGGCGCTCGATCGGCTGGAAGACGTCCTCCTGCTCGACGAAGGACATCTCCACGTCGAGCTGGTAGAACTCGCCCGGCGAGCGGTCGGCGCGGGCGTCCTCGTCGCGGAAGCAGGGCGCGATCTGGAAGTAGCGGTCGAAGCCGGAGATCATCAGCAGCTGCTTGAACTGCTGCGGCGCCTGCGGCAGGGCGTAGAACTTGCCCGGGTTCAGACGGGACGGGACGACGAAGTCACGGGCGCCCTCGGGGGAGGTCGCGGTGAGGATCGGGGTCGCCATCTCGTTGAAGCCGAGGGCCACCATCTTGTGGCGGATCGAGGCGATGACGGCCGAGCGCAGCATGATGTTGCGGTGCATGCGCTCGCGGCGCAGGTCGAGGAAGCGGTACTCCAGGCGCCGCTCCTCGTTCACACCGTCGTCGGTGTTGATGGTGAAGGGCAGCGGGGCGGCCGCGCCGAGCACCTCGACGGCGGAGACCTCGACCTCGACCTCGCCGGTCGCCAGCTCCGGGTTGACGTTGTCGGCGCCGCGGGAGACGACCTTGCCGTCGATGCGGACGACGGTCTCCTTGGTGACGCTGCTCAGCGCCTCGTTCGCGGCGGTGCCGGGGCGGGCGACGAGCTGCGTGATGCCGTAGTGGTCACGGAGATCGATGAAGAGGATGCCGCCCAGGTCTCGACGATTGTGCAGCCAGCCGCTCAGCCGGACGTCGGCGGCGACGTCGGAGGCTCGGAGCTCGCCGCACGTGTGGGACCTGTACCGATGCATCAGTCATCCAGTTCTTCGCGATACCAAGGTGGATTCAACCGTCCCAAGGTTACCGTCCGGGCCGGGCACCGCGCGGGCGCGCCCGACGGGGGTGGTGAACAGGCACGTCAGGCGTATGACCTGTAAAGATGGCCGGGTGCGCACCGAGGATGTCCTGGCCGCCATCGCGACGGGCCTGTGGCGATGGGACAACGCCTCCGGGACGGTCACCCTCGACAGCGAGGCCGCCCGGCTCCTCGGGCTGCCCGCGGAGCCCGTCGTCCTGCCGGAAGTGGCCGTGCGCTCGCGCTTCCACCCGGTGGACTGGAACGAGATCAACGGCATCGTGAACCTGGCGGTGGCCGAGGACACCCTCGCCGAGGCCCGGCTGCGGATCATGGACGAGGACGGGCGCGTGCTGCGCACCGTACGCAGCCGCTCGAAACCCCTGGAGAACCGGAGCCCGGACGGCCGCCTCGACTACGAGCTGATCGGCACCATCCAGGAGATCGCCGAACCCCAGCCGGGCACCACGGCCGTGCACACCCCGATCACCGGCGACTGGCGTCGCTCCCGCGAGGCCTTCCTGCTGGACGCGGGGCGCGCGCTGGCCGAGGCCCGCTCCACGGCGGAGGTGCTGCGGGTCGCCGCGTCCCTGTCCATGCCCGGGTTCAGCCCCGACGGGCTGGCCGTCTTCGGCGTGGCGGGCGACCGGCTGTCGATCATCGGGCACCACGGGCACGACGCCGGGGACGAGGGCCCCTTCGCGGACATGCGGCTGGAGACGGACTACCCGGCCGCGGAGGTCGTGCGCACCGGGCGGGCGATCTACCTCCCCAGCCCCGAGGACTACAAGCGGCGGTTTCCGGCCACCTGGCCGCTCGCCCAGCGCTTCGACCGGGTCTCCTGGGCCTTCCTCCCGCTGATCGTGGCCGGGCGGACCATGGGCGCCTGGATGGCCGCGTTCAAGCACCAGGTCTCCTTCTCCCCGGACGAGCGGTCCGTCCTGACGACGGTGGCCCGCATGCTCGCCCAGGCGCTCCAGCGCGCCGGGGTGGCCGAATCCGAGCGGGAGCTCACCACCGGCCTCCAGCGGTCGATGATGCCGCAGCTCGGCCCCGAGATCCCGGGCATGCAGCTCGCCGCCCGGTACGTCCCGACCGGCGGCGGGCTCCAGGTCGGCGGCGACTGGTACGACATGATCCCGCTGCCCTCGGGGCGGTTCGCGCTGGTCATCGGGGACGTCCAGGGGCACGACGTACGGGCCGCCGGTCTGATGGGCCAGCTGCGGATCGCGGTGCGCGCGTATGCCTCCGAGGGCCACCGCCCCGACGCGGTGCTCTCCCGCGCCTCCCGCTTCCTGGCCGGGCTGTGCTCCTCGCAGGAGCAGGAGTCGGACTCCGGTGAGGACCCCGACTTCCAGAGCCCGCGCTTCGCGACCTGCCTGTACGTGGAGTGCGACCCGGAGACGGGGCTGCTGGAGGTGGCCCGGGCCGGCCACCCCGACCCGGCGATCCGGATGACCGACGGCACCGTCCTGATGCGCCCGACCGCCGGAGGCCTGCCGCTGGGCATCGTCCCCGACACCGACTACCCGACCACCCGGTTCACCCTGGAACCCGGCGAGACGATGATGCTCTGCACCGACGGGCTCATCGAGACCGGCGGGCACGACCTGGACACCGGCTGGGCCCGGCTGCGGGCCATCCTGGAGTCCGAGACGCACGACACCGAGAGCCTCGAAAAGCTCGCCGACCTGCTGGTCCAGGCCGTGCACGGGCCCTCCTCGCACCACACCACCGGCCCGCTGGCCGACCGCCGCGAGGACGACATAGCCGTCGTCCTGCTGTGCCGCGAGGGCGCCGGCTGCGGCTGCGGGAGCCCGCTGCTGCACCCCGTGCGCCCGGCCCGGCGCACGATGCTGACCGTGGCCCAGGCGGAACCGGAGCGCATCGCGGGGGCGCGGCGCCAGATCCGGGAGCTGCTGCACGACTGGGCGGACGCCGAGCAGGTGGACTCGGCGGTGCTGATGGTCTCCGAGATGGTCACGAACGTACTGATGCACACCGACGGCGACGCGCTGCTGGTGGCGGAGGCAGTGGGCGAACTGGGCGGGCGCCGGCTGCGCATCGAGGTCGCGGACACCAGCGACGAGCTCCCTCACAAGCGGCATCCCGGGGAGATGGCCTCCAGCGGGCGGGGCGTCCTGCTGATGGAGATGCTCGCCGACGCCTGGGGAGTGGACCCCCGGGGCGAGGGCAAGTCGATCTGGTTCGAGCTCCACGAGCAGTCCAAACAGCCGGACTCCGACCCGGCGTAGACCCGGAGGCCGACCTGGGCGCCGACCCGCTGGCCTGAGCCCGGGCGGGCGGCGGCCAGCGTGATTGGATACCTCGGTGTCCACTCCCCCGGCTTCGCCGACCCCCCTGCTCCCCGAGCCCGTTCGGCGACTGGCCGCCTGGTGCGCCGTCGCGCTCCTCGCCACCGGTGTGGCCGCCGTCGGCGTCTGGCTGTGCATCACCTTCAAGACCGCCGTCACGCCCGTGCTGCTCGCCCTCCTCGGCACGGCGCTCCTCGGGCCCCTGCACCGCCGCCTCGTGCGGATGAAGCTGAACCGCTCCCTCGCCGCCGGGCTCACCTGCCTCGCCGTGGTCGCGGTCGTCGGCGGGGCCTCGTACGTCGTCGTGCACGCCCTGATCAGCACCGGTGACGAGATCGTCGGCTCCCTCAAGCGGGCCGGCCAGGACCTCGCCGAGCACTTCGGCGCCGCCGGGACCTCTCTCCAGGACCTGGCCTCGAACGCGAAGGAGCTGCTCGCCAAGTTCGGCGGAACGGCCGCCTCCGGCGTCATCACCGGCATCAGCGTCGTCGGCGAGATGATCGCCACCGCCGTCCTCGCCCTGCTGCTGATCTTCTTCTTCCTGCGCGACTCCGACCGCGCGGCCGGCACCCTGCGCTCGCTCGCGCCGCGCTCCACCGGGGACACCGTCGAGGCCATGGCCCGGCGCGCCTTCGAGGCCGTCGAGGGGTTCATGCGCGGAACCACCTTCATCGCCGCGATCGACGCCATCTGCATCACGGTGGGGCTGCTCGTGCTCCGCGTACCCGGGGCGGTGGGGCTCGGCGCCCTGGTGTTCGTCGGCGCCTACATCCCGTACCTCGGCGCCTTCATCTCGGGCGCCGTGGCGGTGCTCGTCGCCTTCGCCGACCGGGGCTGGGTCATCGGGCTGTGGGCGCTGGGCGTGGTGCTCGCCGTACAGGTGCTGGAGGGGCACGTGCTCCAGCCCATGATCCAGAGCCGGACCGTGCAGATGCACCCGGCCGTGGTCATGCTGGCCATCACGGCCGGGGCGAGCGTCGCCGGGATCCTCGGGATGCTGCTCGCCGTACCGCTCACCGCGGCCGTCTTCGGGGTGCTGTCCGAGCTGCGGGCCCGCTACGCCGCCGCGGCGCCCGGGGGCGCCGACGAGGGCAAGGACCGGCTCCCGGCCGGGTGAGCGTCCCCGGCCGGGGCGCGGCTGCGCTGCCCGGTCCCGTCAGTCCTCCGCCGCCTCGCCGGTGCCGCGGTGGCCGAGGCCGGTCCGCGCGGTGGTGGGGATGCGCCCCAGCCGACCGGCCTGGAAGTCGTCGAAGGCCTGCTGGAGCTCGTGCTTGCTGTTCATGACGAACGGCCCGTAGTGCGCCATCGGCTCCCGGATCGGACGCCCGCCCAGCAGGACGATCTCCAGGTCCGGGGCGTTGGAGTCCTGGGCCTCGTCCGCCCGGAGGGTGAGCGAGCCGCCCTCGCCGAAGACCGCGGTCTGCCCGGTGTGGACGGGCCGGCGGTCCTCGCCGACCGAGCCGCGCCCGGCCATGACGTACGCGAGGGCGTTGAAGTCCTCGCGCCACGGCAGGGTGACCTGCGCGCCCGGCGTGACGGTCGCGTGGATCATCGTGATCGGCGTGTGGGTGATGCCCGGGCCCGCGTGGCCGTCGATCTCACCGGCGATCACGCGCAGCAGTGCTCCGCCGTCGGGGGTGGTCAGCAGCTGGACCTGGCCGCCGCCGATGTCCTGGTAGCGCGGGGGCATCATCTTGTCGGAGGCCGGGAGGTTCACCCACAGCTGGAGGCCGTGGAAGAGCCCGCCGGACACGACGAGCGACTCCGGCGGGGCCTCGATGTGCAGGAGGCCCGAACCGGCGGTCATCCACTGGGTGTCGCCACCGTTGATGACTCCGCCGCCGCCGTTGCTGTCCTGGTGGACGAAGGTTCCGTCGATCAGGTACGTCACGGTCTCGAAGCCGCGGTGGGGGTGCCACGGGGTGCCCTTCGGCTCGCCCGGCGCGTACTCCACCTCGCCCATCTGGTCCATCATGATGAACGGGTCGAGGTACTGGTAGTTGATCCCGGCGAACGCGCGGCGCACCGGGAACCCCTCGCCCTCGAAGCCTCCGGGAGCGGTCGTGACGGCCAGCACCTTGCGGGCGGCGGTCTCCTGGGCGGGCTCCGCGACGCGGGGGAGCGTCAACGGGTTCTCCACAGTCACTGCAGGCATGGTCGGAACCTCCTTCTGAGTCGAGTTTAGTTGAAACTCGAACTTCCTGCCACACCCCGCAGAACAGCACCTCCTCCCGCCGCATTCCCGGGCAACCCCGCAGCCCCCGGCCCCGTCCTTCCCTGCATGGAAAGCAGCAGCCGCAGCCCCGCCGGCGCGACCGACCGGACCGATACGCCGCGCCCGCGGTGGGACCCGCCCGCGCCCCTGCGCATCCTCGGCTGGTCCACGGCCGTGACCGCCGCGGTCACCGCCCTCGGCTGGGCAGGCCACCACTGGGCGGCGACGGGCCTGCCGATGGAGCCGCTGCCCGGCTCGCCCTGGCCGTACCTGACGGCCTGGGCCGTCATCGGCTTCGCCGCCTGCCTGCTGCTGCGCGCGGCGATGGCCGGCCTGGAGTCCGACGGCCACGGCGGCCAGCTCGTCGGCGTCCCCCTCCTCGCCGGCATCCGCCTCTCCCTGGCCCACCGGCCCGACCCCGCGCTCGTGTACGCCTACGGAGCCGCGGCCCTGGCCGCGCTGGCGGTGGCGGTCGTCCTCTGGCGCCTGCGCGCGGGCCGCGACTGACCACGCCCGAGGCCGGCCCGAGTGGCTCGGGCCGGCCCGGGCACGGCTACGAGGAGGCGATCACCAGGGAGTTGATGGGCGACAGGTTCTCGGGCCAGCCGTCACCCGGGCGCATCTTGGGCAGGCAGTCCGTGCCATTGATGCCCCGGCACAGCTTGACCGTCCAGCCGCCCGTCTGGTTGTTGTAGACGATGTGCTGGCCCTCCTGGTTGTAGAGCTTGTGCACCCCCGCGCTCCAGTACATCTGGTTCGACGGCACCGGCTCGTACCAGTTCGTGCCCCGGTAGATGCAGACCGCACCGGACGGACAGCCGAAGGAGTCGGCCGCCTGCGCCGGGCCCGCCGCCAGGACCCCCGTGCCCAGCGCCAGCACCCCCGCCAGCGCCGACGTGGCGAGCTTCGTGCGGATGGATGTACGAGCCATCAGTGCCTCCTCGTGGATGGGGCGGGGGACCCCCCGTGTTCCGGTCCCCCGCGGCACCCACTGTCGGCCCGGGCCCCCGGCGGCCGCGATGGTTTCGGTGCTGGCCGAAACGTCAGCGGCCGCTGTGCAGCAGGTCCACGCCCAGGCCCGTGGCCGAGTGCAGCACCGCCTTGCCGTCCCGCTCCGTGGTGATCAGCCCGGCCGCGCGCAGGGTACGGGTGTGCTCCGAGACCGAAGGCAGGCTGATGTCGAGGTCACGGGCCAGCTCGGTGGTGGTGCGCTGCTGCACCAGCAGCTGGAGCACGGCCGCCCGGGTCCGCCCCAGCAGGGCGTCCAGGGCGCCCTCCGCCTTCGCCTGCGCCACCATCGGCAGCGGTGTCAGCGCCGGGTACAGCAGTACGTACGTCCCGTCCGGGCCGTCCGGGCCCTCCGCGAGCAGCGGCCGCCCGGTCCAGAACGGCGACGGCATCAGCATCAGCCCGCGGCCGCCGAGCCGGGTCTCGTAGTGCGGCGGCAGCCCGACCTCGAAGGCCGTGCCGGACCAGCCGGCCAGGGGGTGGGTGCTGGCCAGGCAGGCCTTGATGCCGTGGGCGGCCAGCAGCCGGGTCCGCCAAGCCACGTCGGCCTGGAAGGACTGCCGGATCCGCGGCCAGTGCGGGGCGATGACGGCGTCGTACGCGGAGCGCAGCGCCCCGTCGAGCAGCCCCCACGCGTCGCGGTCCCGGGCCGCCAGCGAGCGCAGCCAGGACGGGGAGCCGGGGGCCCGGGCGGCGGCTCGGGCCAGCACGTCCGCGGGGAGGCCGGGGACGCAGTCCCGTACCGCGGCCAGCCCCTCCTCCAGCGTGCGCGAGTAGGGCTCGACGAACTGCGGGTTGTCCCCGTCCGGCCGCAGCAGGTCCGCCAGCGGGCGCGCCCGGGCCGGCAGCTCCCGGCCGAAGCGGCCGCGCCAGCGGCCGAAAACCGCCTGCTCGTCCGTGCGCTGCCAGGCCACGATCGCCATGCCCAGCTCGACGAGGGGCAGCGGTTCGCTCGCGAAGGTCACGTTGAGGAGGTCCTCGGCCGTGAAGTGCACCCGCAGCATCGCCCGCCCCCGTCCGCCCCCGCCCCTCGGTGCTCAGCCGCGCCCGGTCACGGCGGCGGTACTAGCCGTACATGCGGCGCATCGCGAAGTCGACCATCTGCTCGACCGCCTTCGCGTCGAAGACCATCCGGTGGTCGCCCTCCATGTCGAGGACGAAGCCGTAGCCGGTGGGCAGCAGGTCGATCACCTCGGCGCCGGTGATCACGAAGTACTTGGACTCCTTGCCGGCGTACCGGCGCAGCTCCTTGAGCGTGGTGAACATGGGGATCACCGGCTGCTGCGTGTTGTGCAGCGCCAGGAAGCCCGGGGTCTCGCCACGCGGGCAGTAGACCTTCGAGCTCGCGAAGATCTGCTGGAAGTCCTCGGCGGACAGCGACCCGGTCGTGAAGGCCCGCACCGCGTCGGCGAGCGACGGCGGCGAGGGCTCGGGGTACAGCGGCTGCTCGCCGTACCCGCCGGCCATCTGCTGCGGGGCGGCGTACTGCTGCTGCCCCGCGCTCACGTTCTGGTCGTAGCCGTACATGGGCCAAAGCCTACCGAGCGGGCGGGTGCCCCAGGACACCCATTCCGGCCAGGGCTTCCGGCAGCCCTCAAGCGGTTCTGGCTTGATGCTGGTCACAGTCGTCCAGCAAGGGTTGATTCTTATTACCCACGGGTAGCATCATGCTGTTACCGATTGGTATGTACGAGGAACCTGTCTCCCCGAGCCTTAACGGAGCCGTCGCCATGGGGCACTACAAGTCGAATCTCCGCGACATCGAGTTCAACCTCTTCGAGGTGCTCGGCCGCGAAAAGCTGTACGGCACCGGTCCGTTCGAGGAGATGGACACCGAGACCGCCAAGAGCGTCCTGTCCGAGCTGACCCGTCTCGCCGAGAACGAGCTGGCCGCCTCCTTCGAGGACGCCGACCGCAACCCGCCGGTCTTCGACCCGGCCACCAACACCGCGCCGGTCCCGGCCTCCTTCAAGAAGAGCTACGAAGCCTTCATGGACTCGGAGTACTGGCGCCTGGGCCTGCCCGAGGAGATCGGCGGCACCACCTCGCCCCGCTCCCTCATCTGGGCCTACGCGGAGCTGCTGCTCGGCGCGAACCCGGCCATCTGGATGTACTCCTCCGGCCCGGCCTTCGCCGGCATCCTCTTCGAAGAGGGCAACGAGGCGCAGAAGAAGGTCGCTCAGATCGCGGTCGAGAAGCGCTGGGGCTCCACCATGGTCCTCACCGAGCCGGACGCCGGCTCGGACGTCGGCGCCGGCCGCACCAAGGCGATCCAGCAGGCCGACGGCTCCTGGCACATCGAGGGCGTGAAGCGCTTCATCACGTCCGGTGAGCACGACATGGAGGAGAACATCCTCCACTACGTCCTCGCGCGCCCCGAGGGCCACGGCCCGGGCACCAAGGGCCTGTCCCTCTTCCTCGTCCCGAAGTTCCACTTCGACTGGGAGACCGGCGAGCTGGGCGAGCGCAACGGCGTCTACGCGACGAACGTCGAGCACAAGATGGGCCTCAAGGCCTCCAACACGTGCGAGATGACCTTCGGCGACCAGCACCCCGCCAAGGGCTGGCTGATCGGTGACAAGCACGACGGCATCCGCCAGATGTTCATGATCATCGAGTTCGCCCGGATGATGGTCGGCACGAAGGCCATCGCCACCCTCTCCACCGGCTACCTGAACGCGCTGGAGTACGCCAAGGAGCGCGTGCAGGGCACGGACCTGGCCGACTTCATGGACAAGACCGCGCCCAAGGTCACCATCACGCACCACCCCGACGTGCGCCGCTCGCTCATGACGCAGAAGGCGTACGCCGAGGGCATGCGCGCCCTGGTCCTGTACACCGCCTCCGTCCAGGACGAGATCCAGCTCAAGCAGGCCGCGGGCGAGGACGCCTCCGCGCAGATCGGCCTGAACGACCTGCTCCTGCCGATCGTCAAGGGCTACGGCTCGGAGCGCTCCTACGAGCAGCTCGCGCAGTCCCTGCAGACCTTCGGCGGTTCCGGTTACCTCCAGGAATACCCGATCGAGCAGTACATCCGGGACGCCAAGATCGACACCCTCTACGAGGGCACCACGGCCATCCAGGGCCAGGACTTCTTCTTCCGGAAGATCGTCCGCGACCAGGGCGCCTCCCTGAACGTCCTCTCCGAGACGATCAAGAAGTTCCTGGCCGAGGCCGTCGGCGGCGAGGAGCTGGCCGGCGCCCGCGACGCGCTCGCCAAGGCCGCCGTGGACCTGGAGGGCATCGTCGGCCAGATGATCGTCGACCTCACCGCCACCGGCGAGGACGTCAAGAACATCTACAAGGTCGGCCAGAACACCACGCGCCTGCTGATGGCGTCCGGCGACGTCGTCGTCGGGTACCTGCTGCTCAAGGGCGCGGCCGTGGCCGCCGAGAAGCTGGCGGACGCCTCCGCCAAGGACGTGCCGTTCTACACCGGCAAGATCGCGGCCGCGAAGTTCTTCGCCTCGCAGGTCCTGCCGAACGTCTCGGTCGCCCGCGCGCTGGCCGAGGGCGTCGACAACTCCCTGATGGAGCTCGACGAGGCGGCCTTCTAGGCAGCACCACAAGCCCGCCGGCCCAGCCGCCGGCAGGCTCCACATCTGTACGCGGTGTACGTACACCGCGGCGGCCGGGCCCTGTCGTACGGGGGCCCGGCCGCCGCTGTTCGCGCCTTGTCAGTCGTTCATGGGACGCTCGTAGACATGAGTCCACAGGAGCAGCACGGCAACAGCAGGGGGTACTCCGTCCCGACCGGGCGGCCGTACGCCCTCAAGGAGCTGCAGGCCGCCCTGGGCAGTCTCGGCGACCACCTCAAAGAGCTCTACGACGGCGCCCACCCCGCCGAGTACGAGGCCGTCGCCGACGCTCTGTACACCGCCTTCCAGACCGCGGCCGGGCTCGCCCCCGCCAAGAGCTACACCGGATGCCCCGAGCACCCAAACGGCGCCCTCGACCCCGAGGCTCCCGACGGCTGGGGCCGCTGCCTCATCTGCAACGACCGGCGCCGCCTCGGACTGCGCGCCCAGGGCGCCCGCGCGGCCGCCGCGGCCCCGCCGGCCGGTGAGCAGCGGCGGCTCGGCTACCCGGTTCCGGATCCCCCGTACACGCTCCAGGCCCTGCACATGTGCGTCCGTACCGTCGAGGAACGCCGCTTCCACCTGGGCTTCTCCTCACCGGCCGAGGAGTTCGTACAGATCGCGGACGACCTGCACCGCGCGTTCATCGTCGCCCGCGAACTCTCCCGGCCGCGCAACGCCTCGGGATGCTCCGAACACCCCGGCGCGCCCATCGACCCCGACGCACCGCCGGGTGAGGCCTGTATCTTCTGCGCCGGACGCAAGAGACGAGCGCAGCGCTCCGCACAGACCCCGGAGATGCTCCCGCGCATCCGTCGGGGCGAGCGCAGGCAGCTGCAGCGCCGATTCGAGCGACCGCCGGGCTGAGAAGGCACCGGGAGAGGGGCCACACCGCCCGGAACCCTGCCCTTTCGGCGATCCGCAGCAGTCCGGCCATGACGAACACGACCGTCGTTAAGGTGAACCACATGAGCTCTCCCGCCGCCCGCTTCGACCGCGGCCACACCGACGATCTGATGACCTTCCTGACGGCCAGTCCGTCGCCGTACCACGCCGTGGCCAATGCGGCCGAGCGGCTGGAGAAGGCAGGTTTCAGGCAGCTGTCGGAAACGGACGCCTGGGATGCGAGCACGGGGGGCAAATTCGTGCTCCGCGGCGGCGCCCTGATCGCCTGGTACGTACCGGAGGGCGCGGCAGCGCACACCCCCTTCCGGATCGTCGGCGCACACACCGACTCCCCCAACCTGCGGGTCAAGCCGCTGCCGGACACGGGGTCGCAGGGCTGGCGGCAGATCGCGGTCGAGATCTACGGCGGCACCCTGCTCAACACCTGGCTGGACCGGGACCTGGGCCTGGCGGGCCGGTTGACCCTGCGCGACGGCAGCGAGCGCCTCGTCAATGTCGACCGCGCGCTCATGCGCGTCCCCCAACTCGCCGTGCACCTCGACCGGTCGGTCAACACCGACGGGCTCAAGCTCGACAAGCAGCGGCACATGCAGCCCATCTGGGGCCTGGGCGAGGTCCAGGAAGGCGACCTGATCGCGTTCCTGGAAGAGGAAGAGGGCCTGCCCCAGGGCTCGGTGGCGGGCTGGGACCTGATGGTCCACTCGATCGAGCCGCCGTCGTACCTGGGCCGTGACCGCGAACTGCTGGCCGGCCCCCGCATGGACAACCTGCTGTCCGTG
The DNA here is from genome assembly GCF_055604165.1 of Streptomyces sp. NPDC037242. Classification (NCBI taxonomy): domain Bacteria; kingdom Bacillati; phylum Actinomycetota; class Actinomycetes; order Kitasatosporales; family Streptomycetaceae; genus Streptomyces; species Streptomyces sp. NPDC037242. The sequence goes on from NZ_JBVJUY010000052.1 coordinate 33,053, forward strand.
CACGCGGGCGTCGCGGCGCTCGCGGCGGTCTCCGCCTCGGACAAGCTGGACCACATCCCGGTGCTGGCCGCCTTCGACCACGAGGAGAACGGCTCGCAGTCGGACACCGGCGCGGACGGCCCCCTGCTGGGCAACGTGCTGGAACGTTCAGTCTTCTCGCGCGGCGGCTCGTACGAGGACCGCGCGCGGGCCTTCGCGGGCACGATCTGCCTCTCCTCGGACACCGGCCACGCCGTGCACCCCAACTACGCGGAGCGCCACGACCCCTCGCACCACCCGCGTGCCAACGGCGGCCCGATCCTGAAGGTCAACGTCAACCAGCGCTACGCGACGGACGGCAGCGGGCGCGCGGTGTTCGCGAGCGCCTGCGAGCGGGCCGGCGTGCCGTGGCAGACCTTCGTCTCCAACAACTCCATGCCGTGCGGCACGACGATCGGCCCGATCACCGCCGCCCGGCACGGCATCCAGACCGTCGACATCGGCGTCGCGATCCTCTCGATGCACAGCGCCCGCGAACTGTGCGGCGCGGACGACCCGTTCCTCCTGGCGAACGCGCTGGTGGCGTTCCTGGAGGGCTGACGCCCGGCCCAGCCGTTACGCGGAACCCCGCCCCGGTCGCGCGACCGGGGCGGGGGTCCGCGTCCTTACGGAGTCAAGCAGGTCACGGCCAAGGGTGAGGGTAGAAAAGGAAGGAGGAAGGAGAGTTGCGCCGCCCCCTGTC
>NZ_JBVJUY010000053.1:0-31536 GCF_055604165.1 Streptomyces sp. NPDC037242
CCCCCCCCCCCCCCCCCCCCCCCCCCCCCCCCCCCCCCCCCCCCCCCCCCCCCCCCCCCCCCCCCCCCCCCCCCCCCCCCCCCCCCCCCACGGCCAGACCAGAGAGACCCCCCGTGAATTTCCGGCGCTACCACAGCCACCAGAGCGGCGACTCGGACTGCGGTCCGGCCTGCGTGCGCACCGTGCTGCGCCGCCACGGCAGGCAAATCGACTCGGCCCTCTTACGAGAAGCCGTGGGCCTGGGCCACCTGGGCTCCACCCTGCTGCGGCTCCAGCAGGTACTCGCGGACTACGGTGTCGAGTGCCTGCTGTTGCGCCTCGACGTCCAGCAGCTGGAGAGGGCCCTCACGCTGGCAGGTCCGGCGATCATCCGGGTCCATGTGGGCAGCAGCCCGCACTTCGTCGTCGTGCACGCCGTACGCGACGGCCGTTTCACCCTGAGTGATCCGCTCTTCTCCCGACCACGCGTCCTGGCCGCCGACGACCTGGCCCTGATCTTCGCCGGTCAGGCCCTGGTCACCGAGCCTGCCCCGGCCCGCCCGGACCTGCGTTCCAGGATGTCGGGGGCAGGGGCGATGCCCGGGGTGGCGGTGCCGCGTCTGCTGTGGCCGCTCCTGCGCTCCTGCTGGCCCGCACTGGTCGCGATCCTGCTGCCGACGGCGGGGGTCTCGGCCGTCGCCCTGCTCACCGGCCTCTTCCTGCAGTTCGCGGTCGACCGGGTGGCCGCCACCGACTCCCCGGCCCAGGCCGATGTCCTGGCGGCCCTGTTCGCCGGGGCGATCGCCGTCGCGGCGGGTGCCCAGTACCTGCGCGGGCGGATGGCGGTCGCCCTGGCCCAGTCCCTCCAGCGCCGCCTCAGCGCCCGTTACGTCCGCACCCTGCTGCGACTGCCGAGCTCCTTCCACCAGGGACGGCGCACCGGCGACCTGGTCAGCCGGCTCGACGACGCGCAGGAAATCCAGAGCGCGCTCGCTTCCACCTCCGTGCACTGCGCCATCGACGCGGGCATCGTGATCGTCCTGGGCGGATACCTGGCGCTGCTATACCTGGCGCTGCTGGACCCCTTCGTGGGCTTGGCGCTCACCGCTTCGGTCGCGGCCAGCGCCCTGACCGCATGGCTGCTCTTCCCTCCGGTCAAAGCGGCGGCCGAGGAGGCCCTGCAACGCGATGCCACCGTGAAGGCCGAGCTCTTCAGCATCCTGCGCCACCACGAGCAGGTCACAGCCTTCGCCGCCCGCGGCCACGCCCAAGGGCGCATCCTGGACCGCCTGGAGCGCAGGATCACCTCCGAGACGCTGCTGGGCAGGCTCGGCAACCTCCACACCGTGGCCAAGTCCGCCAATCTCGCACTGACCACCCTCCTCGTGGCCTGGATGAGCTTGCGTCAAGGAGCCGCGGGCGCCCACAGCTTCGGTCAGGTCTTCGCCTCGGTCACCCTCGCCGGGTACTTCCTCGTCTCCGTCGACTCCCTCGCTACCCTGCAGATCACCTTCCAGCGCCTGTCCGCGGCGCTGGGCCGCTACCGGGACGTCCTGTACCAGAAGCAGGAACCCGCACCCGGCGACCCCCCGTCGCCGGACCGCCGCAAGCCCCTCGGGGGCGCCATCGCCGTCCAGGCCCTGTCGGTCACCTACCCCGCGTCCTCCCGGCCCGCCCTCGAACAGTTCACCCTGACGGTCCCGCCGGGCACCTCCGTACTCCTCTCGGGCCCCAACGGCCGCAGCAAGAGCACCGCGCTCAAAGCCCTGGCCGGGTTCTTCCCGGCCTACCAGGGGACCGTCAGCATCGGTGGCGCCGATCTCGCACAGATGGCCGCAGAAGAACTCAGGGACCACGTCCTCTACGTCAGCGACAACCCCTTCCTCCTCGCCGCCGACGTCCGGGAGAACCTCACCCTCGGCCGGCCCCACACCGACGCGGACATCGCGCGTGCCTGCCGAATGGCCTGCTTCGACGAGGTGCTGGGTGCCCTTCCCGGCGGGCTTTCCTGGCACGTCGCGGAGAACGGCAGCGGCCTCTCGCGCGGCCAGGCGCAACGGCTGGTCCTGGCCCGGGCCATCCTCCGGGACCCTGCCGTGTACCTCTTCGACGAGGCCTTCAGCGCCATCGACCGGACCACGGTGCGCACCGTGAAACAGACCCTCGGATGGACCGCACCGAAGATCCGCCGCGCTGGCACCGCCGACCTGTGGACCTGGCTGATCATCGCCGCGCATACCCAGCTCTGTCCCGCCCGGCCCCTCACCGAAGACCCCCGGCGGTCCTGGGAGCGGCGAACCGAACCCCGCGCCTCACTCCCACCCGGGTCAGGCGCGGGTTTTGCAACGTCCGCGCGACCGCGACGAGGTGGAGTACTGGGGGTGGCTCAGTCGAGTGGGACCTGGGCCGCATCCCCTCCGGTCGGCGGGGTGTGGAGAGGGTGGTGGCTGGGGCAGGGTGGTGGAACCGCAGGCCAGGGGGCCTGCGAGGCCGACCTTTTGGGCAGCGGCCACGCCGGAACACCTCACGTACCGGCCGGGAGCGCGGGCCTTGCCCCCGCACCGCCGCCCTGGCACCGGACCAGCCTGCCCTCCCATGAAGGACGTCCCATGAACCATGTGCGTACTGCTGCTGTACGAGGCGCCCGGCGGTCGGCGGCGCTGACGGCCGCGGCACTCGTGGCAACCGCTGCCCTGGCCTCCATCCCCGAGCAGGCTGACACCTCCGTACCCGTGGGTGCGGACGCCGAGGCGATCACCGCGAGGACCGGTGTGGCTGCCGATGCCCTGGAGCGGCGGCTGGGGGTGGACCGGACGGCGGGTTCGTTCGTGGACGAGCACACCGCGCGGGTGATCCTCAACGTCACCGACAGGGCCGCGGTCGACACAGCCCGTCGTGAGGGCGTGCAGACCCGGCTGGTGAAGCGCAGCACATCCCAACTGCGTGAAGTCCGCGCCCACTTGGAGGAGACCGCACGCATTACCGGGACGGGCTGGGCGACCGATCCGGTTCACGACAGGATCGCCGTGTCGGCGGATGCCACCGTTTCAGGGGCCCGGCTCGACCAGTTGGAGAAAGTTCTCAAGCCTCTGGGTGACGCCGTGGCGCTCACTCGTGTGGCCGGTTCCTCCACCTCCGCTTCCCGCAGGGGGCTCGCGCAAGCGTCCGGGACCCGGGCTCTCGCCACGGGCACCGGTTCGTCACGCATGGGCCCCGCTGCCATGCACGGCGGAGACGGCGTCCACAACGACACCAAGGTCGGTACGTGCTCCCTGGGGTTCAACGTACGCAGCAACCGCGATCCCCACGCCTACTTCTTCGTGACCGCCGGCCACTGCGGCCATGGGAACGACCGGTTCAACGGCGTCTTCATCGACGACGACATGAGGGTCGGCAGCATGTCCGCGTCCCGCCCCAGCGTCCATTCACGGAAGGGCGACTACGGCATCGTCAAGTACACCGCTCCCGGCATTCCGCCGCATGATGTCAACCTGTACAACGGCAGATTCCAGACGATCACCAAAACCGGCGAGGCCCGGGTCGGCCAGAAGGTGACGCGCAGCGGCTTCCTCTCGCAGGTCAGGACCGGTGTCGTCACGGCCGTCGATCAGACGCTCAACGGGGTCGACGACGACGGACACACCTTCGAGACCAGCGGCCTGGTCAAAACCACGGCCTGCGCCATACCCGGCGACAGCGGCGGGCCGTTCTTCTCCGGTAGCACCGCGCTGGGGATCGCGACGGCCATCGACGAGGGCACCGAATGCGGTACCGAATCGGGATCCCCTCGCGGCGTCACGTATTTCCAGCCGATCGGCGAAATCCTCAAGGCCTATGACGTGAGCCTTTACTGAGACCCCCTACTCCCCGGGCGACGAGGCCCGCGGGGTGGGCAAGGCACTGGAACGCTACGAGGCCCTGAACGCCTTCGGCGGCACTGCCTGGGACCTGTCGGCGATGCCCCCCGGGCAGGCTCCAGGCGCTGGTCCGCTTCGCGCGGGCCGCCCGCGCCCAAGCGGTCTCCGATCTGGCCGGGGACCGGCGCCTGGCCGCCCTGGTGGCGTTCGCCGCGGTGATGCCGCAGATCGCAGCCGACGAGGCGATTGAGGTGTTCGAGGTGTTCGACCTGGTGATGGGCGACCTGATCCGCTCCTCCAGCACCAAGATGACCAAGGCCGGCGCCGCCCCATCCAGGCGTGGGAGGTCCCAGCAAAGTTCCTCACCTCCGCATGGCGGCGCCTGGTCTTCCCACCCCCGCCGATGCCCGTGGCCAGCCTCGAGAAGCGCGCCCTGATCGTCGCCTCCGCCGAGGCCCTGCGCACCGCTCTGCACCGGCACGAGGTGTACGTGGAGGGCCTGCGCAAGTGGGGCGACCCCAACGCCCGGCTGCTCAACGACACCGCGTGGGAGGCCGCCCCCTCCCGGGTCTGCGAGGAACTCGGCCTCGTCCCGAAGCCGGACAAGATCCTGGCGGGCTGGCCCGACCGCCTCGACTCGGCCCACCGGGAGTTCGCCAACGGCCTGGCCGCCAACCCCGTCGTACGGATCGAACAGCAGGGCGGCCGGGACCGCATCACCCTCACCGGCCTGGACCGCCTGGACGAGCCCGCCCCCTGCGCGAGCTCCACAAGGAGGTCGAGGCCCGCCTGCCGACCGTCGACCTGCCCGAGATGGTACTGGAGGCGAACTCCTGGGTGCCCTACCTGGGCGACTTCACCCACGTCTCCGAGACCAACTTCCCGGATGGACGACCTCGAACTGTCCGTGGCCGCTGTCCTCACCGCCGAGGCCACCAATGTCGGCGTCGAGCCGATCGTCCACGACGGCGTCGGCGCGCTACTCGGACCCCGATCTCGTCCAGCCGCAGCCACCGCTCCTCGCCGACCCAGGCCTTCACCTTCGGGGCGACCTTGCCCAGGAGCTTTTGGATCTGCTCGTCGTTCAGGTCGTTGAGAGACGGCTCGTCGGCACTCAGCATGACTGCGAGGGCTACCGGCCCACGCGCTACCACCGGACAGCCTTCCCCAGATCATCCGCGATCACGGCGCGAGAGGCGACCTGCTCTTCGCCGTATCGCAGTCATGATCGACACCAACCATCCACCGCACACGCTAGGTGATCGCAACTACTCACAGCTACCTGGCGGGTAGCGGCAGCTACACGAGAACAGGGTCTCCTCGGCCAGAGCGCGGGCCGCCGGCCGCCGGGCCGTCGTAGCGCACCTGACACCGCTGGCGGACCATGCTCCTCTGGCTCTTGGCCGTCCGCTCCGAGCCGCATACCGGCAGGGTGTCCTCCGGGAGCTCCGCCGCCCGGCGCACGAACTCCACCACCTGGTCCGGCACGTCGTGCGCCTTCGGAAAGCAGCCCATCCGCTGGTAGGACTTCAGCGCCACCAGCAGGGCGAGCCGGTGCTCGTCAGAGTCTGTGACCTCCCCAGCCCAGACCCGCTCCTCCTCGCCGGGAGTGAAGAACACGTGTAGCTCGCGCGCGGTGATCAGCCGCTTGAACCGCGGATACGCGGTCCTCTCGATCGAAGTCATCCCCACCCCGCCCGACGTTCAGCCCAACCAGACGCACCACATGCGCCCACGTTCGAGGCGATGTCCGGCAGCTGTGCCCGCAGCTGGCCCGCCCACTGCTCGGTCAGGGCCTGGCCGTTGACATCCCTTTCGGCCGTATCCCAGGACCCTCCTCAATAGCGCGACCGCAGCCACGCGTAGTTACTCAACGTTACTCGCCACTTGGCGGCAGCTATACGAGAACTGGGCCGATCCTGCTGGCCTATTCCGTGCCCGGCGGGGCTGGCGGCTCTTTGGCCGGGCAGCAGCGGCCGTTTTGGCGTTCCCGGTCGCGGGTGGGGTGTGGAATCTCGATGCGGCCGGTGCAGTGGCCGAAGGTGCCTGAGCTGACCGCGCAGGTGGCGCGGGCGGTGGCGGCACGGGGCCCGTACCCGTTGGCGATGCGGGTCCGTGACGAGCTGGGCGAGTTGTTCGCGGACGCCGAGTTCGCCGAGGCGTTCGGAGCCAGAGGGCGGCCGGGCTGGTCTCCGGGCCAACTGGCGCTGGTGACGGTGTTGCAGTTCGCCGAGACCTCACCGACCGGGCGGCAGCGCATCGGGGGCGGTACGGCATGGACCTGAAATACGCGCTCGGCTTGGAGCTGGATGATCTTCGGGTTCGACGCCTCGGTGCTGTCGAGTTCCGCACGCGACTGGTCGAGCCGGACCTGGAGGCCACCTGCTGACGATGACGTGCGGCACGTGCGCTCGACCCGAGGGCCCCCGCTCCTGGCGTCGAGCCGGCTGGCCAGTCGGCGTCATAGAAGCCCACGAGGCTCTGGGCTGCGTCAGGGGAGTGATGGACCGACGCCCGTCCGTGTCCCGCAGCGTGGGAAGGGGGTTGGGGGTGATGTCCGTCCGATCCTTGCCGCAGCGGATCCGGCCCTGTGCGCCCGACTGGGCCGGACGGGCTCTGACGGCGCGACTCTCCGGGACATGATGCCGTGACAGTGACCGAGAACCCCGAAGTCCTCCTGCCTGAAACGGTCTGGGCGTCCCGGGGCTGGTTCGTGGGATCCGGCACGGCCGCCCTGGTGGCCGCCCGCCTGACCGCGCTGCACGCCGACAACGTGATCGAGGACTGGGCCCGCGCCCAGAGAGCGGGTTGCGGCGACGGTCCGGACGCAGTGTTCGACGCACGATGGCGTGCCGGCGACGGCGTGAAAGTACGAGCCCGCCTGATCCTTTGTGACGACTCGAGGGAAGGCGGGACCCGGTGGCAGCTGACCGCCCAGGCCGAAGCGGCATGGGACTGGGCATGGCCCTCTCCCCTGACCCGGTTCGTACCCGCCGGCACGCTGGCCGTTTGCGACCAGCCGCGCGGTGCCCTCTTTGGTGAGGTCTGCCAGCTGCCCCTCGACACTGCCCTGCGCGGACACCTGCGGGAGTTAGCCCAGAGCCCTTGGACCATCAGCGTCCTGGTCCACGAATCCCACCCCGTTTATTCCCACACGCCCGCACTGGCCGCTCTGCCACCCGGTATGTTGGGCCGCATCCTGGAGTACCGCGTCCTCGGCGACCAACGCCAGGCCGTCAACCGCCTCCTGCACACCACCGGTGTAAAGCTTCCCCCTGGCGGAGCGGTGATCATTCCCTCCCACCCTCCCCGCCCCGGCATCAGCCTCAGAGATCTGGAGCTCCGAAACGCCACGGCCGCGGATCCCGCCCCGCTACTGGCCGCTGTCCTCCAGCACGCGGCAGCGCCCTGGCCCGCCACCCCCGCCATCCTGGCCCTCGTCCGCGACCTGCAAGACACCTGGACCTTGGACACCGACACCGAACGCCTCGAACAAGCCGCGGCCGCCCTCCAGGCCAAAGATCGACAGCTGAAGGCCCTCACGGCCGACCGCGACACCTGGCGGCAGCTCGCCACCACCCACGAAAGGGACCTGAAGGACGCTGTCCTGGCCGTACGGGATGCCACGAGCCGCGAGCAGACAGCCCTGGCACGCCTCCGAGACATCGAGCAGCACCTCGCCGACCTCAAGAACGCCACTGCCACCGACGCGCTCACCCCGGCCGCTGAAACAGCCGACCGCCGCCGCGAACAGGCCGAACAAGACGTTGAGGCCGCAGAAGAACTCCTCGACGGCCAGAACACGGAGATCATCCGCCTGCGCGCACGCCTCGCCGCGGCCAGTCCACCCCCCTGCCTGCCCTTTTCCCAGACCGGGCCCCCGACGCCTGACAGCTGGGAGCAACTCGCTGACCAGACACACCGCGAACTCACCCGGATCGTCCTTGCGGACATCACAGCCACCACGGCCCCTCTGCGAGGCCACCCCCTGGAACAGCTGTGGATCCGCCGCAGCTGGCAGACCCTGAACACTCTCCAGACCTACGCCGAAGCCGCCACCCGACACGGCCCCCAACTGCTGCCGCACCTCGCCGCCTACCTGCGCTGGCCCGACGCCAAGGATCTCATCCCAGCCACTCGACACGCACCGGGCGAATCCGAAAGCCGTACCACCAACAGCCGTTTGCGAGAGAGCCGCACCTTCCCCGTCCCCCGCACCATCGACCCCACCGGCCGAATGTTCATGGGCGAACACATCCGAATCGGCTCCGGACGCCCCCCCGCGCCCCGCCTCCACCTCCACGACGACACCCACGGCCGCACTCGCCAGATCCACATCGGCTACATCGGCCCCCACCTGCCCTAATCTCATCTGCTGGCGATGCCTCAACAAACCCAACTCATGATCGTGTTACGAGTTCTCAGTAGCCGTTTCAGGAGGGGTCATGCGAGCGATTCAGGTTTCCGAAGTGGGCGGTCCCGAGGTGCTGCGACTGGTCGACATTGATCAACCGATGCCGGGCCCGGGCCAGGCGGTCCTGGAGGTCGCCGCGTCCGGCGTCAACTTCCTCGACGCATACCACCGCCAGGGCCGGTACACCCTCCCGCTGCCCTTCACCCCGGGCACTGAGGGCGCGGGCACGGTCCTCGAGGTTGGACCCGGCGTCACCCACGTCGCTGTGGGAGACCGGGTCGGCTGGGTGGAGATTCCCGGCACCTACGCCGAGCAGGCCGTCGTGGACTCCTCCCGGCTCGTGCCCCTGCCCGACGGCGTCGACTTCGAGGCCGCCGCCGTGCTGCTGCAGGGCATGACGGCGCACTACCTCGTCAAGGACGCCTACCCGGTCCAGCCAGGCGACACGGTGCTCGTGCACGCTGCTGCCGGCGGCATGGGGCTTGTGCTGACCCAGCTCATCACCCATCTCGGCGGCAGAGTGATCGGCACAACCTCGACACCGGAGAAGGCCCAGCTGGCGCGGCGCGCCGGGGCCGCCCAAGCTCACCGCGATCTGGAGGCTCGGCGTACCACCGGCAAGCTACTCGTCATCCCCTAGGGCAACCGACGGAGTTAACTGACCTGCAGGAACATGGCTTTCGCCAGGCTTCGATCCCGCGCAGCTGTGTCCGCGATCCCGGGTGATGACCGCTAACGGGAGCCAGCTGCGGTGCGAGCGCAGGCAGAGCCGAGATGCCCGGCCGACCGTCGACCGCATTTCGTCACCTGGGCAAGCCCACTCCGTCGGTGGCACAATAAGGCCCGCACAGCGAACGAGGGCGTGCTCGCACTCCAGATCACTTCCTTCCCTCATCGGCTGTCTGCTCCCCGCGCCCGCGGGGATGTACCCGACCGGACCGTCACCCGGCGGAGCGGATCCTCCTGCTCCCTGCGCCCGCGGGGACGACCCTCGCCCCAGCCAGGCTCGCGTGTCCAGTCCCTCGGTTCATCGCGCCGGGGACAGAGAGTTACTGGGGCGGGACCGTGTCACCGGGACCATGGCCGGCGCCGACTTGGCCTGCCCGCGTGCTGTTTCAGGCGGGGCGTGTGAAGTTGCCGTACAAGGGGACCGCGTCCATCGGGTCGATGGTGTCGGTGTCGTCGGGGCGGTCGTACGTCGTGTCCGCGAGGCGGGACTCCTTGGCCCAGCCGCCTGCCTGGTTGCGGAGTTTGAGGGGGACGCCCGCCTTGCTCATGTCGGTGTTGGGGCCGGCGCGCCAGGAGTGGGCGGTGACCTTGAGGCCGGCGATGTAGGGGAGGCCCGCGGCTGCGGCGCGCTTCTTGGCCATTTCGTTGACGGCTCGGCCGGAGAGGTGGTCGCCGCGGTCGGTCGCGAGAGTGCGGTTGGCGAGGTTGCCCTTGACCGTCAGGGCGCGGAAGAGTGGGGAGCGGGGCTGGTCGGCTCCCAGTTCGTGCAGGTCACCGAGCCAGGACCGGAGGCGTGCGACGAGCTGGAGGTCGGCGCGGTCGCTGATGCGGCGCCAGGATCCCTTGGCCTTCTGGTCGGTCTTCGACTTGACGGTGTACACCCAGACTTCCGAGTCGGAGATCCGGACGTGCTCGACAAGGAGGTCCGCTGCTTCGATGCGGCGGGAGAGCTTGCCGTACATGAGGGCGAGCATCGCCGCGTCACGCCGGCCGATGCGGGTGGCCTCGTCGATGGAGTCCAGGACCCGGACCAGGTAAGCGATCTGCATGGCGGCCGACTGCTCGGTGCGGCCGCCGGCCGGCGCCCATTCCTCGGCGCGGAAGGTCGCGACCATCTCGCGCGCGAGGGAGTCGTCGGGGCGTTCGCCTTTCGGGTACCAGGTGACGATGCGCGACAGGTACTGCAGCAGGGTGTCGGGCTTGTAGCGGCCGGTGTCGATGAGGTGTCCGATGTACTCGGTGAGGTTCGCGGTGGTCGTGGTGGGACGGGCGATCCGGCCGTGGGCCGCGCACCAGCGCTGGTACGCAGCGCGGGAGGAGTCCCGGTTGATGCGAGTGTTCTTCGCACCCCGCCGATCGAGCCGGTCCTTGACGGCCGCCGAGACGGTGAAGTCCTTCTCGGTGAAGGCAGGTTGCTCACCGGCGACCGGCGGCAGTTCGCCCTCGGTGAGAACGGTGTCACGGGTGATCGCGTAGCGCGGGGGAGGGGAGGGCGCGCGCGTCGCCGGCAGGGGCGCGGCCCCGCGAGGTTGTCCGTCCTCGACGAGTTCCGAGTCGAGGACTTCCTGAGTGTCGGTCGCTTCAGTCGCTGGGTCGGAGGTCATCCCGTTAGCGTCGCTAAGCATCGAGGTCTCAACTTCCCTCCGGACGGTCCCTGGTGACCGTCCATCAGGGTGCCTCCTATTCTGGCACGAATAGGAGGTAAGGAGGCCCTTCTTAGGCCCGTGGGGGATGGGAAGGGGAGTGAAAGCCACAGGAGGGCCGCTGACGGCCTGGCACGCGATGGGTGATCCCATCACACCAAGACCTCGGAGTTCAGGCGCTCTAGGGCCCGTTCTGTGGGTCGATTCTCTGGCGGTCCATGCGGAACTTTCCGATCTTGCTGCGGTGAGTGGCCCGGCGAGGGTCTTCCGTGACGGCTGCGACGTTCTTGCCAGTTGTCTCGCCGGTCTCGGGGTTGGTAGAGGGGACCTCGTCACCGTGGTCAGCGTCGGCTTGCCGGTCTCATCTGCCAACTGAGACCTCGGTGCCCGTCACGAACCTGTTCTTGAGGCATCCCGTAACCCGGCCCGTACCTAAGGATTCCTACGGATGGCCTTGTTGTACCTCCGCCTTCAAAGGGCTCGAACGATTATAGGCTCGATTTAACATTTGGCGTAAATGAAGGTGGCGGGGGCCACAGCTGCGATCGACCATTTTCTGGCATGCCCCGAGCGCCGCGTCCATCTTCATGTTCCAGTCCAGCTTGGGGTCGTAGGTGCCCCAGTTCGCGACCCGCTTGAGATAGGGAGATATGTGTTGTTGAATTCCTGTTTGTTGATCGCAGTGCCCGTAAGGACGTTGCCGCGGCGTCATAACACACAGAGCCCCATCGAGTGCAACTCGATGGGGCTCCTGTTTCCGGCTCCGTTAAAGGGCGAGAAATCCGATCAAGCCAACTGGCTAGCCAAGCAAACGTGTCCTCGTTTTCGGCAGCTGACCGGTAGGGATTCCCGATGTTCAGGCGGGCCGTCGAGAGTAGGCATGACGAACGCGGGATAGCCGTATGGTCTCCCCATGATACCGACCGACAGCCTGCACCCATGATGTCCCAGTCATCCATAGGTTCGACAAGTCCCCAGACTCCCTCAACATCCGTATCGTCAACCGTGTCGGAGTGCGGCATGCTGATGAGGAGCAGGAGCAGCTGACGGTCGACAGAGATCAATCCGCGTTCTGTTGCCAATTCGAACCAGTCGGCGTCTACCTTGGGAGCTCGAGCAGGGTCATCAAGCGCGGCAGTCCGATCCCGGCGGCTTACGTAAGTACTGCGGGCGCCCGACCTCAACCCCGTCGAAGGAGGTGCTGTCATCTGCGTTTCCGCAGGTCAGCAGAATTCGACCAGTCCGTGGATGTGCGTGGAAGTGCCGTGTTGCGCGCCCCCGTTGCCGCAGCGTCAACTACTGGCGTAAAGAGCCCAGGTGGCCCCACCGGATTTAAGCATTTCCGGCGGGGCCCCTGGTCTGGTCACACTGACAGGTCCTGCTGCGCCTCGGCATATGAATTAGACGGGACAAGCTCGGACATCTTCCTAAAGAAGATTATACCCGCCGCTCTAATAGCTTCGAGGAAGTCCGTCGATGCAGCGTTTGCCCTCTTGATTTCTTCGCCAATCTTGGCAGTCACCAAGACGCGAGACCCTACGGTCTGAAAAGAGAGGTTAATCGGCTGATCCGGGAAATACGTCTCCGCGTAACCCGCCGACTGCAATTTCTTCACCATCTCGGCGATATAACACCAGAGCTGGTCGACGTAGTCCCATTCTTCGGGTCCGATGATCTCCAATCCATCAACGGACAGCCGTACGGCGCCTTCAATGTAGTCAGGGTCGGGCGGCGGAGTGCGACAGGCTTCTACCTGTACGAACGCGCCGTCCACGCCCTTCAGGAGCGTCTCAATCTCAACCATGTCAGGGCTCCTTAGGCTTTGGAGGTTCCGGATAGAACTGGCCCACTCGACCTCTGTTCATGCCGAGTACGTAATCGACGCCATCGACTCTCCCTCGAATCTGATACATACCCCGACTTCCTCGCTGGAGCAGCGTATCGCGGTTCTGCTGCATCACCTGACTGATCGAACTCTGGACGTCATCGACACTCATGCTCGAATCGAAGAAGGATTGCGTCTTCTTCACCGAGCCATCCCAGTATTTCGGGTGATGGCGAGTGAGGATGTGCTCCATTCCCTTCTTGTCGAGCAAGAAGGATTGATTCCCGAACTGGAACCGCTGACTCCTCCAGTCCCGAAGGACGGGAAGACATCCTCCACTGTTATGAACCAGAACCGGTGTCTGTCCAGCGAGCACATAGTACGTGTGGATGTTGGCTACGGTCAGGTTGCGGACTGTTGCCTGATGCATCCAGCGGTTGATCGCTGTGATCTCGACGAGGGTGCCAGCGTTTGTCTGCAGGAGCTGGCCAACGGCGAGGTCTGTTGCGTTGACCCACTCGTTGAGTGCAGGCACCCAGAAGGGGTGTTCGTCCGTCGCGGTGATGGTGGTTGAGCCGCTGTCCGCTTCATTGACTTGGGCGACTGCTATTTGGACGAGGTTCTTGGTGCCTTCTCCGTCGATGGTTGCGGTGACATCCTCGGCGGCTGTTTCGCCTGATTCTGGGTCGGTTGCTAGAACCTTGTCGCCTGGGGTGACGTCTTCGAGCGGTTTGGTGGTGCCGTCCGCCATGAGGACGGGTGTCTCAGGCGTGAAGCTGTTGCACTTGGAGAAGAATTTCGCGATGAACTTCTCTCCGAGCTTCGCCGCGCCCCCGCCTGGGACGGGGGAGAGGAACTCCCCGACCTGGAAGGAGTGGTCATTGTCGTTGAAGCCAGCCTTGCTCAGGAGGTTACGAGTCCAGTCGCCGGCGCTTGGTCCGCCTACGGCGTTGGATATCAGGGTGACGGGGTTTCCGTTGCTGGCGAGGTCCAGGACGCCTTGGCCCATTCCGGCGAGGAAGTGTCCGGGTTTGAAGTCGATTCCGGTCACGTAGGGGACGTTTTGGTTGCTGAAGATCTGCTTGGTGATCCTCGTGTACGTCCATGCTTCGTCTCTTCCGCCGCCGCCGTGGATGTCGGGGGAGGGCGCGTGTGTCTCGTAGTACCTGCGCTGGGTGTCCACGGGGGTGTATTCGGCCGTCGTCTCCTTGGCGTTGGAGAAAGTGATGACCGACTGGCCCTTGCACTTGTAGAGGGTTCCGCATTCCTCGCTGCGCAGGCCGCTGGGGTCGGAGCCTGAGATGGGATTGCCGGCTGCGTAGGTGTAGCCGTTCATCTGGAGCGGGTCGGTGATGTCGATGATGGGGTCGACGCTGATGAAGCGGCCGGTTGCGGCTTCGTATTCGCGGGCGCCGATGTGGGTCAGAGCCGTGGTGTTGTCATCGACGCCGGAGCCGAGGAACGTGTGGCTGTCGGGCCAGTTCGAGGTGAGGGCGCCGCGGGGGTTTCCGTAAGGGTCGGACTTGCGGCGGGTGACGGTCTGGCCGGAGGCCTGGTCGACAGAGGCGGTTGCGGTGTTGTGGTGGTCGGTGAGCAGGACGGAGAGCTTGTGGTTCTGGCTCTTGCCCTCGGTGCGGCGGACTGTGGTGGGGGCGCCGGGGCTGCTGTAGTAGCGGACGGCGTCGATGGCCTGGCCGGCCTTGTTGACGGTGATCTCGGCTTCGCCGAGGTACAGGGTCCGGGCGCTGCCGGTCTCCTCGATCAGCCGTTCACCGGAGGGGCCGTAGACGTAGGTGGTGGTGTTGTCGAAGTTCCACTGCTGGGCGCCGGTTGCGTTGCAGGACCACAGCTGGAGGTCGCTGCCGTCGATGGCGTTGTTGGGGACGTCGACGCACTGGTTGGCGGCCGGGTTGTAGAGGGACTTGTCGCTCGCACGGTAGAGGAACTTCTGCTTGTCGCTGCCGTCGCAGGTGGCGATGACCACCTTGGTGCCGCTGGTGGTGAGGCACTTTTCGAAGGCGCGGACGGTGTCGCCGGTCAGGCGCCACTGCTGGGCCTTGGTCTCGTTGCAGGGCCAAATCTGTGCGGCCGTGCCGTCCGCAGTGGAGCCCTCGGCTACGTCCATGCACTTCCCGAGGACGCCGATGGCCGCGACTGAGCCGATGCCGGGGCTGGTGGCGGAGGTGAGCTTGTTGCGGCGGTCCCAGTTCAGGGCCTGGGTGTCGCCGTCGATGCGGCGGCTCTTGGTGTTGCCGGACGCGTCGTACTCGTAGTTCGAGAGGGAGGTGACGGTGCGGCCCGGCGTGTTGGTGGTCTTGGTCGTCTTGGCCAGGGCGTGGGGCTGGGTCGTGCCGGCCGGCTGGGTGCCGTTCCCGGTGACGGTGACGCCGTAGTCGTACGTGGTCTTGTCGTCCAGGGCCCCGTTGGTGAGGTCGTGGTCGATGAGCTGTGTGCGGTTGCCGATCGTGTCGAACTGGTATTCCTGCCAGTAGCCGTCGCCATCCGGGCCCGGGGTGACATCGCTGAGGCTGGGGCCGGTGCAGGCTGCGGTCTTGCCGGTCCAGGCGTTGGTGAGCTGGCCCATGGCGTCGTAGGTGAAGCACTGGCGGTCGATGCGGCCGCCGGTCTGGGTGTCGGTGATGGAGGTCGGGTTGCCGACGGTGTCGTAGGCGTACGACAGGGAGGAGATGCGGTTGGGGTTGGCGGTCTCGCGGTCGCTGGTGGATTCGGTGACGCGGCCGGTGTACTGGTCGTAGAGGTTCGTCGTCCAGACACGGTTCGGGTGGTTGCCCGAAGCGGTACGCAGGACCTCCCCGAAGGGGCTGTAGACGGTGTCGGCGGTGTACCAGTTGAGACCGGACAGGGTCTTGGGCATGCCGTCGTCGTCGTACCGGGTGATCAGCTTCTCGGCGGCCAGGCCGCCCGGGGTGGCCGGGCGGGTGGTCGACTGGACCTTGCCCCTGGGCGTGTAGGTGGTGCCGTAGGAGTAGGTTCCGGCGAGGCCCTTGGTCGCGGCCACGTCCGGGATCGTGATCTTCGAGCCGGTCGGACGGTACTCGGTGTCGTAGCCGGTGATCTCGCTCGTGTACGCCGCGCCGCCCTCGTACCGGGTTGAGGCGACGGCCTGGCCCTTCGCGCCGGGCAGGGTGTCGTACGTCCAGGAGCTGACCAGGGGGCCGTCGGCCGCGTTGTCGCGCAGGCCTGTCTTACGTCCGAGGACGTCGTACGCGGTGTACTGGGCGCGGCCGGCGGAGTCGGTGGCGGAGACCTGCTGGTCGAGGTTGTTGTAGGTGAAGGTCGACTTGCCCATGTCGGGGTCGTCGGAGGAGGTCATGCGGCCACGGGCGTCGTAGGTGTACGTCCAGTTGTTCCCGGCCGGGTCGGTGACCTTGGACAGCTTGCCGCCCGCGTCGTAGGCGTACGTGGTCTTGTTCCACGTGGTGAGGTCGGTGGCCGTGAAGTGGCGTACCTCTGAGGTGCGGTTGAGGACGTCGGTCCAGGTTTCCACTGCACGGCTGCCCTTGAGTGCGGTGGAGCCGTTGGCGGACATGCCGGTGCGGGTCCGGGTCCAGTCTCCGCCGTACTGCGTCGTGGTGGAGTTCTGGGGGACGTCCGCGTGCAGGGTGGTGGTGCGGACGGGGCGGCCGAGGCCGTCGTAGGCGGTCTCGGTGGAGTTCGGGACGTGGAAGACGGTTTCGGGGACGAAGATCTTCGTGTCCGGCTTGCCTTCGGCGTAGTAGCCGTTGTTGGTCTGCCGGACCGTGCCGTTCGCGCTGTGGAGGGTGTCCGTGATGACGCGGCCGCCGCCGGGCGCTTCGCCCTGGGACTGACGGGGGCGGAGCAGGCCGTCGTAGATAGCGACCGAAGTGGCGTAGGTGCCGTTGTCCCGCAGTGTTTTTGTGGTGACGACCGGGGCCTCGTGCTCCGAGATCTGGTACTCGAAGACCTGGGCGGCCTTGTCGGTGAGCTTCTGCGAGGGTGTCCACACATCGGTGAGCCGGCCGATGTTGTCGTAGGCCATGGTGGTCTTGCGGCCGTTGGCGTCGGTGGATTCGAGGGTGGAGCCGCGCGCTGCGTCGATCTTGGTGGTCGCGGTGTGGCCGAGGGAGTTGGTGGCGGTCACGGTGGAGACAGCACCGGTGGCCGGGGTGTACGCCGTGGTGCTGGCGTTGCCGGCTGCGTCGTAGGCCTTCACGACGCGGCCCAGGGCGTCGTATTCCGTGCGCACGGAGGTGACCCAGCCGGTGCCGGCGGCATCGAGGCTGTCCAACTGGTAGGAGAGGCCCTTGGACGGGGCCGCCCCGAAGGCGTTGAGAGCGTCGTACGAGGTCCGTGCGTCGCCGAGGACGGCGCTAGTAGATGCCTGGGAGCAGTCGCCGGCGGTCTTGCGGACCCGCTGGGGCAGGCCGATCAGATTCTTGTCCGGGTTGTGGACATAGGAGGTCGTGACACACTCCTGGACCTCTGTGGTCCAGCTCGTGCCGTTGTGGGTGAGGGCCGCGGTCTGGGTGGTCTCGGGCAGTCCGTAGGTCGCGTCAACCGTGCTCGTGGTGCGGACCATGCGGGACTTGCCGCCGCTGATGGACTGAATCTCATCCGACCGGCTGACACCCGTGCGGTAGGCCTCGAGGTTGGTCGTTCCGTCCCGCGGCCGGGACGCGGTCTTCTTGCTCCAGGGCCACATCAGGGAACGGGACACAACGGCCCCGCCCGCCTTGGCGTAGCTGATGGTCTCCGCCGCCTGCCCTTGGTACTGGGGCAGATCCTCACCGAGGTCCTCTGTGCTAGTCGAGTCCTTGACCGTGATCTTGGGGCGTCCGGCATCACCGGACATGCCCCGGAAGTACCGGGTGCGGCTCTGCGACTCTTCTGTGGCATCGCTGCCACCCGTGTTGGCCGTGACGCCGCGCTTCGTCACGACACTGGCGTAGCCGCGCCACTGGCCGTAGGTGCGCAGCTCGGGCTTGGAGAACTCGTCGTTCTCCTTGGCCCAGGCGGCGTCGCCCTCGTAGGTGTACGTGGTGGTGACATCGGGCTGGCGGCCGACGCGGTCCTTCTCGGTCACGCGGTCGATGACGTACTTGTTGAACCACTCCAGCGGAGGGTTCTCCAGGGTGCTGTCGGGCGACCAGCGGACCGGGAAGCAGCGGGTGGTGTTCTCCTCCGGCTTGGGGTGGCTGCCGCCTACCGGGCACGGGTCGGAGTAGTCGACATGGATCTCCCCGCCGGTCTCGGTACGGATGGTCTCCACCCGCAGCCGGTCGAAGTCCGGGGTGGGGTCGTCCGCGCTGGTGGCGACGCGGTTCGGCATGTCCTTGACGTTGGCGATGAACGACACCGAGGGCAGCGAGGTGCTCAGGTTGCCGGCCTTGTCCTTCTGCGTGCCGAACCCGGTGCGGGTGATGGCCTCCAGCCACAGGGGCGGGTGGGTGTCGGTGCGCTGCTTGGGGAAGGACTGCTTCAGGTCCCACTGGTCGACCTGCGACAAGGCCGTGGACCCGGCAGTGCGCTGGCCGAACGTCTTGACGGCGGTCAGGCGCTTACGGCTCCAGAACGTCGGCGTGGTGGTGTAGCAGTCCTCGCTGCCGCCGTCCTTGCAGTGCAGGGTGGAGGGGGTGTCCCACCACGGCTGCTTGTCCTGGTAGTTGTTCGACTCGAACTCGGCGAGCGAACAGGTGGTGCTGCCCTCCCTGACACACCGCTCCGCGACCTGGAAATCGACCCGGCCGGCCGGGTCGGCGCTCAGGTTGTCGGCGCGCAGGCCGTAGGAGATCTGGGTGGGGTAGCCGCCCCGGGTGTAGGAGACCTTGGCCTTGTACTTCTCGTTCTTGGCGTAGTTGTTGGTCTCCTTCGCCCAGTCGATGATCATCGCGTTGCCGTGGACGTCCTCGACGTAGTCGAGGTTCCAGCGCCAGCCCTCCTCACACGAGGAGTTGGCGTAGGCAGACTGGTAGCAGGGCTCGCCGGGGTGATTGCCGAAGACGGGAACGGTGAAGACCGAGTTCGTGACGGCCCGGCTGCCCGCGCCGTCGACGTCATGGCGGCCGAAGAAGTAGCGGGTTCCGTCACGGGTGGTGACGACCCAGTACTCGCCGTCCTTCGCGCCGTTGGCCTGTCCCGTCTTGCGCTCGACCTTGGCGCCGTCATCGTTGGCAGGGACCCACTGGCCGGTCGTGGCGTCGTGGACCAGTTCGGTCGATCCGCCGCCGAGCGACATGACCATGTTGTCGCCGGCCCAGCAGAGGTCGCCCTTCTTCCGGTCGGTCGGGTTGTCGTTGTTGGGCGTGCCCGGGCTGGCCTTGAGGTCGTCCGAGCAGGACCGGTAGCGGCGCTCGATGAAACCAGGGTTGTAGTCCCATCCGTCACCGATCCAAGAGGCCTGCCCGTTCGCCACCGACGTCCTGCCGTCCACCGACTGCGAGGCGTAGGTGAAGGCGACGCTCGGAGCGGGGCCGGCCGGGGCGGTGGGAACGGTCAGAGGGTAGGTCCAGGAGAACCCTCCGCCGCTGCCGCCCGCGGTCCACGTACCCGACGGCGAAAGCGGTGTGGCCCGGTAGGTGCCGCCGGCGCCGGAGGCACCGTCGGAAGCGGCCAGGACCATCGGACCACCACCGCCGACCGCCATGGTGCGCAGGCCCTGGCTGGGCGCGGTGGCCGGGTCGACGGTTGCGCGGACGGTACCGGTGGCCGGGTCGTTGGTGGACGGGACGTCCTTGGAGACGGAGCACTCGGGGAGGTCCGGAGTGGTGAGGAAGCATTCGGGGAGCTGCTTGAGCTCCAGGCGGGTGGCCCACTCGGTGCCGTAGAGGTCCTTGAACTTCTTGTAGTCCAGCTGGACGTCGACCGGAGTGGAGCCCTCTGCGGGGGGCGTGACCTTGATGAGGGCGCCGTCGACCTTGGCGGCCTCCGTGGCGGCACGGGTTTCGACGGACACGGACCAGGTGCCCGACGGGTCGGGCGGCATCGGATTGGACTCGGTAGGGGAGGCCTTGCCGATGCTCACGGGCAGGCTGCCGGCCTGGACGAGCTGGGTGCCCGTGGCGGGCTCGAGTGCGACGGTGGCGGTACCGCCGACAGGCGGTGTCACCTTCGAGGGCTCGTACTCGGCAGGCGGCTGTACCGGGGCTCCGGCCCAGCCCTCGAGCTTGGCTGCTTCGACCTCGTCGAGCTTGGCCGGCTTGTCCTGCTGGAGGCCGGGCAATTGGATGCCGCTGCGGTCGCCGGGTGGCGCCGCCCAGGCTTGAGTTGGAAGCAACGTCGCCACCAGCATCACGGACAGCGTGATGCCGGTGCGCCCGGCAAGGCGCGCGCGTTGTGCACGAGCCTTTCTGTTTCCGGGCAGGCGGAAATTGTTCGCCGAGAACGGCGACATGTGGACCCCCCCACGCGCTGCCGCCACGGCTACGGCACATGGGCGGCAGGAAACTGACAATTAGCCAACTGATTGTGTGGGCGTTCGCAGAGAAAAATCCACCATCCGATAAGCGGTGTGGGCTTTGTCACTTTACCGCACGCATATGCCGGGGCAATCGATGCAAATCGGGTGGAAATGGGCGGCGAGTGGGGTGATATGGGGGGTGACGATGTCAGAGGGATGGTTCATGCTCGGCCTGGCGTGTCCTTTGCGTGAAAGGCGAGTGGGGAGCGGGCCTTTCCCGTTCAGGCCAGTGGCCGAATCATTTCGAGTTATGGGTACCGAGGGCTGCGAAACCGTGCGCCCGAGGGGGGAGAAGTGCAATCGTGTCTGTCAGCGAATCCGCGGATGAGAATCCACCAATAGGTCTTGCGGAGAAGGAAGTTGACGCGCCGCGGTCACGCTGGTTCCAGCGCCGGCGGACTCTGGGCGGCCTTGCCGCACTGCTCGCCATAGCCGTGGCTGTGCCGGTCGGTATGCAGCTTTCTGAGCCACAGGGTGCACCGGATGCCAAGCCGGCCGAGGCCGAGGCTGAGAAGCCAGAGGTACCGGTCACCGCCACGGATGCGCGTCGGCTGGCCAGGGAGAGCGGCAAAGAGGTCGAGGTCACGGCCGAGCGCACTGCGAACACCACGACGTGGGCGAAGCCCGATGGTGTGTTCAAGCTGCGGGTGTCCTCGGCCGCGGTGCGCGCCAAGGTGGGTGATCGGTGGAAGCCGATCGACACCACCCTGGAGCGGGTGGAGGGCGGGTTCGCGCCCAAAGCGGTCAACGGGCGTGTCGTTTTCAGCGGTGGTTCCAAGCAGGAGGCCGCCGACGGCGGTGGGCGTGCCTCGCGTGGAGTGACGCGGACAGCTCTGGCCCTGCCTGCCGTGAAGGCGGATACGCCGGTCCCTGCCTGGACTGATCTGGTACGGCTGACCACCGACGGGCACGAGATGGTGGTGAGCTGGCCCGGCCCCCTGCCCGAACCGTTCATCGCCGGTCCGCGCGCCCTGTACGAGAACGTCCGCCCCGGTATCGACCTGCTGATGACGGCGCAGGAGGGTGGCTACTCGCACCTGCTGATCGTCAAGGACAAGAAGGCCGCCTCGGATCCGATGCTCGGCCAGTTGAACTACCGGCTCAGCTCCCCGGACCTGACCTTCCACCTGGACGAGGCTTCGCGCGCGGTCAGCGCCCGTAACGCCAAGGGCGAGGAAGTCGCGGGTTCGCCCACTCCGTACATGTGGGACTCGGCCGGCAAGGTCGCCACCACCGAGGGCGAACCCGCCCCTGCCCCGGGCCCGGGTGCGGCCGAACGCCCCACGCTCGCCCTGACCGGTCTCGCCGGCGCGGAAGGCGCGCACGCCGAGCCGGCCGGAGCCGCGCTCACGGCCGAGGGCATTTTGACTCTCACGCCGAACAGTCGGCTGCTGAATGACGGCGACACGGTCTATCCGGTGTTCATCGACCCTTCCTTCAAGGGCCACAAGCAGAGCTGGACCCTGCTCTACAAGACGGCAGAGACCACCAGCTTCTACAACGGACAGAACTTCAACAGCGACAGCGGAACTCCCGAAGCGCGCGTCGGATACGAGACCACCACGTACGGCACGTCCCGTTCAGTATTCATGTTCGACTTCGGCAACCAGCTCCACGGCACTGCCATCCGATCCGCCAGGCTCCGGGCTTTGCAGACGTACTCATGGGGTTGCACCGCAACCACTTTTGACGTCTATCACACCCCGATGATCTACAGCGACACCACATGGAGGAGCACGAACAACGACTCCTTCTGGGGCAACCGCATAGCCAGCGGTTACACGGGACACGGACACGACAGCTCCTGCCCTGACAACTGGGTCGCCCTCGACATCAAGGGCACCGTCGAAAACGGGGCCCGCGGCGCCTGGCAGAACCTCACTCTGGGTCTGCGCGCCGAGAACGAGGGCAACGCGAACTTCTGGAAGAAGTTCCTCGCCAACGGTGAGAGCGCCCCGTACATCGATGTCGAGTACAACAAGGCCCCCGACGAGCCGACCCAGGCCGGCATGGACACCGTCCCGGGCGGTGTCTGCACGATCGACGGCCCGTTCAGGAAGGTCGGCAAGTCGGACGTCATGTTCGAGGTCCAGGGCGTCGATGGCGACGGGAACCTCAAGCAGATCCAGATCAAGGTCTGGCGCGCCTCGGACGGGGCCGTCGTCTTCGACCAGTGGATATGGCCCGACAGCTACGGCGTCGCCAGAACCGGCATCCCCTGGGAGTCGTTCACCGCGAACACCACGTACTCCTGGACGGCCACGGCCAGCGACCACGACGGTGCGATATCGGGGACAGGCCCGGCCGGGACCGACAAACCGTGTTCGTTCACCATCGACCACACCCAGCCCACCCCGCCGACCATCCGCTCCGAAGACTTCCCCGTCCCCGGACCCGATGGCGCCGAGTGGAGCAAGAACACCCTGAGCCCCGGCAAGATCACCGTCATCGCCGGCGGCACCAAGCCCGAGGACATCCGCGAGTTCCAGTGGAGCCTCAACCACCCCATCTACGACAAGAAGGCCGTCCCCCCGGCGGGATCGGACACCGTAACCGTCGATGTCAGCCCCGACAACGCCGGACCGAACATGTTCTACGTCCGCATCGTCAACCAGGCCGGCAACATATCCAACCCGTACATCTACACGTTCTACGTCCGGCCCAGGCCGGGCGCCGACGGTCCGGGTGACGTGACGGGTGACGGCAAGGCCGACCTCCTCGCCGTCGACGGCGCAGGCGACCTGCGCGTCTACCCCGGCGACAAGGACGGCGACGTCGACGCCTGGATGCCCGCCGCCACCGACGCAGGCAAGGCCGCGCCCTCCGGCTACTGGAAGGACGCGGCGAGCGGCAAGCCCGCTCTCATCAGCCACTCCACGGACTGGTTTCCCGGCGACGGCATCACCGACCTCATCGCCCGCATGCCCGACGGCAAGCTGTACGTCTACCAAGGCGACGGGAACGGCCGCTTCGACATCAGCCGGCGCATGGAGATCCTCCTCCCGGAAGGCGCCCCCAACCCGGCGACGTTCAGCCAGATCGTCGTCGTCCAGGACGTCACCGGCGACGGGATGGAAGACCTCTTCGCTCTAGCCGACGGCGGCGACACCTTCTGGGCCCTCACCGGCTACAGCGGAGCCAGCATCACCAGCGCCAAGCAGATCGGCGGCTCCGGCTGGGGTAAGCGGGACATCGTGGGCGTTCGCGACGTCTCCGGCGACGGAGTCGCGGACCTGATCTTCCGCGACGACTCCATGCCCAGCCGCGGCCTCGCCCTGCGCAACGGCAAGGCCGCCGCAGGCGGCGGACTCGACCTCAACTCCATCGGCACGGAAGCGGCATCCAACGGCGGCAAGGACATCACCTACGCCACCACCGGCTGGGACCGCGCCACCCTGCCACTCCTGCGCGGCACCCCCGACGTCAACGGCGACGGAATCCCCGACATCTACGCCACCCGCAACGACGGAACCCTCTACCTCTTCAACGGAGGCAACGCAGCCCTCATCAACGGCTGGCGCGTCGAAGAAGACGACTGGGGCACCGCCCGCACCATCGGATAGGCAGTACCCCGAACACACAGGCGCTCGGCCGGGACACCCTGGCCGAGCGCCTGCAATGTCTCCGCCGACTACCTGGGCAGCCTTGGTCGTCTCCTGACGGCGTGACAGTGGCCCTGACTCGCAGGCGCCACCCCACCGTCGACAGTGAAGCGCAGATGCCTACGCTGGTTCCGCTGAGCTTCGTTTGTCCTCCACGTGGATGACGTGGAGTTCGGTGCCGTCCCGGTGGCGCTTGGAACGTCCGAACAGCCCGACAGTGATCTCCGAATGATCTCGAGGCTCATCCGGGCCGACGTAGGTAAGGACGTCGTTGTGGTGTCCGGTGACGACCCATCCTTCGGCGTCCTTGAGGTTGATCACCCCAAAGTCGCCTGCTGAAGATCCGGCATGAGTCGGGCCGAACTTTTTCAGGATCTCAGTGGCTTGTTCAGCCAGCTCTCCATCCGGAGCGGTCAGCACGACACAAGTGCCCTGTTCGAACAGCACCCAGGACTTGCGAGGGTCGGCGAGAAGGCGCTGCCAGACGTCTACCAGTATCTCGGTTTTCACGGCGGCCATCATGCCGCAGAGCACCGACATCTGGGCGGACTAGCTTGGAGGCCAGGTGCCCGAACGCGCTCCGGCGGCCGTCCAGTGCTCGCAGGCGAGCCCGCTGCTACTCCACGGGTTCCCCGCCGTAGTCAATGCCAGCCGCTTCGAGCTCCTCAAGATGAGTCAGCGTCAGGGAGCAGACGGGACAGATAAACGCCTCCGGGTACCCGAAATCAACCGTCCGATTCTCATGCTCGCAGTAGTCCTCCGGCACAAGGCAGAGACAATCTGTGGGGCGCTGCTGCCCGTACACGCTGCCGCGCGAGCCGCAGGCAGAGCAGGAGCGACACCACAGATGATCGCTCCCCTCCGGGGTCTCCGGGTCGGCCCACCCGGCGCCAAGGATGGACCGTACGAGCCCGTCCATGTTCAGCTCGGGCTGCTCGATGCAGGCGGCATGGAACCCCGCGACCACGGCAGAGGCGAACATCGTCTTCACGGAGAGGACTTCGCGCGCCTGCCGCTCCGCCTCCGGGGAGAGATGGAAGGAGTCAGGCCGCGACGGAAAAGGCAGCGCCCCGTACGACTCCAGCAGCTCGACCGCGACGCGCTGCGCCCGTGCCCCGGCGGAGTGCAGGGCGGTCCACAGCGCCGCCTGCAGTGCAGCGTCGGCGACCTCCTTCTGCCGTGTGGCCGACCGGAGCCCGGACCGCAGATGGGCGACCCGGGTGGCCGACGTCGCACCGATGCCGACCGCGACGCGCGCCGCCTCCTGCTCGACGAGTACGAGCTCCTCGGCAACGGTCTCGATCCCGGGCCGGTCGGGCTCGTCGACGGGAGTGGGCAGCACGGCGACCTTGACCAGGTCGCCGAAGACGTTCGAGTACTCCCCCCAGAACGCGGCGGAGTCGACGCCGAGCTCGGCGCGCACCGCCTCGACGACCTTCACGCCGAGGGCGACGACCTCGCCGGCGACCTGGTCGTCGTAGTGTGCGTAGTGGGCGACTCCGTTGCGGGAGTCGGCGATCGGCCGGAATTCCTGTTCCTTGACCGGCATCCGCTTGCCCATGAAGACCGACACGTCCTTGAACGCCTCGACGACCCCGATCGTCCGTGCCTCGCTGAGGGGCTTCACACCCGGGGCGCCTCCGAACCCGAGGGCATGGAAGCGGTGCGCGCGGTCGCCTTTCTCGGAGATGAGCAGCGGGTCGTGATGGCACAGCAGCGCCTTGAGGATGTGCTCGCATCCCACTCCCGCGTGCAGCACCGCGAAGGCCCGGTTCCCCGCTCGCCACGAGTCGAGGCTCGCCCGCATGAACTCGCCTGCCATCGACGAGAACTGTTCCTTGTTCACGTTCCCCCCTTCCTGATCATCTGACTCCTCCTTACGGTACGGCCGGGCATCCGGCGGTACCGGCGTTGTACTGGTGGGCTCGTGTATCCAACTGTCACCAGTTCTCCGCGATGATTCAGCCTGATCATGACTGTAGGTGCCCTCCGAAGGTCTACCGGCGCCGATGTCTCGGGGACAAGGACAGCGGAGCAGCCGCACCAGGATCGCCTTCAGCATCTCGGCATGAAATAACAGCAAAGAGCGAGACTCTTACCCTGAAGAGGTCCACCGGGCTTGGGGAAGGGTGTGCCGGGGAGGCCGGAGTCCGCATTGTGCGTACTGATTCTGCACGTTCCGATTCGGTTCGACACGAGCCGACACGATGGGCCGGCTGGAAGACGGGGGTTCGGTGGCCTGCAGCTGTTTGCTGTTATTGAATGGGGACGATCCTCGAACCCTCGCCCCGGAGGCCGTCTTCCGTGCCCGACCCCAGCCCCGCTCCTCTGCGCGCCACCACGGCCAAGGACAAGTTCCTCGCCACCCTCGCCAGCGAGGCCACCCGCCGCCAGCGCCGCGTCTTCCTCGAGGAATACATCACCCACCTCGCCTCCCTGCAGCAGACCGACGAGAGCCGGCTGAACACGACAGACCTCCTCGACGAGACGAACATCGACACCTGGCTCGCCGCCGCCCAACGCGGCGCCACCCGCCGCAGACCCGGCCCCGCCGGCCCCCACACCCCCGCCAGCACCAACTCCATGGCCGCCAGAGTCAGCACCCTCAACGCCTTCTCCCACCACTACGGCACCCCCCTGCACCTCACACCCCCACGCCCCCACTTCGCCGACCGCCTCACCCCCACCGAAGCCCACCGCACCCTGCGCCTGCTCAGCGCCCACCAACCCACCGCCATGCTCCAACCCACCTGGGAACGCTCCGTCGCCCTCATCGCCCTCGCCGTCTGCACCGGCCACGGCATCACCGCCCTGCACCCCATGCGCCTCGAAGACCTCGAACTCGACCGCCCCCTGCCCCGCGCCCGCGCAAACAACGAGTGGTACCCCCTCGACCCCATCAGCCACAACGCCCTCACCCGCTGGCACACCACCCACCAAGCCCTCACCGCCGGACACCTCAAAACCCTCCACGGCGGCAACGTCCACCAACTCTGGATCACCACCACCCCCGGCCGCCCCCGCACCGGCACCACCGCACCCCCCGCAGGCCTCCCCGCCGCCGTACGCACCCTCGAATCCGCCCACCGCAAACTCACCAGCACCGCACTCGGCACACCCCTGCTCCTCGAACAGTTCTGCGCCCCAGAAACCAACGGGCAATAGACCGCCGTCCCCCGGACGCATCCTGCAAGCCGACGGCGACGACACGATGGTCACCGACGAGCTCACCCGCCTCCCGGCCGCCGCCCAGACCGTCGCGAGGGAAGAGCCCGCCTACACGCCCTGGCACCAGCGCCCGTACGGGCACCTACCGGAACAGCAGCTGGCTTCCCGAGCGGCCGAGGAAGCCGCCGCGGCGCACCGCGCCGGGGAACTGGCCGCGCGGTACGACCTCCAAGCCGCCGAGCAGCAGAGCAGGCTGAACGCGCCCGCCACCCCGGGCGGGGCCTTCGCCGCCGAGGCGTACGACGTCCTGGCCCGGTCCGACACGTGGGCGCGGCGGCGCAGCAGGCCGGCTCGCTGAGCCAGATCCTGGAGCGGATCGAGCAGTCCGCACACAAGGGGCGGATCGCTCTGCGGCTGTCCGGCACCAGCCGCAAGGGGACCCTGGCGCTGACCACGCAACACCGCCAGCAGCACGCGGAGACCCCCGCGGAGACCCAGCGTGCATCCCGGGCCCTGCACGAGGCCCGGCAGAACCTGACCGCCTACTCGCACCTCTCGCTGCTCGCGCCCGGCGGGACCGCGATCCCGCCCGGGGACGTTCCGGCGATGGACGCCTACATGGAACAGCTGCGCCAGCGCGTCCCTGTACTGGCCGCTCGCCTCGACACACGGACCGCCGAGGACGTACGCCGACTGCCCACGGACGCGACCGCCCAGAGGACGGCGGCCGCACGACACCGCGAGGGCTCGGAGGCCCTCCACCAGGAGGCCGCACTCTGGGAGGAGATGCGATCGGCAGCGCCCGTCCGGCACGCCCGCGAGGCGGACGCCCGCGTGGTCGCCCTGCGAGGACAGCGGGACCAGCCACTGCCCCCGCAGCCCGCCCCGACCTCCGCGCCGTCCGCGTGGCCACGAGTGCCGACGGCGGGACGGGAGCTCTGATCGGGCCCGGGGCACCGGTCTCGGTATGCCTGGGTCGGATCAGGCTGCGTAGTTGAGGAAGTCGGCTACGGCGGGAACGTGACGGTGCTCGTTGAGTTGGCTGCGGAGGTCTTCGAGGGTGTGGGTGGTGCGGGCGGAGTCGACGCCGCCCATCGTGTCGATGATCTGGTGTCCGAGGTCGAGTGCGGCGTCGACCTCGCCGAGGGCGAGGTGGGCCTCGGCCTGGCGGACTTGGTAGATGACTGTGCCGCGGGTTTCGCGGTCGGTGTCGTACGGGTCCTCGTGTGTGAGGGCGGCTGTGAAGTGCTCCAGAGCCCGCTGCGGTTCGCCGAGGCTCAGAGCGGAGCTCGCTGCGACCTGGTGGAGTTCGCCGTGGGTGATCCAGTACATCGATGCGAGGTCGGCCTCGGGGGCGTCGGCCTTGCCGTAGGCGGTGAAGGCGTCGTCGATGTGGCGCCAGGCCTGGACGGGCTCGCCCGCCTTGGAGTGGGCGCGGGCGGCCCGGGCGTGGAGCATCGCCCGGACCCGGGGCGAGGAGAGCTTGCGGTGCTCGGCGAGTGCGCCGTCGATGAGGTGCAGGGCGCTGCGGGGGTCTCCTGAGCTGTAGCGGAGGTTGGCCCAGAAGGCGAGGGTGATTGTGCCCAGGGTGGTGTCCTGGGCGGAGCCGCTGGCGCGCAGGGAGGCGACGAAATGCCTCTCGGCGGCCGCGTGCCGGCCTTCGTCGTAGGCGCACCAGCCGGCCAGGCGTGAGGCTTCAGCTGCGCTGGCGAAGAGGCGACGGCCGGTGGCCTGGGTGTAGGAGGCGTTCTTGAGGAGGCCGGTGATCAGGCGGAGCTCGAGGACGGCGGCGTCGTAGACCTGGCCGGCGCCGACGGTGTCGTCGAGGTGGCGCAGGGCGTCGAGGCGCATGTCGAAGAGCCCGGCTGCCTCGGCGCCGACCCTGCGGCTTCCGTCGCCGACAGCGAGGGCGGGCTCGGCGGTGATCCACTGCGCGATGGCTGCGGCCAGCGTGCTGGTGGAGACGATCAGGAAGCCGCGGCGGTCCTGCATGGGCCCTCCCACGTCCGTCAGTGTCATGACCGTACCCGCCGCGGTCCAGGGTGATTCCAAAACGGTGCGGTCGTCGTCGATGGCGAGGAGCAGGAACCCCGGCCAGCCGTAGCGGTCGACGTCGGCCGAGTCGATGCCGTGGAGGCTGGCGATGGCCAGCAGAGCGGTCCTCTCCGGGGTGACGCCCTCCCGTGTCCAGCGGGTGGCCTTCTCCTTGCGCGTGGCCATAGCGCCGAAGCCGAGGGCCTGGTGCCGGTCCGCCACCCGCTTGAGGTAGCCGGCTGCGGTCAGACTGTGCCGGGCCATCAGCGTGGTGAGCGGATGGACCTGAACAGCGGTGACGGTGGCTGTGGCCACGGGCGCTCTACCTCCCAGAAACCAGAGCCCCCATTCTCCGGCGGCACCCCTGCGGACGGGAAGACGTCCGCCGGTGCAAGGCAACGGGAGGCAACCGGTCGGCAATCGGCGACAACCCCGAAGGCCTTCTCCCCACTGCCCGGCCGGCCGGACTGTGGCTGTGCCCTACTTCGATTGGAGAGTGAGCGCATGCCGCACGTGCAGGTTCCCCACGCATGGACGACAGAGACCGACGGACTCAAGACGGTCCTGGTCACGGCGACGACCGTCCTTGAGGCGCTGGACGCCCTCGCCGACCAGCACCCGGCTGTCCGCAAACGGATCTTCACCGCCGCCGGGTCCGTGGCGAGCTGGGTGACCCTCTGCCTGGACGGTGAGCTGGTACGCGCGGCGGCGGCCGAGACGGTGACAGTCCACGAGCAGGACACGGTCCTGGTCATCCCCGCCATGGCGGGGGGCTGACATGCCGGCGCCCACGACCGGGGCCATGACGATGGTGCCCGACGGCCTCCTGCGCCGCGGCACCACAGAGGAGCAGCTGAACCGGATCGCCAGCGAGCAGCACCTGCCCCGCGCCTGGTTCGAGGACGAGGCACCCCGGAGCACGATCGCCGTCGCAGCGTTCGGGATCATGCGGACCCTGGTCACCAACGCCCAGTACGCGGCCTTCGCCGAGGCGACCGGGTTTCGTACCCACGCCGAGGAGCGGGGTTTCGGCCTCGTCTACGGGGAGCAGTTCTGGCAGGAGACGCAAGGAGCATCCTGGCGCTACCCGGCGGGGACGATCGGACCGTGCTGGCGGGACATGCCTGACCACCCGGCGGTGCACCTGTGCGCGACGGACGCTGACGCGTACGCCGACTGGGCGGGGCTGCGCCTGCCCACCGAGACAGAATGGGAGTACGCGGCGCGCGGCCCGCAGGGCTACGAATGGCCGTGGGGCGACGCCTTCGACGCGGACGCCTGCAATAGCGCCGAGTATTGGAACCGTGGACCGATCACCGCCAGCGGCGGCTGGCGGACCTGGTGGCTGCGCCACCGCGCCGACCAGTCCACGACGTTGCCCTCGACCACCCCCGTCGGCCTCTTCTCCCGCGGCGCCTCACCCTTCGGGGTCCTGGACATGGCCGGCAACGCCCTGGAGTGGACCGCCACGGTGTACGGGCCGTATGACCCGGACCGCACCTACGGCGACGTCTACGACTGCATCGCCGGCCTCTACCGCGTCGCCCGGGGCGGCAGCTGGATGAACTTCCGCTACCAGTGCCGCACCGCCGAGCGCCTCGCCGGAGACCCCCTGTACAGCAACTTCCAGACCGGCTTCCGCTGCGCCGGCGACTACCGCGAGGAGACCGGGGCATGAAGGTTCTGATCACCGGCGGGGCCGGCTACATCGGCTCGACCATCGCCTCCGCATGCCTCGATGCGGGGATCACCCCCCTCATCCTGGACAACCTGGCCACCGGACGCCCCGAGTACCTGGCCGACCGGACGGCCTACCGCGGCGACATCGCGGACGGCGACCTGATCGACCACATCTGGAGGGCCCACCCCGACATCCACACCGTGATCCACTGCGCCGCCCTGAGCACGGTGCCGCAGTCCACGACCGACCCGCTCAGCTACTACCGCGAGAACGTCACCGGCACGATCGCCCTGGCCGAACGCCTGCTCCACCACGGCTGCACCCGACTGCTCTTCGCCTCCTCCGCATCCGTCTACGGCAACTCCTGCACCACCGCGCACGAAGACGACACCCTGGCGCCCTCAAGCCCCTACGCCCAGACCAAGGCCGTCTGCGAGACCCTCCTCAGCGACGTGTCCGCCGCCACCCCCCTGGCCACGATCGCCCTGCGCTACGCCAACCCGCTCGGCACCGACCCGCAGCTGCGCACCGGCCTGCAGACCGACAAGCCGACCCACCTCCTGGGCCGGATGATCACCGCAGCCGAGGACGGCGAGCCGTTCACCGTCACCGGGACCGACTACCCCACGCGCGACGGGTCGGGCCTGCGCGACTACATCCACGTCTGGGACCTCGCCCGAGCGCATGTAGCCGCGCTCAGGCGGTTCGACGAGATCACCCGCAAGTGCCCCTTCCAGGTCGTGAACCTGTCGACCGGATCCGGGACCACTGTCCGGGAGCTCGTCGCGGCGTTCCAGGAAGCCACCGGGCACATCCTCGAGATCCGCGAGGCACCGGCCCGCCCCGGGGACGTCGGAGGCTTCGCCGTGGACAACACCAGGGCCCACGGCCTGCTTCGGTGGGCACCGGAGCTGTCCACCACCGATGCGATCCGGCACGCCATGTGCTGGCGGCCCATCCGGACGCGGATGCTCGGCTGAACAGCTCGGCCCGCCCGCGGAGCCGGCAGTCAACGCAGCGGCCGGTGGACCAGGCAGTTTGGCTGCCCCGCCTCCCACACCTGTATAAGACACGATCAGGACGGCTCACCCTGGGGGGGGGGGGGGGGGGGGGGGGGGGGGGGGGGGGGGGGGGGGGGGGGGGGGGGGGGGGGGGCGGGGGGGTGG
>NZ_JBVJUY010000054.1:0-27934 GCF_055604165.1 Streptomyces sp. NPDC037242
CCCCCCCCCCCCCCTCCCCCCCCCCCCCCCCCCCCCCCCCCCCCCCCCCCCCCCCCCCCCCCCCCCCCCCCCCCCCCCCCCCCCCCCCCCCGCCCGGGCGGGTCAGTTCGCCCCGCCGCTGATCACGAACTGCGACCCCGGTTCGACCAGGACGTCCCCGTCGGCCGAGCCCGTGATGGTGACGTTCGACAGGGTCGCGCTACCGCGCGCCCCACCGTGGGCGCGGATGCCGGCTCCGTTGTTGGACTTCTCGATGTGTACGTTGGTGACCTTCACGTCGGGCGTGCTGCCCCCGCCGGTCTTGAACTGGATTCCGTCGTAGGTCGAGTCGTGGATGTCGGTGTCACGGATGGTGACACCCGGGATGGGCAGGTTGGCCGCGAACAGTGTGATCGCCCCGAACTCCTGGGCCTCGCCCCAGAAGGCGCCGCCCGTACGGAACAGCCCGTTGCCCGAGATCAGGGTCTGCCCGGAGAAGGGCAGCGGGTCGTGGTCGGTCGCGAGCATGATGCCGGGGTAGTTCATGGTGTCGTAGATCAGGTTGTTCTCGATGGTGTTGCCGTAACCGCCGTACAGGGCAATGCCGTTGGCGCGCCACGGGAGCTGGATGGTGTTGTTGCGGAAGTGGTTGTCGTGGCCGATGTCCACCGACTGGTCCTTGACGTACTTGCTGGACCACACCGCGAGGGCGTCGTCTCCGGTGGTGCGGAAGGAGGAGTTGAAGACGGTCGAGTTGCGCGTGCCGTTGGCGAGGTTGATGCCGTCGGCGTAGGTGTCGCGGATGCGCATGCCGCTGAACTCGATGCCGTCGCCGGGACCCCACAGGGCCGGGATGTTGTCGTAGTCGCGGCCCACCCAGACGCCCACGTTGGCGTGTTCGATCCACACGTTGGTGACCTTCGTGTTCTTGCCGAAGCGCCCGTTCAGGCCCACGCCGCCCTCGGCGTTGCCGTCACCGCCCCGGATGGTGCCCGAGCCGAAGATGGCGATGTCGGAGATCTGCGTGTTGTCGTCGATGTCGAAGCCGAAGTTGCCCTCGTGCGGGTGGTTGATGCCGCCCGCGTTCTGCGGCGCGGTCAGCGTGTAGAGCTGTGAGTACCACATGCCCGCGCCGCGGATGGAGACGTTGCTGATGCCCACCTGGTTGAACTGGCCCCGGTTCAGCGGGTCGTCGGTGAGGATCTTCTGCTCCTGGCGCCACTGGCCCTGCGGGATCCATACGCAGGCGATCTGGCCGTTCTGGTCGGCGGTCACCGCCTTCTGGATGGCGACCGTGTCGTCGATTCCGTCGTTGGGGATCGCGCCGTAGTCGGTGATCGAGGTGCACTCGGCGGGCTTCGCCGCCGCCGGGGCCACCTGCTCCAGGTCCACCAGGTCGATGACGTAGTACGCGGCCGTGTCGCCCGCGTCGCGCTGGAGGCGGAAGGTGGTGCCCGCCGGGTAGCTCTGCGCGAGGAGCGCGTGGGACTCGTCGAAGAGTCTGCGGGCGTCACCGCCGGGGGTGTTGGTCAGGCCCTCGGGGCTGTCGGTACTGCCGTAGAGCCAGCTGTACTTGGAGGTCAGGTCGAGCTTCTGGGCGAAGGCTCCGTTGATGTAGAGGCTGATGGTGGCGTCGGCGCCGCCCCCGCTCGCGGCATCGGGGACGGAGTTGCGCACGACGATCGAGTTGGCCGCGCCCGTCGAGGTGAACTGCACGTACTGGCCGGTCGAGGTGAGGCGGACCGATTCGCGGCCCGAGGACTCGGTGGCGAAGTTGGTGTGGCCGAAGGTGCGCTTGGCGTCGCTCTGCAGCAGGGTGCCGGTGTAGGTACCGGCCTCCGCCTCGTACTCGGTGTACGGGAGCGCCGCGCCCCGGCCGACCACCACGGCGCGGGAGTAGCTGTTGTTGCCCTCGTTGGTTTCGGTGACGAGGGAGGTCCCGTCGGCGGTGGCCGTGAGGGTGGCTCCGCCGCTGACCGCCCTCCAGGTCCCGTTGATCGGCACGTTGACGGTCGCTCCGGCCGCGATCGCCGGGGTGGGGCCGCCCAGGGTGGTGGTGCCCGCGACGAGCCGGGTGACGGTGCCCGCGCTCACGGCGGTGGTACCGCGGTTGCGTACGGCCACGGTGAAGGAGACCGGTGCGCCCACGGCAGGGTTGGCCGGGTCCGTGGTGATGGAGAGGGCTTCCAGGTCGGGGCCGGGGGCCTGGCCGACGACGAGCTTCGCCGCGGCGGTGCGGCTGTTGTTGGTCTCGTCCTGCTCGACGACGGTGCCGGCCGGGTCGACGACGGCCGAGACGGTGTAGCTGCCCATCGGGCGCTTGCCGGCGGACACGGAGACGGTGGTCGAGGAGCCGGCGGCGAGGGCGCCGATCGGGGCGCTGCCCGCAACCGCGCCTTCGATGCTGACGTTGAGGGAGGTGGCCGGGGAGGCGACCGTACCGGCATTGCGGACCGTGGCGTCGACGGTGACGGCGTCGCTCTCGGAGGGGGCCGCCGGGGACCAGGAGAGGTCGGTGACGCCGAGGTCGGGGTTCGGAGCGGGGGCGCCGATGACCTGGAACTCGGCTGCCTGGCCGCCGCCGGCCCCGGTGTTGCCGGAGAACACCAGCCGGACGTCGGCGACTCGGCCGGTGACCGGGACGGTCACTGTGTTCTGGTTGCCGGCCGGGCTGAACGCGTAGTCGGCACGGGCCTTCAGGGAGGTGAAGCCGCTCGCCGACTGCTCGCGGCCCAGGATCTCGAAGCTCTGCGTGCGGTTGGACCAGGCTGGGTCCGGGTTGAGCCTGAGGACCACCACGGTGACATCGGCGTTGGAGCCGAGCTTGACCGTCAGCGTGGACTGCTGGCCGGCGGCCTCCCAGTAGGTGCTGACGCTGTCGTCGTTGGCGTTGGACGCGACGAACGACTGGGTGGTGGAGGAGGCCTCGATGGGCTTGGCCTTGGCCAGGTTCACCCCGGTCGGGGGCGGGGTGCCCGGGTCACCGGGGTCCCCCGGGTCACCGCCGCCGGCTGCCGCATAGACCTCGAACTCCGCTATCTGGGCGGCCGGCCAGCCGGTGTTGCCGCTGATGCTCAGCCGCACCTGACGCACGGTCGTGGCGGCGAAGGCGATGGTCACGGTGTTGGACCGGCTCGGGTCGAACACCCGCCCCGCGGAGGCCGACAGCGTACTGAAGGTGTTCCCGTCCGTGCCGCCCTGGACGCCCAGCGTCTCGGTACGCGCCTCCCACGAGGCGGGCAGCTTCAGCACCACCTGGTCCACGGAGACGCTGCTGCCGAGGTCGACCTGTATCCAGTGCGGGAAGGCGCCCGAAGGACTCTCCCAGTACGAGCCCTGATTGCCGTCGGTGGCCGCCGCGGCACCGTACCCGCCGAGGGAGCCGCTCGCGGTGACCGTCTTGCCGAGAGCGAGGTTGGGGCCGCCCGCAGCGGCGGCGGAGCCGGCGGGCACCAGGCCGAGGGCCATCAGCCCGGCTACCAGCAGTCCGGCCAGCAGCCGCAGGCACGATTGCCGTGATTTTGCGCAACACTCTTTGATTTTTGAGTGATCTGATTGCTGATATGCAGTCATGGCGCCACAGGTTTCTCTCAGTTGCCGCGTTTGTCAACGCCTCGCGCACACAAGGACGTTGAGCAGGGCCCCGAGAACGACACAGCGCCCGGGCCGGGAGCTTGAACTCCCGGCCCGGGCGCCGTCCTGCGATGCGGATGCCCCGAACCCACCCTCGTCACGACCGGATCTGCACGTGGTGATGAAATGTGCGCGATGCGCTGTGACTCGTCACGCTGCTGAGCTGCACTGTCATCTCGGGAGTCGAACCCGATGCGCTGCTCTCCGCGCGCCAGCCGGGCCGGTAACCGCCGGCCCTCGGTTGTGCACGCCTCCGGAGCAACTACCTGCTCCGCACCGCGGTCTCAGTCCAGGAGGTCGGCCTCCCAGTTGGTGCGCTGGATGCGTACGTCGATCTCGCGGATCTCGCGGGCGGCGTCATCGGCGCGGGCACGCAGCTCGGCGACCGGCAGCGCGGGGAGCACCATCAGCTCGGAGCGCAGCTGACGGCCGTAGCCTCGGTCCCCGCTGCCCGCGGCGGCATCGGCGGCCGAGGTGAGCACGGAGTGGCGCAGGCGCAGGGTGTCGCGGCGGGCGAGGGCGTCGGTGAGGGTGCCGTCGGCGCCCATGTCGACGGCGGCGTTGGTCCGGTTGATGCGCCGGATCAGGGACTCCAGGGCGTCGAGGGTCTCGGTGACCTCGGCCAGCAGCCCGGCCGGGTCCTCGGCGGGGGTCTCGCCCTCTTGGTAGCGGGCGTTGGCCACGATACGGGCCCGCAGCTGTTCGACGCGGCGCGCCGCCTCCGCGCGCTCCGCCAGTGCTTCGCCGAGCTTCATCGTTGTAGGTCCCGTCCCCTGGTGCCGTACGCCATGCGGCACTGACGCACCGCTGCGCCGATCACCCTACGTCACTCCACGCCCCGGCCCGCCTAAGGCGCGGACGGGCGCGCCACGCGATAGCGGAGGTAGACGACCTTTGAGCTGAAGGTGCGGGTCTCGACGAGTTCCAGGTCCACCCGGCGCTCGCTCCGGGGGAAGAACGGAATGCCACCGCCGACCAGTACCGGGTAGACCACGGCCTGGTACTCGTCGATCAGATCCGCCGCGGCCGCCTCGGCGGCGAGGGTCGCGCCGCCGATCGCGATGTCGCCTTCACCCGGCTCGGCCCGCAGCCGCTCGATCTCCTCCGCCAACCCACCGGAGAGCAGGCGGGCGTTGCCTTGCACCGTCGACAGCGTGGTGGAGAACACCACCTTGGGGAGCGGATTCCAGAGCGCCGCCCATTCAAGGTTCAACGCGTCGAGCGATGCATCCTGTTCGGCGGTCTCCCAGTACAGCATCGTCTCGTACAGCCGTCGCCCCAGCAGGTGGACGTCGACGCGTTGAATCTCGTCGATCCAGAAGCGGAAGACGTCCTCACCGGGGTCCGTCCAGTCGAAGGTGCCGTCCGGCCCGACGATGTAGCCGTCGAGTGACACGCCCATCGAGTAAGTCACGCTGCGCATCAGAACTCCTCACCTTGGGATCAGGTTCGACACTACGACCGCCGGCCGCCGACGCCTTCGCGGCGGGCCCGACCACCACTCCCCTATTGCAGGACTTTCGTCCCTTCTGGTGTGGTTAGACAGGATCTAGGGTGATATTGAATCCGTAATCAGGAGGAGTCGCATGTACACAGTCGAGAGCACCCTTCCGGAG
Organism: Streptomyces sp. NPDC037242; assembly: GCF_055604165.1. Classification (NCBI taxonomy): domain Bacteria; kingdom Bacillati; phylum Actinomycetota; class Actinomycetes; order Kitasatosporales; family Streptomycetaceae; genus Streptomyces; species Streptomyces sp. NPDC037242. The sequence goes on from NZ_JBVJUY010000054.1 coordinate 5,229, forward strand.
AGCGACCTGAAGGCCGTCGCCGGCGCCCTGCAGGGATCGCTGGAGGACCTGGCCAACCTCACCCTGGCGGCCAAGCAGATCCACTGGAACGTCGTCGGACCGCGCTTCCGCTCCGTGCACCTACAGCTCGACGAGGTCGTCGACACGACGCGCCTGCACTCGGACGCGGTCGCCGAACGGGCCGCGACCCTCGGCGTCCCTCCCGATGGGCGCGCCGCGACCGTGGCACGCAACGACGGCATCGGGGCGGTGCCCGAGGGGCGGGTCAGGGACACGGACGCGGTACGCACCATGGTGCATGCGCTCGGCGCCGTGATCACGCGAATGCGGGAGCGTATCGAGGCGACCGGGGACGCGGACCCGGTGAGCCAGGACCTCATCATCAGCATCACCGCGGACCTCGAAAAGCACCACTGGATGTTCCAGGCCGAGAACGGCTGACCACTACCACCGCACCACTCAGTCGCGGGAGCCCGCCTGTGCCAGAAGCAGGCGGGCTCCCGCTTCGCCCTCAGCTCACGCCGGTCAATCGCATGCTTCGGTCTTGAAGGTACGCAGCCCACGGCGCTGGTAGTTGGGCAGCGCGTTCGGGTTGTCTTCCGAGGACGTGTGCAGCCATACGCGGCGCACGCCCGGCACCAGTTCCCAGCCCTGCCGGATCGCGAGCGTCAGCGCATGGCCGCCGAGGCCCTTGCCGGTGAACTCCGGCAGCAGCCCGAACGTCCTGATCTCGACGTCGGCGCCCGCGTGGAGGTCGTAACAGACCACGCCCGCGGGCTCGTCCGCCACGGTCAGCAGCCAACACGTCAGGTTCGGATGCTCGACGAACCAGGCCTCCCACTCCTGCGGGCTGCGGCGGGCGCTGCGCCACTGGTAGGGCGCTCCGATCCTCGCTATCAGGTCGGGAACCAGCGACAGGTCCCCATCAACGGCGACGAGCACCATGCCCGGGACCGGATCACCGGGAACCAGTTGGGTTCGGTCCGTCATCTCGACGTACGTCACGATCTTCGTCACCCGAGGAAGGCTACGTCCCTCCGGACTCGATCTCCAGGCTGGCGAGACCTTCATGTCAGTCGCACTATCGCAGCAGCTACGTAAGCTTCGCTCGGGCGGAAGTGATCAACCGTTCCCTGGTCCCCGCCCTGGTACCCCTTGCCTGCCTGTTCTAGGAGTCCTGAGAGTGAAGCGAGTACGCCGTATCACGGCCTTGACTGTTGCGCTGGGCGCGATGGCCACCCTTTCGCCTGCCACAGCCACAGCCACAGCCACGGCCACCGCCACTGACGCCGCAGCACAGGCCGCAGTCGGTCGTATGCCGTTGGGGCCTGCGTACTTGCAGACCGTGGCGAAGGCTGTTCCGACGCAGACGCCGGGCATCACGTACGAGAAGTACACCCAGGGCCAGGCCACCGACACGTGGTCGGTCGAGCTCCTCATCAAGCAGCCCAGTACCTGGTCGGCCGGCAACAGGGAGCTCGCCGATACCTTGGTCGCCGATTTGAAGGCCAAGGGCTTCACCGGCCGGGTGGACACTCGGGAGCTCCCGGCCGGACCGGGCGTAGGGGCAGGCCTGCCGCGGCAGCACATGGTGCGCGTGGGCTCCTTCGACCCTGACCGGCCTTCGGACGCCGACGCACTGCTCAAGTCGCTGCAGGAGGCCGGATTCACCGGGCGGACCGTCTACACGGCACAGGACGGCAACGACAGTACGGGCCCGTGGGAGGTACGGGTCGTGAGGATCGACCCGTCGGCCGCCGTCACGTTCAAGGCCGTCCACGGAAGCGACATCGCCTCGGCCCAGACGGTACGGGACATGGGCGAGGCGGCCGGCGCCCTGGTCGCGGTGAACGGCTCCGACTTCGACATCGAGTCGACGAACAATCCCTCGTTCTCCGGCTTCGGCGGTGATCCGCAGGGCCTTTACGTGCAGGGCAACAGCCTGCTCAGCGAAGCCAACAACGGCCGGACCGCACTGCTCCTCGAGGGAGCAGGAGCCCGGGTCCGGGTCGACGAGGTCAGTTCGCACACCCAGGTGACCGCACACGACGGCGCGGTTCAGGTGATCGACGGCATCAACCGCGTACCGGGACGCAACGTCGGCTGCGGCGGTGTCGGCGAGGACCGCCGCAGGAACGGCAAGGACGAACTCGTCCCCGAACTGCGGCCGGTGCGCAACGCCTTGTGCGTGGACGACAACGAGATCGTCATCTTCCGTCCGGAGTGGGGCAGCAACACACCCCCGCCGCGAGAGGGCGTGACCAACAGTGTGGACGTCGTCATGGACGGAAACTGGGTCGTCAAGGACGTCCGCACCCCCGCCGGCGGCTCCGTCCCCGCGGGCAGCCGGGTCATGCAAGGAATCGGCACCGGTGCGGACTGGCTGCGCGCCCACAGCGTGACCGGAAAGTCGTTCAAACCGGGTACGAGCATCACGGATTCCCATGGCGTGCCCGTGACCAGCTCCTCCTTCTCCGCCGTGGCAGGCGGCGGGCCCGCCCTGGTCCGCAACGGGGAGATACTGGTCAACGCCGACGCCAACGGCATGCTCAACCCCGACAGCAACGTCGCGACGAACGGCGTCGTGCAGCGCCACCCCCGCACCCTCGCCGGGGTCACCGCAGCCGGGGAACTGCTGCTCGTGACCGTGGACGGAAGGATGCCGCAGAGCAGCATCGGCGTCACCGTGCATGAAGCCGCAGCCGTCATGAAGTGGCTCGGTGCGAAGGACGCCTTGAGCCTCGGCTCCGGGGGCGACAGCACCCTTCTCATCGACAACACCCTCTACAACCGCCCCATGGACAGTTGGCGGGCAACCGCACCCACCGAGCGCAAGGTCGGCAACGCGGTCGTGGTCGTCCAGCGCTAGCGATCGTGTCGGGCCCGTCGGCAGGCTGACGGGCCCGCCCACCGGCTGAGTACGATCACCTACCCCCGCCTGAGTACGTGAGCGGTGGCCCGCCGCGCACCGCGCCGCAAGGGTGGACGCATGCGCCGACTACTGCTGCTCGCCCCGCTGCTGCTGTTCACCGCCGGATGCGGGGTGGTGCAGTCCGCCGAGGACGAGGCGACGGACGGCGCACGGGAGGCGGCCAGGAAGGCGGGCGAGCGGCTCTACGGCCAGCGTCCGCGCACGGCGGAGGAGGTCGGACGCTCGGCTTCCGGCATCGACGGGGTGGAGGTACTGCGGGTGACGGGTACCTCCACACACGACGGGGACGGCGTCGACCTGGTCATCCGCACCTCCGGCTCGGCGTACAAGGGATGGCTCGCCCCCGAGGAGGTCTCCGTACGGCGCTGTTTCACGGTGCAGGTGTCGCCCGAGTCGGAGTGGAGTGCGGATCCCCGTGACGTGGACTGCCCCGATGGCCCTGCGATGACCTTCGCCCCGCCGCCCGAACCGCCCCGGCTGCCGTACGAGGAGCTCCGCGCGAAACTTCCCCGGGTACCGGACGGCGGCCAGGTCGACGAGGCCGAGGTGCGCCGTACGCTCGCCGCCCTGAACCTGGATCCGGCGATCCGGCGATCCGTACCGAGGTGAAGGCGGACGGCGGCCGGGTCGGCGTCCTCCTGTCGGTCAAGGGCAACGGCTTCGACCCGCAGGACTGCCTGCTCGCCCGCGTGGACCCCGGCGCCACCGAGGTGTGGGTGCCGCCCCGGATCCACAGGATGCCCGGAGAGGGCGGCTGCACCGTCGGCAACGCCCTGAACCCGAAACCGTCACCCCACTGAACCGTCACCTCACTGACCGTCAGGACAGGATCTCGATGTAGCCGTCGGTTCCGTGGACGCGGATCCGCTGGCCGTCCTGGATGAGGTGGGTGGCGCGGTCCACTCCCACGACGGCGGGCAGCCCGTACTCGCGGGCGATCACCGCTCCGTGGGTCATCAGACCGCCCACCTCCGTCACCAGGCCGGCGATCCCGAGGAACAGCGGCGACCAACTGGGGTCCGTGAAGGGCGTGACCAGGATGTCACCCGCTTCGAGATCGGCCTGCGCGATGTCGAGGACCACACGGGCCCGTCCCTCGACCGTCCCGGCGGAAACCGGTACGCCGATCAGGGCGCCGGCCGGGGCGTCGTCGCGCCGGTAGGACCCGGTGAGGGCCTCGCCGTCCGAGGTGAGGACCCGGGGCGGGGTGAGCGCGTGGTGGGCGCGGAACGCTTCCTTGCGCTGTTGGACGAGTCGGTCGTCCACCTGGTTCGAGCGCACCGCGTCGTGGAGTTCCTGGAACGTGAGGTAGAAGGCGTCCTCCGCGGTGGCGAGGACTCCGGCCCGCACGAGGCGTCCGGCTTCCTTCAACAGGGCCTGCTTGTAGAGGAAGTAGCGGGCGATGATGCCGTACTTCGGGTACTCCCGGTACCCGATGAAGGTACGGACCCGGTCGATCATCCCCTGCGTCTCGGCGGCCTTCCGGTCCCCGTCGGGCAGGGCCCGCAGGCGTGACAGCACGTCCTGCTCCATCTGGCGGGCCCTCTTGCGTCCCTGCTCGAAACGCTGCTCGGCGGCGCCCGGCGCGAAGTTCCGTACGTTGTCGAGGATCGCGGGCAGGAGCGCGGCCGGGCGTTCGCGCCAGCGCGGCCTCGTGATGTCGATCTCGCCGACGCAGCGGATGCCGTAGAGGTCGAGGTACGCCTCGATGGCGTCGCGTGCTTCGGTCCCGCCGGGGAGCTTGGGCAGTTCGTCGAGGAAGTCCTGGCCGCCGGCGTCCTGGTCCTTGGCGTCCTGGTCCTTGGCGTCCTGGTCCTTGGCGTCCTGGTCCTTGGCGTCCTGGTCCTTGGCGTCCTGGAGGAACGCCACCACCTCGGGCAGCGGGCGGATCACGTCCGCGACGTCGAGCAGCGCCAGTCCCATCTCGGACGTGATGTTGTCGGGGGCGGACAGGGTGAGCGTGTCAGCCGCGTTCTTCTCGCCGAGCCATTCGAGCAGCTTGTCGTTGAGCCACCACGTGGCCTCCATCCCCGCCATGATCGCCTGAATGCTCAGCGGATCGCTGAGGACCTGCCGGTGTTCTACGAAGGCCTCGTGCAGGAGGTACTCGAACAGCGCGGGCCCGCTCTTCTCCCCGATGCCGTGCTCCAGGGCGGAGATGGAGGCCCGGCTGCGCTCGATCAGCCCGCTGACGACGGCCGGATCGGTCGCGATGGGGGCGGGCGCACCACCACCGCCGGGAACGGGAACGGGGTCGGGCTCGGGGTCGGACGGTACGAAATCGCCGCGGTCGAGGACGGTTTGGAGAGCATCCTTGATCAGCGGATCGCCCTTCTCCATGGCGTCCAGCAGGGCAGCGCGGCTCGCGGGCGCCGCCAAGCGCCGGGTGACGTCGACGAACAGCCGCCCGCCGGCCTCGTGCATCGGGACCATGGCTGTGAGCTGCCACATGGAGGAGCCCAGGGGCTTCATGGGGTCGGTCATCATCTGCCCGTGGCCGACGGAGACGTAGACGCGGTTCTCCTGGTCGCCACCGCCTCCGCCACCATCGACCGGGACGGGGACGGGGAACAGCGTGGTGATCGGCCGGCTCTGGACGATCCGGAACTCGTCGCCGACCAGGCACCACTCGATGTCCTGCGGGCAGCCGAAGTGCGCCTCGATCCGCCGCCCCAACTGCGCGAGCCGCACGGCCTGCGCATCGGTCAGCGCAGGCTCCTCCTGCCGCTCCGCGTCGATCGCCGCTTCGCGCGTACCGCCGGTTGGCAGGGCGTGAACAGCCAGGTGTTTGGCGGCGATCGTCCTGGCGACGACCTCGCCGTCCCTCACCTTGAAGACGTCCGGGTTCACCAGGCCGGAGACCAGGGCCTCGCCGAGGCCGAAGCCGGCGTCCACCGTGGAGACCTTGCGGTGGCCCGTGACGGGATCGGCTGTGAACAGGATGCCGGAGGCGTCCGGGAAGACCATCCGCTGTACGACCACGGCCATGTGGACCGTCCGGTGGTCGATGCCGTTGCGCTGGCGGTAGGTCACGGCCCGCTCGGTGAACAGCGAGGCCCAGCAACGGCTGACGTGCCGGAGGATCTCCGCCGGCCCCATGACGTTCAGGTACGTGTCCTGCTGCCCGGCGAACGAGGCCGTCGGCAGGTCCTCCGCCGTCGCGCTGGACCTGACGGCGTAGGCGGCGTCCTCTCCGGACCGGGAGAGAGCGTGGGTGATCGCCGTCGCGACATCGAGGGGAACGGCGATGTCCTCGATGGTGCGGCGGATCTGCGCGCTGAGCGTGCGGATCGCCTCTCGGTCGTCCGGGTTCACGCGCGAAAGCTCATCGAGCTGGTCGTCGAGCGACGGCGCTTGCACCGTCGCCTGCCGGAAGGCTTCGGTCGTCACGCAGAAGCCGTCCGGGACCCGGATGCCTTCGATCCGCGACAGCGTGCCGAGATGCGCGGCCTTTCCGCCGACGAGGGCGCCCTGTGGCGCATCGATGTCTCGGAGTTCCAGCACGTACTGATCAGTCACTACGGTCCCTCATCCTTGCCCGACACCCGGTACGAGGGACGATTCTGCGCCCTGCCCGGGGCCTTGCGGCAAGCCCCCCAGTGCGCTATAAGTTGAGAGTGGCAAGGAGAGCTCTCTCCTTGCCTTTTGTTTTTGTCCTCAGTCGGTATCGAGGCCGTCGATCAGGCGGTTGAGGAACCGGGTGAAGGTGGCCTCGGGGGCGAGGGGCCGTCCCGGGGCGGAAAGGGCCTCGGCGAGTTCCGGGTGGCGGCCGTCGGCGGCGACGGCGGCGAGGTAGCGGGCCACGGCTGCGCCCCGGTCCGGTGATCGTGAGACCGCGGCCTGCGCGATCTCATGGGCGACGTGCCCCGCCACGAATGCCGTGGTCTGGGCGAAGACCTCCAGCTTCGCCGCACCGTCCAGCCCGGTGGGCCGCAGGACGGCGAGCACGTGTTCCAGGAAGGCCAGCGTGTTGGGGCCCGGAACGCGGCGGGTGGTCAGGGCGGCGGGCAGCCAGGTGTGGCGCAGCATGTGGGCGCGCTGCAGATGTGCCACGGTCTTGAGATCGGCACGCCAGTCGCCACTGGGCGGGTCCGTGACCGTGAGTTCACCACTGACGTGGTCGACCATCAGCTCCAGCAGCGTCTCTTTGTCGGGGGCGTAGCTGTAGAGGGACATCACGCCCGCTCCGACCTCGGCGGCCACGCGTCGCATGGTGACCGCGTCGAGTCCTTCCGCGTCCGCCAGAGCGACGGCTGCCGCGGTGATCGCCTCCCGGCTGAAGGAGGGCCTACGGCCCCTGCGGGGCTCGGGCTCGGCGGGACGCAGCCAGAGCTGTTCGGGATCGACGCCCTCGGCACCGGGCTTTCCGTCACTGGGCACGGCCTCGCACTCCTTCCTGGTTGTCGGGGCGGCTCTTGCCAAGGTCATCCAAGCATGCTCTATTCTCGTACATCGTACGAGAATAGAGGAGGGTCACCATGCCATCACGCACGCCCGACGCCGCCACCGCCAGGCCGGCCTGGCTGCCGCCCGCCGGAAAGCCGCCACTGTCCTCACGGATGATGAGGGCGACCTGGCGAGGCCTGCCGGCCAAACGGCACGAGGCCGGATGGGAGCCGGGGCTGGTGGTGCCGGCCTCCGACGGCAGCCCGTTGATCACCGACCACTACTTTCCGCGCGCCCAGGGCGACTTCCCCACCCTCCTGGTCCGCTCCCCCTATGGCCGAGGCCTGCCGTGGTCGCCCCAGTACGGCCTGCTCTTCGCCGAACAGGGCTTCCACGTGGTCCTGCAGAGCTGTCGCGGCACCGGAGGTTCGGGGGGCGCGTTCGACCTGTGGCGCAACGAGCCCGCCGACGGCCGGGCCACGGTGTCCTGGCTGCGCGAGCAACCCTGGTTCAACGGAACACTGGGGACCATCGGCCCCAGTTACCTGGGCTACACGCAATGGGCCCTCGCTTCGGACCCGCCGCCGGAGCTCAAGGCGATGGTGGTGCAAGTAGGGCTGCACGATCCGCACGCCCTGTTCCACAAGGACGGCGCCCTGCGCCTGGAGAACGCCCTCGCCGTGGGCGTGGGCATGAACTACCAGCACCAGGGCATGGCACCGTTCCTCAGGGCGACACTGCGTCTGCAGCGCCGCCTGCGCCAGGTCACCACGGCGCAGCCCCTGCGCGGGGCGTACGTGTCAGCCTTCGGCAGCGAACTGCCCTGGCTGGACGGCGTGATGGCGCACCCGGATCCCGAGGACGCCTACTGGCGCGGCGCGTCGATGGCGGAGTCGGCGCAGCGGCTGCGCGTGCCCACGGCTCTGATCGCCGGATGGCACGACATACTGGCCGACCAGACCTTCGAGCAGTACGACCGGCTGCGCCGGGCCGGGTGCGAGACCGCCCTGCTCGTCGGCCCCTGGACCCACACTTCCGCCCTGCAACAAGGATGGCCGGCGGTATTCGCCGAGAGCCTCGCGTGGCTGCGCGCCCACCTGTGCGCCGATCCCTCCGGCCTGCGCCCCACTGCGGTGCGTGTGCACATCGGCGGCGAAGACACCTGGCGGGACCTCGACGAATGGCCGCCGGCCGCGGCCGCCGTCTCCTGGTACCCCGTTCCCGGCGGGCACCTCACCCGGCAGGCCCCGACGGACTGCGCACCCGTGACGGCGTTCCGCTACGACCCGGCCCAGCCCACGCCCTCCCTCGGCGGCCCGCTGCTCTCCCGCACCGCCGGTCCCCGGGACAACGGCACCCTGGAGGCCCGGGACGACGTCCTGACCTTCACCGGCCCACCACTGACCGAGCCCGTGGACGTCCTCGGCCCCGTCTCCGCACGGCTGAGCATCTCCACGGACACCGGACACGCCGATGTCTTCACCCGTCTGTGCGACGTGGACCCGCAAGGCCGCTCCGTCAACGTCTGCGACGGGCTGGGCCGGCTTCGGACGTCCGGCTCGGCATCCTCGCAGGTCACGGTGGGGATGAGTACCACCGCCCATCGCTTCGCCGCAGGGCACCGTATCCGCTGGCAGATCAGTGGAGGCGCCCATCCGCGCTACGCCCGTCCTCCCGGCACAGGGGACTCGCCGCTGGACGCCACCGCCTTCACACCGGTACGCATCACGGTCCACACGGACTCGGCGTTGATGCTCCCCCGCAGCTCCGGGGGCGCGTGATCCGGACTGCGTGCCTCAGGGCTCGCACAGGCGTACGGCGAGGGCGGCGATGTCGTCGTCAAGGCGTCCTCTGCTGTAGCGGAGGAGATCGCGGTGGAGAGCGGTGAGCAGTTCGCGGGGCGGTGTGGGGGGCTGTCGACGCATCCAGGCCGCCAGCGGGAAGAACTCGCCGTCGCGGGCGCGGGCCTCGGCGATGCCGTCGGTGTAGAGGAGCAGCAGGTCGTTGGGGGCGAAGTCGAAGGTGTCGATGGTGTACTGATCACCGATCAGCTCCGAGAGGCTGAGCAGTGGCGATGGGGTGACGGATTCGAGGACGCGGAGTCTGCCGCGGTTCAGGAGCAGCGGCGGAGGGTGTCCGCAGCTGAGGACGTCGATACGTCTACCCTCGTGCGGGATCTGGACGAGCAGGGCGGTGGCGAAGCGCTCCATCGGCCCCTCGGGGGGAAATGCGGCGTTGTAGCGGGTGCTGCTGGCGTCCAGCCTGCGTGCGACGTTGACGATGTCGGCCTCGCCGTAGGCCGCCTCCCTGAAGGCGTTGACGATCGCCGCGGCCGCCCCCACCGCGGGCAGGCCTTTGCCCCGCACGTCACCGATGAGGAGCCTGACCCCGTACGGCGTGTCGATCACCTCGTAGAAGTCGCCGCCGATACGGGCCTCCGCGGCGGCCGCGACGTACAGCGACTCGATCTCGATGCGGCCGATGCGCTGTGGCAGCGGGCTCAGCACCACCTGCTGCGCCGCGTCGGCGACGAGCCGTACCTGGAAGAGCGTGCGCTCCCGCTGGAGCCGGACGTGGCTTCCGTACGCGGCGGCCACGGTGACGGCGATGATCCCCGCGGCCGTCCACCACGTCCCCAGGTCGGGGAAGACGAGGCTGAGGCCGATCATCAGCAGGAGGCAGGCCGTCCCCAGCAGGACGGTGGGGAGCACCGGCCACATGGCGGCGGCCAGGGCCGGCGCCGCGGGCAGGAGGCGGCTGAAGGCCATTTCCGGCGGAGTGGTGTAGGCCAGGCTGGCGATGACGACGGTCAGGATGACCGGCGACAGCCGCACAAGTCTTCCCCGGCCGCGGCGCCTACGCGGCCGCGACCGTCCAGACTCGATCACACTTCTCAGAGTATCCGCGCAATGACGACATAGCGCTCTGACGAAGGTGCGGGACGGCCTCAGCCGTCGCTTCCGACACCGCGATCCGGTGCGCTCATGTCGCCCGTCGCGGGAATGCCGTCCGCGAGCCCGTAGCGCAGGTACACCGTGCCCTTCGGGCTGGCCAGCGGGGCTGCGAGGAGCGTGACGTTGGTGGGCACCGCACCGCCGTCGAACACCTTCTTCCCAACGCCGAGCACGATCGGGTGCAGCCAGAGATCGAGACGGTCGAAGAGCTTCTCGCGCAGGAGGGTCTGCACGAGGTTCAGGCTCCCGACGACCTTCACGTGCTCGTGCCGCTCACGGATCTCACGCACCGCGGCGGCGAGGTCCGGGCCGAGCTGCGTGGACCCGGCCCACGGGAGGTCGGGCCTGCTGCGGGAGGCCACGTACTTCGGGACGCGGTTGAAGAGCGTGGCGATCTCGTTGTCCTCGCCACCCTCCTGGTGAGGCCAGTAGGCGGCGAAGATGTCGTACGTCCGCCGGCCGAGCAGGAGGGCGTCCGCGCCCTCGTACGCGGCACCGACCTGCGCCCCGGCGACCTCGTCCAGCAGGGGCGCCTGCCAGCCGCCGAACGGGAACCCCGCCGGGTCCTCGTCGGGCCCGCCGGGCGCCTGCCCGACGAGGTCGAGGGTCGCGAACAGCTCGATGTGGATGAGGCCCATGGCTTGCTCCCGATGAGTCGGTTGTCTCCGTCAATAGATAGACCTGCGGATGCCCGCAGACTCATCGCCACGAGGGAACCGGCCGCACCGGGTCGGGTGGTCCCACGTCACGCTCCGCGACCGCTGGGACTGTGACTACCACCGCCCATCTCCTGCCCGATATCGGGCAGGAGCAGGCAAGAATGCTCTTGTAATCCCTGCGGAACGGCGTGCATCGTAGGAACGGTCGAGCGAATATGGCGGTACCCGATCAAGTCAACGGGGGGGGCGAACGGCGACCGCCCTGTTCGCGGTGCGCGACAGCACGGGCAAGCTCGACTCGGGGAAGAACACCCGCAGATTCCGCCGGATGCCCGGCCTGCTGGAGTTGCGCTCCCGCTACCCGGACGGGACGGAGCAACCCGAGCTGCTGGATCCGCACGGCGCGACCGTGGCGGATCCGACTGCCTACCAGCGACGACCTCCACGTGGAGCGGGACGAGATCGAGGAGTTCCTCGCCGAGTGCGAGGCGATCCGCCCACACCTCGACCACCTTGCCGGACAAGGCGGTTACGACGCCGACTAGAGGCCAAGCGCTTCGACAACATCGTTGCCGCTGCGCTGCGGGCCAGAGCCGAGGGCGGTGGGATCGCGGTCTGGTGACGGTGAGCCGGGACTGCCGGCCACCTGGGGTTCACCCCACCCCGGCGGTGGCGTTATCGGCACGCCCGGCATGGGTGTAGGCACCATGGGCCGGGTCGGCCCGTCGTGACTGAATGATCTCGGGGCGCGGCTCCGGTGGGGCATCTCCCGCCGGACACCTGGTCGTTGTGTGCCCCGGATCGTACACATCGACGTGAGGCCTTCACCGTGACGCGCATACGCACCTTCGCTTCCGCCGCCCGCTCCCGCTCCGGCGCCCCGCGCCGGAGCGTCGCTCTGGGCGCCCTGGCGGTCGCCGTCCTGGCGACAACCCTGGCGGCTCCGGGCGCGGCGGCCTGGGCCCAGCCCCAGCTCCAGTCGCCGAGCCCGGCCGGTGATTCCGCGCGGGTCGGCACCCAGAAGGCACTGGACGAGATCGTCCGTATCGAAGGCGTGGTCGGCGCCCAGGCCACACTGGTGAACGGGAAGCAGCGGACCACCCTGAGCAGTGGAACCGCCGAGCGCGGCACCGACCGGCCGATGCCGGAGCAGGGCTACTTCCGGATGGGCAGCAACACCAAGACCTTCGTCGCCACCGTGGTGCTCCAACTCGTGGGTGAGGGCCGGATACGACTGGACGACAAGGTCGAGAAGCACCTGCCGGGCCTGGTGCGGGGCAACGGCAACGACGGCCGGAAGATCACCGTCCGGCAGCTGCTCCAGCACACGAGCGGGCTGCCCGACTACGCACCTCATCTGCCCGTCATCTCTGGCGAGGAGCAGTTCCGGGAGCACCGCTTCGATCAGTACTCGCCGCGCGAGCTGGTCGCCATGGGCCTGAAGGACCGGCCGGTCTCCGAGCCCGGCGGCAAGTTCTCCTACTCCAACACCGGCTACATCCTCGTCGGCATGATCATCGACAAGGTGACGGGACGGCCGTGGAGCGAGGAGGTCCACGACCGGATCATCGAGCCGCTCCGCCTGCGGCACACCTTCTCCCAGGGTCGCGACCTCGGCCTGCCCGAGCCGCACGCCAAGGCCTACATGCAGTTCAAGCCCGCCGGGGCACTGGTCGAGAGCACCGAGGTGAACATGTCCTGGGGCAGGTCGGCCGGAGACCTCATCACCACCTCGAACGATCTGGCGCGCTTCTGGCAGGGGCTGCTCGGCGGGGGGTTGCTGAAGCGCGAGCAGCTGTCGGAGATGCAGCGCACGGTCCCCGTTTCCACCGGAGCGTCGGGGGTGACCGAGCGGGCAGGGCTCGGGATCTTCTGGCGCGAGCTGAGCTGCGGCGGCGGCTACTGGGGCCACGGCGGAACCACCCTGGGCCATCTGAACACCAACGGCTTCACCGGGAAGGGCAAGCGGGGCGCGATCGTAATGCGGTCGACGAACCTCGCGATGGAGGACCGCGACGGGCGCACCGATCGACTCATCGACCAGGCGCTCTGCGCGGAGGAGTGAGGACCGGTCGAGGATTGTTCCCTTGAGCAAAGAGGCCACTGCTCTCAACCCGGCCGGGCGCAGCGGAGCAAGGATGCCGGATGAGGTTGGCGTGTCCCTGACTCAAGATCATAGCCCGGGATCCCATTGAGTTCAACCGTAGTTGATTTTGCATCAACTTCCCTCCGGATTGCTCGATGCGACGCACCCGGCCCCCTCTAGCCGAGGAAGTCCTACCGCACATGATGCGGAATTCGCGACTCCATCCGTGCGGGTCTCCCCACTTCAGCGCCCGTGTCCGTGCTCACAGAGGCCCGAGTTGACGAACCGACAGGCAGGCGGGATATCTTGCGCCAATCATTCACATCTTCAATTGCCGATACGCGGAGGGTTCAACCGCTCTCCTGAATGGCTTTGGCGCAACGCCCTTCGGGCGGTGGCGCGGGTGCTGCCGGCGCCGAGCGGCCCGTGGGACACGCACCCGGGCTGAGCTCCTTCGCGTACCGAAAGGAACAGCATGTCAGCAAACGGTTCACGCACTGCGTGGGCTGCCACTCTGCTCACCACCGCGGTGGCAGGTGGACTCCTCACCGCCGGCCCCGCCGCAGCCCTCAACGGCAGCGGCGTGACGAGCGGGAACTATGCCTTCACCGCCAACCTCAACGTCGGCGACAAGTCCGCCTGCACGGGCGCACTGGTCGACGCCCAGTGGGTGATCACCGCGGCGTCCTGCTTCCGTGACGGCACCGCGCCGCTCGCGGCCGGAAAGCCGGCCGTGAAGACGACCGTCACCGTGGGGCGCACCGACCTCACGCAGCCCACGGGCACCGTGGTCGAAGCGGTGGAGCTCGTGCCGCACGCCGACCGCAACCTGGTGATGGTCAAGCTCGCCTGGCGGGTCGTCGGCGTCGAGCCGGTCAAGGTCGCCTCCACCGCCCCGGCGGTCGGCGAGCAGCTGACGTCGCTCGGGTTCGGGCGGACGAAGACGGAATGGGTGCCTCAGAAGCTGCACTCGGGCGTCTTCGCCGTGACCTCCCTCGACGGTGGCGCCCTCGGCCTGGACGGTGTCGACGGCGCGTCGATCTGCAAGGGCGACGCGGGCGGTCCTGCCGTACGCCAGAAGGACGGCGCCGTGGAGCTGGCGGCCGTCAACTCCCACTCCTGGCAGGGCGGCTGCCTCGGCACCGACCCGGCGGAGACCCGTACCGGCGCCCTGGACGTCCGCGTGGACGACGTGGCCGGCTGGGTCAACCAGGTCCGCAAGACCACCCCCGAGGTGCGCCTGGCAAGCCTGGTCCCCCAGGTAACCAACGTGATGGCGACGGGTGACTTCAACCGCGACGGCCGCACCGACGTCGCCGCCGTCACCACCGACGGCAACCTGCACACCTTCGCCGGGCGGCCCGACGGCACCTTCGAGTACGGCCGCCCCATGTGGAAGGCGGACGGCACCTGGGCCCCCGCCACCAAGATCATCGGCGGCGACTTCAACGGCGACGGCATCACCGACATCGCCTCCGTGTGGAGCAACGGCAACCTGCGCCTCTACACCGGGCAGTCCGACGGCACCCTGGCCGCGGGCAAGTCGATGTGGATCGACGAGACGACCAACTGGAACAGCATGCTCCAGCTGGCCCGGTTCAAGGCGGACAACTCCGGCCGCGACGGCCTGATCGCCGTCTGGGGAACGGGCACCAAGGGCGCCCTGCACTCGTACACGACCGGCACCAACGGCCTGATGACCGGCCAGCACCGCAACATGTGGCGCGACACCACGTGGCAGGGCATGCAGAAGGTGGCCACCGGGGACTTCAACGGCGACGGCCGTGACGACGTCGTCGGACTCGCCAGTGACGGAGCCCTGCGGCGCTACAACGGCAACGCCTCGGCCGGTCTCGACGACGGCGTCTCGATGTGGCAGGACAAGACCTGGAACGGCATGCCCGTCGTGCTGTCCGGCGACTTCAACGGCGACGGCAAGAACGACCTCGGCGGCCTGTGGAGCGACCAGCAGCGGTTCAACTTCTACAAGGGCGACGGCAAGGGCGCCATCGCCTTCGGCGTCAACGCCTGGCCGTCCCCCCTCCCGCTGCCGGCCGCCGGTCTCCTGCGCAACGCCAACAGCGACAAGTGCCTTGAGATCGTGAACTCCAGCAAGGACAACGGCGCCGACGCCCAGCAGTGGGCCTGCGGCAGCCAGCCCGGCGCCAAGTGGGAGTTCCGGGCGACCACCACGGCCGGCGTCTACGAGATCGTCAACGCCAACAGCGGCAAGTGCCTGGAGATCGTCAACTCCAGCAAGGACAACGGTGCTCGGGCCCAGCAGTGGGCCTGCCTGGGCATACCGACCCAGCGCTGGACCATCACGCAGGCCGGCAGCACCGTCGGCCTGAACATCACGAACGTCAACAGCGGCAAGACGCTCGAGATCAGCAACTCCAGCAAGGACAACGGCGCCGCGGCCCAGCAGTGGAGCCACGCCGCCGACCCGGCCTTCGCGACCCAGACCTGGAACCTGTAACCGGTCTGACCGGCCCGGCACCTGGCCGGGCAGCTTCCTGTGGCGGCCGCCCTCACACCGGTGAGGGCGGCCGTCCTGGTGTTCGTACGCTACGCGGCTGCGACGGCGACGGCGACGGCGACGGCGACGGCCGATTACGATCACGGGCAGACATCCCCTGAGGAGCGAAGGAGCGACGCTGCATGGCGATCGAGAGGCCGGGCCGGCCCGAGGACCTTCCGGCGGCCGAACTGCTGTGGGCCCGCTGGGCCTTGGCCGCCGTACTGGAGGCCACGGAGGAGGCGGAGACGCAGGGCGTCCACCGCATCGGCACCTGGATCGACGCGCAGGGGCTGCGCCTCGACGACTGCGGCTGCACCTGGTGGACCCTCGCACCGATGGGGCAGGGGCGCTACGTGCTGTACGGCGAGGACGAGTCCAGCGGCGTCAAGTGGCACGAGCCCGCGATCGACATGCTGGCGCAAGGCCCGGACTGGCTTCCGTACGAGCGGCTACGAGGGCTCCTGGAAGGCTGGGAACTGGGCTGCGTCTACTGGTACGAGGACGGCACCTGGGCTCGCGCGCCCTATCCGGACGGGTTGCAGGACGACGGCCTCGACTGCGGCATGAGCCGCTTCGTGGTGCGCGAGGAGACGGTCCGCATGCTGGCGGGCCTGGAACAGGGCCCGTCCTGGGGGCAGGCGTCCGAACTGCTCGCCGCAGCCGAGGCCTACCACCTCACCGTCCCCGGCCTCGAAGCGGTACTCGACGCCGCGGACGTCCACGCGGCGGGAGACCGGCAGGCCGCTCTACGGGCACTGGAGCGCTCCGGCCTGTCTTCCGCGCGCTGACGCCCGCCGGGCCGGACCCTTTCGCTGCGCTCGGGTGCGGCCGGGCCGCTTTCGGACATTGTGCCCGATGTACGCGGGGCAGAGCGTGTGCCCGGCTTTTGCGGGCAGGCGAGGGCTGACCACAGCCATGCACCGCCTCCGGGCCGGGCTCCGGCCGAACGACCGGCCAGCCAGGCGGTGTTCTCTCCAAGGAGGTCTCATCATGCTGATCACCGTCACCCGCACCGGCGGGTTCGCGGGCGGGGAGCAGACCGCTTCCCTCGAAACGGAGTGCCGCGCCGACGGGCCCGAGCTGGAACGGCTGGCCGAGCTCGCGCTCAGCGGGGAGGGCCCCGTGGGGCGGCATCCCGTACCGGATGGCTTTCGCTACGTCGTCCACGTCGACAGCAAGGTGCTCGAATTACAGGATCCGTACCTCACTGAGGACCAGCAGCAGTTGATCGACGCTGTTCTGGGCACTGCCGCCTGAGCCTCCCGGCCCACCTCGCCGCCGTACCGGCTCGAACCGGGACCGGTACGGCACGCGTGGACTACCCCGCGGCCCCGGTCAAGGTCCGACCGTCCCGTGCCGCCGCCTCGGCGTCATCCGCGTCACCGAGCCATGCGGTACCCAGGTGCTCGCGCGCCGCGGCCAGCGCTGCGTCTATGTCACGCGTCCCGGTCGATACGCACAGCGTGTAGACCACATCCTCCATCTGCTGCCGCACCGGTCCGTGCGGGCCGGCGGTCCGGAGCTGCGACTCCTTCTCGTACTCCTCCACCAGACGCGCCAGCACCGCGGGGTGAGTCATCATCATGATCTCGCTCCTTCACACACGTCGCAGCCACAGGCGGCCAACCGCCCCCCAAGCGTCGCCTGCCCCGACACGGGCGTCCCATGCGCCACAAACCAGGAGGGTGCCGGCGCCGACGGTCAGCGTTTGACGATCCGGTCGAGGACGGTGGCGATGGCGGACTTGACCGCGTCGCGGTGGTGGAGGGGCTCTGCGGGCAGTTCGCTGGTGGGGCGCACGCCTCGGTCGGCGAGGATGTGGAGCAGGCGCAGGGTGCGCAGGCAGTTGCTGATGTGGGCGGGCACCGGGGTGCTGATGCGGTCGGCGCCGAAGCGGTCGGCGATCGTATCGAGCCAGCCGACGGCGTCGCGTTCGCTCAGGTCGGTACGGGTGAGGACGCGGGCGATCGCCCGGGCCAGGCGGTCGTCCTCCAACTGGTCGTAGACGTGGTCGGTGGGCGCCGTCAGCCGCGCGGCAGCAAGGTCCAGCATCCGCGCCGGCGCCACCCGGGGGTGGAGGCCGAAGCCCGCGAGCAGGTCCGCGCCGTGCGCCACCGCGTGGAGCCAGCCGAGGGTCTCGTCGTGGCCGCGCAGGTCCCGCTCCGCCGGATACCAGCGCTCGAACGCGTCCACCCAGCCGGCCTTGAAGTCCCCGGCGGCCAGCAGCATGTCGAGCACGAGGGGCGCGAAGGTGCGGGCCTCGACCCGCGGGTCGGCGAACCGGCCGGCCATCTCGTCCCCGAGCTCCAGCCGCCGGGACGCCTCGATCGTCCCGCGGGCTATCCAGGTGTCAAGGACGGTGTAGGGCGCACCGTCCCGGACCAGCGGATCGGGATCCGCGAGGGCGGCGGACAGCTCGCGGACGAGGTCCTCCATGGGGTGGCCGGCGGGCACGGCACAGTCGGCGGCCTCGACGTTCTTCCAATTGATCATGACGGGCAGGGTAGATCCGTGCCATTGCCGCGCGCCTGCGAATTACGGCCGGGCAGCCACGGAAACGGGACCTCGGTCGCCCCACTCCCGGCATGGCCGAAAGCGCCTGTCTCGGGCATGTGCCGCATTGACCGCCCAGAGCCATCGCGGTTGCATGCCCGTGGTCTTCCGGCAGGGAGCCGGAGCAGAGACCTTGTCCTTCCTGGGGGGAACCATGAGGGGAAACACGAACCGGAGCACCACCAGACGTGTACGGGCCGCCCTGAGCGCGGCGGTCGCCACCTGCGCGCTCACCGCGGCGCTGCCCGCAGCCGCTTCGGCCGAGCCCGCAGCAGCCTCGGTCGAGCCCGCCGCAGGGGCAGGCGCCGCGAGTGGCCTCACCACCGGTGTCGAGAGGATCAGCGTCGCGCCCGACGGCACCCAGGCCGACGGCAACTCCAACGGCGCCTCGATCACGCCCGCCGGCCTCCACGTCATCTTCTCGTCCGCGGCGACGAACCTGACGCCCGACGCCCCGTCGGCAGGGGACAAGGCGTACCTCCGCGACCAGCAGACGGGGCAGACCAAGCGGGTCGGGTACCTGACACCTCTCCAGCCCCCCGTGGTCAGCGGAAACGGGGTGTACGTCGCTTACGCCATGCAGTGGATGAGGAACGTGCGGGTCCGCCTGGATGAGGTGACCACGGGAAGAACGGCCTCCGCCAACTGCTCGGCCTACAGCTGCAACCAGCCGTCACTGAACGCAGACGGCCGTTACATCGCCCTGTCCATCCTCATCAACCAGTCGGGCCTCAGCCGCCAGCGCATCGAGGTCCAGGACATGCAGACCGGCACCGTTCAGACGATCGCCAACCTCGGCCACACCCTCCCGTCCCGGCCTTCCATCAGCGGCGACGGTCGCTACGTCGCCTACCAGGACGGCGAGACACAAGACGTCTTCGTGCGGGACCGCATCGGTGGCACCGTCGCCGGCCCGATCGAGGGCCCGTCGACGGCGGCGTCGCTCGTCCAGCTGAGCGACGACGGCAGCAAGGTCGTCCATCTCTCGGGTTCCGACACCTACGTCCACGACATGGCGTCGGGTACCGCTCAACTGGTGCCCAACGTACGGGGCGTGGCCATCGATCCCACCGGCCGCTACCTGCTGTACGCCCCGCACGGCACGAGCGGTCCGTCGCTCATGCTCCGCGACCTGCAGACGGGTACCGACGAGATCGTCTCGGCCCAGCCCGCCTCGGCCGGGCCCGACGCGGTCAGCGCCGGCGGGCGCGACGTGGTCTTCCAGTCCGCGGCCGACGACATCGTGCCCGGTGACACCAACGGCAAGTCCGACATCTTCGTCCGCCACTTCTCCTGACCGAGGTCAACCCGGGGGCGCCTGGGCCACTCCGATTCATTACGGTGTGCAGCGCGCGGGATGCACCGTGTGGGATCCTTCGTCGGGCGATATCCGCTCGTGCACAGCGGCGCCGTCTTCCCCGACTGGGACGAGGTCGCCCGGGACTACGCCGGAGTGCACGTCACCCTCCGCGCGATCCTTGCGGCCCAGGGCTTCAGCTTCGCCGTCGGCGACGGACCGACTGCCGCTCCCTACTGGGACATCGAATCCACCCTGTGGCTCCGGTGGTGCTTCTCCTCCATCCGCCTCGTGGACGTAGCGCCTCCCGGCGGCACCTGACCGTCCGCCACGACGAAAAGATACGATGCCCGGCCGCCGCGGCTCGCATCGTGCAGTCTGGCCGCATGGACAAAGATTCGTACCCGGCCGGTACAGCGCCATCGACGGTGACGCTGCCGGAGCAGGGGCCGGGGCCTGAGCAGGGGCTGGAGCAAGCGGTCGGCGGAGACCTGGAGCGGCTGAAGCTCCTTCTGCGGCGCCTTCGCGTGGAGCAGGGCCTCAGCATGGGGGGCCTGGCTGTACGGGCACGCCTCGGGCGCACTACGACGAGCCAGGCGCTCAACGGACCTACGGTGCCGAGCGAGGCGACGCTCGTGTCCTTGGCGCAAGCCCTCCGGACGCCGGCCGATCCACTCCTCGGACTTCGGACCCTCGCCTGCACGGGTCCTCACGCACCAGCCGCACCAGCCGCACCGACCGCCGGGTCACGCTCCGAGGACGTGACCCGGCCGCAGGAATTGGACGCGA
This sequence comes from Streptomyces sp. NPDC037242, assembly GCF_055604165.1. Taxonomy (NCBI): domain Bacteria; kingdom Bacillati; phylum Actinomycetota; class Actinomycetes; order Kitasatosporales; family Streptomycetaceae; genus Streptomyces; species Streptomyces sp. NPDC037242. Next base: position 25,406 of record NZ_JBVJUY010000054.1, read on the forward strand.
TTGAGCACCGCGGGCTCCAGGAGGCCCGGGAGAAGAAGTTCACCTACGAGTACCTGGACCGGCGATCCACCAGCCTGCTCCGGGCGCTCCACGGCAAGCTGCTGGATTCCCCGTTGATCGGGCTGAGGATCCGGACCGTGGAAGTCCACCGTGCCGCGCAGCTCGGCGACCCCGAACTCCCCGCCCTGATCATGCGGTGCGCGGATGAATGCTTCGCGTTCAAGGAGCACATCAAGGGCTACGAGGACGGAGGGGAAGCGACTCTGATCCTGGTCTACCTCACTGTGTTGAGCGAGTTGCGGTACTGGGACGACCCGGAGCGGCACAGCGTGTACGACCACGTTCACAGCACTGCGATGGTGTTCCTGGCCGACTTCGACATCGACTCGCTTCCCTTCCTCGAGCTCCAAGGGCTCCTTGAGCGGCTGACAGGGGGCTGCGTCGAGCCGCCCTGGTTGTTCCTCGTGGACATCTCGAACGAGGTGGCGGTCTGTTTCGACGCCTGACCTCTGCAGCCCACTGAAAGGTGGCGGTCCGATCACCCGTGTTCGGCGGTGTTCGTTCTTGACCGTGCGAACCCCGTCGAACACGGATAGCGGGATCTTCGACTCATCAGCCCGAACCCCAACACCTCGGGAGTCGTCATGTCCGGTCTCGCCACCGTTGTGCTCGCCGCCACCCTCGCCCTGGTCCTGGCCATCCTGGCCGCTGCCGGAGCGGGCATGCTGGCCCGCCTGGACGGGGCCACGTACCCGGCCGCGATCTACCGGGCGGCGACCGCGTTCGCCGCGGTCCTGACCCTCGCCGCCGCCGTGACCGCGGCCCTGGCCGCGCTCCCCCGGTGACGAGGCAGGGTCCGGTTCCTCTCGGGAAACCGGACCCTGCCCTCTGTCACGTCGCGCTCAGATCCGTTCGAGCTGCCGTTCCTGTCGCTGTCCGGGCACCCGCGCCGGCGCCTGCGGGTGCTGGTCCCAGCGCCGCGCGGTCCGGACGTAGCCGTAGATCACCGAGCCCAAGGCCGCGATGACGAGCGGACCGGCCACCCACGGGTGTCCGGCCATCTCCACCGACAGGTACCGGTACGACACGAGGAGCGCGGTGAAGACCGCGGTGCCATGGGCGACCAGCAGGATGCCCTGTCGGTCCCAGCCGCGGTCCATCGCGCGCAGGGCCGCTTCGATCGTGATCGTGAACACCACACCGGCGACGATGTCCGCACCGTAGTGGTACCCGAAGCCGAGCGTCGCGCCGAGCGTGGCGATGAGCCAGAACACGCCCAGGAGGCGCAGGGCGCGCGGGCCCTTGCGGGAGTGGATGAAGATCGCGGTGGCCCACGCGGTGTGCAGGCTGGGCATGCAGTTGCGCGGGGGGTACTCGGCGAAGGGCATCGCCTGCGGGATGCCGACCGTCGGCGCCGTGTGGGGCCACAGATCGGCCACGGCCCACTGTCCGCCGTCGGCGCCGTAGGCGAAGATCGGCCCGACCACGGGGAAGATCATGTAGAAGGCGGGCCCGATCAGGCCGATGACGATGAAGGTCCGCACCAGGTGGTGGCCCGGGAACCGGCGCTCGGCCGCGACGTTGCGGAGCTGGTACAGCGTGACGATGACCGCGGCCACCGCGAGCTGGATGTAGACGAAGTCCAGGACGTGGGCGCCGACCGGGCCGCTGGCCTCGACGATCCGGCCGACCACCCAGGACGGGTTGCCGAGCGCGTGATCGGCCTGCGCCACGTACTGGTCGAGGACCGTCGGCCGGGTCTTCGAGGTGATCAGCAGCCACGTGTAACCGGTCTTGCGGCCTGCCACGAGGAGCAGGGCCAGCCCCACTCCCTTGAGCAGCAGGGCGCGCTCCCGGCCGGTACGGCGCGTGATGGCGATAACGGCGCACGCCAGGGTCACCAGCAGCGCGCCGTTGCCGTACATCATCTGGGCGCCGACGGACCACCGCACGAGCCAGAAGACGAGGTCGATACCGATCGCGGCACCGATCGCGATGAATCGCTGCCGCCACGTCAGCACGACCATCATCAGCGCCATGCCGGCATAGAGCACCGTCCCCGACTGGGGGGCGAAGATCACCTCTCGCGCCTGGGCGGCGATCGGTCCCCGCGCGCCGTACCCGCGCGCGGCGATCTCCAGCGCGATGAGGAAGCCGGCGGCCACGACGCCGGCGGCACCCCACAGCATGACGCGTGGCTGACGCCACGCAGCGAACCCGGGCTTGCCGTCCTTCTGGAGGGCCGCGCGGTCTATTTTAGGAATCAATTTTCAGCCGATGTGTCATCTTCTTAGGCGATCATCGCAAACTCGAACATGTTAACGGAACGAGGGGCGTGCGTGACCGCGCGATGAATCAGACACTTCCGTCCGCTCACCCGACAAACGAAAGCGCCCGGCCGGGATGTCCCGGCCGGGCGCTTTCGCTTGCGTCACTCTTCTACCGCTGGTCGGCTCAGTACCAGTGGTGGGACTGCCAGAAGTTCCAGGCGCCGACGGGGCTGCCGTAGCGGGAGTTCATGTAGTCCAG
>NZ_JBVJUY010000055.1:0-25078 GCF_055604165.1 Streptomyces sp. NPDC037242
CAGACTCTTTCGTGTCCGATTCCCGGTCGAAGCGGGTTTCGCTTTCCAGGTTTCCGCTTTCGCGTTTCCCTTTCCGGCGGGTCCGACTCTATCAGAAGTTTTCCACCGGATTTCCCGGCTTCGAATTCTTGGATGAAGAGTCGAGTGTGCCCACTTGGAATTCAATTCCTGGGGCGAGAGAGACTTTAAACCATCGCTGCCGAACTTGTCCAGTTCGAGGCAACCGTTCGAATCTACCTCCCCGCTGCGACTGTGTCAACAGTCTTTGCGGGACGACGAGGAGACTAGCAGCTCAGCAGGCTTGTACGCACATCAGGCCGCAGTCGGCAGGGCTGCCGTCCGGTCCGCCTCCTCGACGTCGCCGACCTCTCCCTCGCGGGAGGCGCGGCCGCCCAGGACGTAGACGTACAGCAGGAAGGCGGCCTCGGCCGCGACGCCGATGGCGATGCGGGCCCAGGTCGGGAGGCCGGAGGGGGTGACGAAGCCTTCGATCAGGCCGGAGACGAACAGGACCGCCGCCAGGCCGATGGCCATGCCGAGGGCGGCGCGGCCCTGTTCCGCCAGGGCAACGCGGCGGGTGCGGGGGCCTGGATCGATGACCGTCCAGCCCAGGCGCAGGCCCGTACCCGCCGCGACGAAGACAGCCGTCAGTTCGAGGAGGCCGTGCGGGAGGATCAGGCCGAGGAAGACGTCGAGGCGGTCGGCGGAAGCCATCAGGCCGATGCCGACGCCGAGGTTGACCATGTTCAGGAACAGGATCCAGAGCACCGGCAGCCCCAGGAAGGCGCCCAGCACCAGGCACATCGCGGCGGCCTGGGCATTGTTCGTCCAGACCTGGGCGGCGAAGGAGGCCGCCGGGTGGCTGGAGTAGTACGTCTCGTACTCGCCGCCGGGCTTGGTCATCGCCTTGAGGTCCTCGGGGGCCGCGATGGCGCCCTGGACCTCGGGGTGGGTGGCGATCCACCAGCCGATGAGCACGCCTATCGCCGTGGACAGCAGCGCGGTCGGTATCCACCAGCTCCGGCTCCGGTACACGGCCGCCGGGAAGCCGGCGGTGAAGAACCGGGCCGCGTCGCGCCAACCGCCCCGGCGGACGCCCGTCACCGTGGCGCGGGCGCGGGCGACGAGCTGGGTCAGGCGGCCCGTGAGCATCGGGTCGGGGGTGCTCGACTGGATGAGGGAGAGGTGGGTGGAGGTCCGCTGGTAGAGCGCGACGAGTTCGTCGGCCTCGGCTCCCGTGAGCTTGCGGCCGCGGCCCAGGAGCTGCTCCAGCCGGTCCCATTCCGCCCGGTGGGCCGCCACGAAGACGTCGAGATCCATGTGGTTGGCGCTCCCCTGCCCCTGGTCCGCTGCCGGTCCCCTGATTTTTCCTGCTTCTTCTGTGGTCAGCTTGGCAGACTGGATGCCAAAGGGGCGGGTCAGGTCGGGTGAAGGGTGTGCATCGGTGAGCGATCTGGTGACGGGGGACGCGGTCGTCCTGGGGCTGCGGCCGGCGAGGCTGCCGAGCCGGGCGCTGGCGGTTCTGCTCGACCTGGCCGTGTACCTCACCGGGTACTTGCTCGTCTCGATCGGGCTGACCTTCGCCGTCGCCTCGCTGGACGGCGCCGCGCGCGCGGCGGTGCAGGTGGCGATGTTCGTCCTGGTGCTCGTCGGCGTACCGATCGCGGTGGAGACGCTGAGCCACGGGCGGTCGCTGGGCAAGCTCGCCTGCGGGCTGCGGGTGGTGCGGGACGACGGCGGTCCGATCCGGTTCCGGCACGCGCTGGTGCGCGGGGCCATGGGGGCGGTCGAGCTGCTGGGTACGTTCGGTGTCGTGGCGTGCATCGCTTCGCTGGTCTCGGCGCGCGGGCGACGGCTCGGGGACGTCTTCGCGGGGACGCTCGTCATACGGGAGCGGGTGCCCGGGGCACGGGTGATGCCCGTTCCGCCTCCGCCTCCGTGGCTGGCCGGGCGGTTCGCCGGGCTGGACCTGTCGGCGGTTCCGGACGGGCTGTGGCTGGCGGTACGGCAGTACCTGACGCGGATGAACCAGCTGGATCCGCAGGTGGGTGCGGCGATGGCGGCGCGGCTCGCGGACGATGTGGTGGCGCGTACGGGGGCACCGGCGCCGGCCGGGGTGCCGGCGGCCGCGTTCCTGATGGCGGTCGTGCACGAGCGGCAGTCGCGTGACGCGGCCCGGGCCTTTGCCCGTACGGCCGGTACGGGCGCCCCCGCGGCCGGGGCCGCGCCGTACGGGGGGATGCCGGCGATGCCCGCCGTCGCTCCGGCGGCGGTACCCGTGGCTCCCGTCGCCCCTGCGGCTCCGGTGTACGTGGCGCCCGTGGAGCCGCCCGCGCGCAAGACGGGTTTCGCTCCGCCGGCCTAGGGGGTGTCTGCCGGGCGCCGCGACGCCACGGACATCCGCCAGACACCCCTAGTCCTCGAAGGAGGACGGCGGGGTCTCCAGGTGTTCGAGCTCGATGCCGGGGGCTGAGAGGACCACGTCCCCGGCGAGGTGGACGGTGTGGACCTCGCCGGTGTCCAGGGCGCTGATCTCGTACTCGTCCACCAGGAGCGGGCCGCTGTCGGTGGGGTGCTCCTCGCGGCGCAGCAGGGCCCAGGCCTGGTCGACGGTGCGGGCCGCCAGCACGGGGTCGGTGAGGGCGACGAGCCGGACGCGGGTGGCAGGGGCGCCCGGGGTCAGGCGCAGCAGCCGGGCCGTGGCGACGAGGAAGGCCGGCGAGGTGCCGGTGAAGCCGGGGGCCTGGACGTTGCCCTCGGTGGCCTCGGCGCCGGCGGGGTCGGTGCGTACCCAGGTGACGCCGTCGATGGCGGCGCCGCGGACCTGCCAGCTCGACGCGTTGAGTTCCAGGCGGATGGGGCGGCCGAGTTCGTCGATGGCCAGGTCGACGGAGCCGCGGTGGTCGCCGTTCGGGGCGGTCAGCTGGGAGACGTAGCGCCAGCCGCTCGGGCCCGGGGCGCAGTGGAAGTGCTCCTCGCCGAGGGGGGTGTGGTCGTGCGGGTCGTGGAGCGAGTAGCGGCCGCGGGGCATGGGTCCGGTCCTTGCGTGCGTGCTTACGGGGCAGGCCCCCGGCAGGGTGCCGGGGGCCTGGCTCAGCGCTGTGGATCCTCGGGGATCAGTAGCGGTAGTGGTCCGGCTTGTACGGGCCCTCGACCTTGACGCCGATGTAGTCGGCCTGCTCGGGGCGCAGGGTGGTGAGCTTGACGCCCAGCGCGTCGAGGTGCAGGCGGGCGACCTTCTCGTCGAGGTGCTTGGGGAGCACGTAGACGTCGGTCGGGTACTCGGACGGCTTCGTGAAGAGCTCGATCTGGGCCAGGGTCTGGTCCGCGAAGGAGTTCGACATCACGAAGGACGGGTGGCCGGTCGCGTTGCCGAGGTTCAGCAGGCGGCCCTCGGAGAGGACGATGAGGACCTTGCCGTCGGGGAACTTCCAGGTGTGGACCTGGGGCTTGACCTCGTCCTTGACGATGCCCTCGATCTTGGCGAGGCCGGCCATGTCGATCTCGTTGTCGAAGTGGCCGATGTTGCCCACGATGGCCTGGTGCTTCATCTTGGCCATGTCGGCGGCCATGATGATGTCCTTGTTGCCGGTCGTGGTGATGAAGATGTCGGCGGTCTCGACGACGTCCTGGAGCGTGGCGACCTGGTAGCCGTCCATCGCCGCCTGGAGGGCGCAGATCGGGTCGATCTCGGTGACGATGACGCGCGCGCCCTGGCCGCGGAGGGACTCGGCGCAGCCCTTGCCGACGTCGCCGTAGCCGCAGACGACCGCGACCTTGCCGCCGATGAGGACGTCGGTGGCGCGGTTGATGCCGTCGATCAGGGAGTGGCGGCAGCCGTACTTGTTGTCGAACTTCGACTTGGTGACGGCGTCGTTCACGTTGATCGCCGGGAAGAGCAGCGAGCCCTCGGCCATCATCTCGTAGAGGCGGTGGACACCGGTGGTGGTCTCCTCGGTCACGCCGCGGATCTCGGACGCGAGCTGCGTCCACTTCTGCGGGGTCTCGCCGAGGGTGCGGTTGAGCAGCGTGAGGATGTGGCCGTACTCCTCGGAGTCCGCCGTGGACGGGTCCGGGGCCGAGCCGACCTTCTCGAACTCGACGCCCTTGTGGACGAGGAGGGTGGCGTCGCCACCGTCGTCGAGGATCATGTTCGGGCCGCCGGTGGGGGTGTTCGGCCAGGTCAGCGCCTGCTCCGTGCACCACCAGTACTCCTCCAGCGTCTCGCCCTTCCAGGCGAAGACGGGGACGCCCTGCGGGTTGTCCGCGGTGCCGTTCGGGCCGACGGCGATGGCGGCGGCCGCGTGGTCCTGGGTGGAGAAGATGTTGCAGGAGGCCCAGCGGACGTCGGCGCCGAGGGCGACGAGCGTCTCGATGAGGACGGCGGTCTGCACGGTCATGTGCAGGGAGCCGGTGATGCGGGCGCCGGCCAGGGGCTGTGCGGCCGCGTACTCCCGGCGGATCGACATCAGGCCCGGCATCTCGTGCTCGGCCAGGGTGATCTCCTTGCGGCCGAAGGCGGCAAGGCTAAGGTCTGCGACCTTGAAGTCCATGGGTGCTGCTCCTCATGGTTCGAGAGGGTGGGTACGGCTGAGCCGTGCATGGGCCCCGGCGAAGTCTGCCCGGGTGATCCTGCACCACGCGCTCAGTCCGTCGGGGGCCCTCTCTCCCCTCGGCCGGTCACGAGGACCGCCCGACCGCCATCAGCAGCGACGCCTGACACTGATGACGAATCTACACCGATCGGCGGAGCGTGCCCCAGTCAACGGAAGGGCAAGTCGCATCTCGGAGTAGGGCCGTCCAGCGGCGCACATCAGGGCCTTTCGGACTTTTGATCCACCCCTTACGTGTAGCAGGATGCCGTTGGATCGGGTCGAATGCGCGATCCCGCAGGACGAAGGCGTGAGGAGATTCCAGTGACGAGTCCGGCAGACCCTCCCGGTGGCGCGAGCGCGAGCGGGGACAGGCCCGTGAAGCTGGTCGCCGTAACCGCGTGTCCCACGGGCATCGCGCACACGTACATGGCGGCGGAGAAGCTCCAGCAGGCCGCCGACCGGCTCGGCGTCGGGATGAAGGTGGAGACGCAGGGCTCCATCGGGGCCGAGAACGTGCTCACTGACAACGATGTCAGGGATGCGGACGCGGTCATCATCGCCGCCGACAAGGAGGTCGACCGCGCGCGCTTCGCCGGCAAGCGGGTCCTGGCCACGGGTGTCGCGGACGGCATCCACAAGCCGGAGGAGCTGATCGAGCGCGCGCAGAGCGCGCCCGTGCAGGCCGGGACGACGGCCGCCGCGGGCAGCGGCGGCGGGGGCGGTGGCGCCGGTGGCGGCCGGGAGCGCAGCCAGGCGTACAAGGCGCTGATGAACGGCGTCTCGTACATGATCCCGTTCGTGGTGGTCGGCGGTCTGCTGCTGGCCGTGTCCATCGCGCTCGGCGGGCACACCACGCCGAAGGGCATCGAGTTCGACAAGGACTCGTTCTGGTTCTACGTCAATTCCCTCGGCGGGCTCGGCTTCAAGCTGATGCTGCCGATCTTCTCCGGCTACATCGCCTACGCGCTCGGTGACCGGCCCGCGCTGGTGCCCGGCATGATCGGCGGCTTCCTGGCCGCGGACGCCGTCAGCATCTACGGCGCGGACGCGAACGCCGGCTTCCTCGGCGCCATCGCGACGGGCTTCCTCGCCGGCTATCTGGTGATCTGGATCAAGAAGGTCAAGGTCCCGAAGTTCGTCATGCCGATCATGCCGATCATCGTGATCCCGGTGTTGTCGACCTTGGCGCTCGGCCTCGTCTACATCTACGTCATCGGCCAGCCCATCTCATGGGTCTTCACGCACCTGACCAGCTGGCTGAACGGGATGACCGGCTCCAGCGCGATCGTGCTCGGCGCCATCATCGGCCTGATGATCGCCTTCGACATGGGCGGTCCGGTCAACAAGACCGCGTTCCTCGTCGCCGTGGGCCTCATCGGCACCAACAACCACGTGATGGGCATGGCCGCCGCGGCCATCCCGGTCATGCCCCTCGGCCAGGGCCTGGCCACGCTGCTGCGCCGCAAGCTGTACAGCGAGCAGGAGCGGGAGACCGGCATCGCCGCGCTGTTCATGGGCTTCTTCGGCATCTCCGAAGGTGCCATTCCGTTCGCCGCGGCCCGACCGGCCCAGGTCATCCCGGCGAACATGCTCGGCGGCGCCGTGGCCGGCGCCATCGCGGGCCTCGCCGGGGTCGAGAACTCCGTACCGCACGGCGGTCCGATCGTGGCGCTGTTCGGCGCCATCAGCGGTGTCGCGATGTTCTTCGTCGCCATGGCGATCGGCGTGGCCGTGACGGCGCTCACCACCAACGCGCTCATCGAGATCAAGCTGCGCAGGAACGGTACGTCGGCTCCCGCCGTGACCGATGCCCCGGTACGCGAGCCCGTGCTCGCCGGGGCCGGTGTCGCAGCCGGTACCGCGGCGGCCGTCCAGGCGGCCCCTGCTGCGGCCGCCGCCGCCCCCGCCGGGGAGCCGGAGGTGCTGTCCGGGTACCTGACCGCGCAGACGGTGAAGACCGAGCTGGCCTCGGACTCCAAGGAGGCGGCGATCCGCGAGATGGCGCAGATGCTGGCCGGCACCGGCAACGTCCGGGACGTGGACGAGCTCGTACGCGTCGCCCTCGCCCGGGAGGCGCAGGGCACGACCGGCCTCGGAGAGTCGATCGCGATCCCGCACGCCAAGACGGACGCGGTGTCCCGCCCGACCGTGGGCTTCGCCCGCTCCGACGAGGGCATCGAGTGGGGCGCCCTGGACGGGACGAAGGCCCGGCTGATCTTCATGATCTCGGTGCCGGAGGCCGCGGCGGGCGACGAGCACCTGCGGATCCTGGCGCTGCTCTCGCGCAAGCTCATGGACACCGGCTTCCGGGACCGGCTGCAGGCCGCACCGGACGAGCGGGCGGTCCTGGAGGTCCTGCGCGAGATCCAGTAGATCGAAGAGGTCCGGCGGTGGGGCCCGCAGGCCCCCCCCGTGGACCGCTCCTGACCCCGTCGGGTCCCGTGCCCCACCGGTGCGGGACCCGTCGCCGTCCGCCCTTCGGGAGGGTCCCGGAGCCGTCGACCGTGTCCGAATCGAAACCGTAGGGACGCCCGGAGCGGGGCCCGGCGGCAATGACGGGGCGGAGATCGACCTACGATGCAAGGCAGGTACATCGGAAGGGACGAAATGGAACACAGGTCAGGACGCAGACGCGGGATCGCGGCGATCGTCCTGCTGGTGCTCGGAGCGGTCTTGCTCGTGGGTGTGACGGTGGCGAAGGCCGTGGCCCCGCCGGTGCGCTACACCGAGAGCAAGCACGTCGGCTTCACGATGGCGCCTACGTACAAGAACGGCGAGACGATCTACCTGGAGCCGGTGGGCAAGGGCAAGCTCAAGCGCGGGGACATCGTCCTCGCGAAGGTGCCGTGGTCCCCGGAGAAGTACCAGATGAACCGGGTCGTCGCGGTCGGTGGCGACCAGATCCAGTACAAGATGGGCAAGCGCACCGCGCAGAACCTGCTCCTCAACGGCAAGCCGTACGACGAGGCCTACCTGGAGGAGTGGAAGTACCCGTCCACGGTGGTCTTCGACGTGACGGTCCCCAAGGGACAGCTGTTCCTGATGGCCGACAACCGGCTCAACTCCGACGGCTCCCAGTTCGCGAACAACGGCCCCGTACCGGCCGGCAACGTGGCCTGGAAGGTCGTCGCGCTGCCGATGGCCATGCTGGCGCTGTGGGCGCAGCTGGCCGGCGCAGTGATCCTCGTCATGGGCGGTGCGCTCGCGCTCGTGGCGCGCAAGGCGCGCAAGCGGGGTGACGAGCGGGTCGCCGCCAAGGCCGCGGCGAAGGCCGCGAAGGCTGCTGCCGCCCAGGCCGCCGCGAAGGCCGCCGCCGCGCAGGAGGCCGGGGTTCCGGTGGAGACGGGCACGGAGGCCGCTCAGGGCGCTCCGGCGTCCCCGGAGGCGTCCGAGGCCCCCCAGACCCCGGCGGCGCAGTCCTAGCCCCTCTGACAGCGGTACGACGGTACGACCGTACGAGATATGCCGAAGGCCCCCGCAGCGAGTGCTGCGGGGGCCTTCGGTTTGCGCCGTAGCGCCGTGGCGCCCGATCAGGCCTTGTCCGCCGCGCGGGCGGCGTCGTAGATGTCCGGCTCCAGGTAGATGACCCGGGCGATCGGGACGGCCTCGCGGATGCGGGCCTCGGCGGCGTTGATGGCGTTCGCCACCTCGGTCGCGGTGTCGTCGTGCTGGACGGCGATCTTGGCGGCGACCAGCAGTTCCTCGGGGCCGAGGTGCAGGGTGCGCATGTGGATCACGCCGGTGACGGTGTCCCCGTCGACGACCGCGGCCTTGATCTTCTCGACCTCGTCGGTGCCCGCGGCCTCGCCGAGCAGCAGGGACTTGGTCTCCGCGGCCAGGATGATCGCGATGGCGATGAGCAGGACGCCGATGCACAGGGTGCCGATGCCGTCCCACACGCCGTCGCCGGTCAGCAGGGCGATGCCGACGCCCCCGAGGGCCAGGACCAGGCCGACGAGCGCGCCGAGGTCCTCCAGCAGGACCACGGGCAGCTCGGGGGCCTTGGCGCGCTTGATGAACTGGCCCCATGACAGCGAGCCGCGGATCTCGTTCGACTCCTTGATCGCGGTGCGGAAGGAGAAGGACTCCGCGAGGATCGCGAAGACGAGGACGCCCACCGGCCAGTACCAGTGCTCGATCTCGTGCGGGTCCTTGATCTTGGCGTAGCCCTCGTAGATCGCGAACATGCCACCGACCGAGAACAGCACGATGGAGACGAGGAAGGCGTAGATGTAGCGCTCACGCCCGTACCCGAAGGGGTGCTGGGGTGTTGCCTCGCGCTGCGCCTTCTTGCCGCCGAGGAGCAGCAACCCCTGGTTCCCGGAGTCGGCCAGCGAGTGGACGCTTTCCGCGAGCATCGACGAGGAGCCGCTGAAGAGGAATGCCACGAATTTGGCTACAGCGATGGCGAGGTTGGCGGCGAGTGCCGCCACGATCGCCTTGGTACCGCCCGACGCGCTCATGGATGCGGGGTGTCCTTCCTAGCCACTGACTACCGGCCGCACATTCTTGCAGCCGCCGGTACGGACGCTACGTCAGACCACCACGGTGGCACGGAAGACGACGCCGGTTCCTGACAGTTCGGCCGTTTCGCCCGCCGGTACGAACACCGACTCGCCCGGCGCCAGGGTCAGTTCGCCCGCCTTGGGGGATCCGGCGGTGCACAGCAGGATCTGCGGGGCCGCGTCCGGGAGCGTCTGGGGGGCGCCGCCGGGGGCCAGGACGAAGCGGGAGAGCCGGAATTCGTCGATGGGGGTCTCGTAGACCTCCTCGCCGCCGCCCTCGGGACGCAGGATGCCGGGCTCGCTGGGCTCGAAGATGACGACCTTGAGCAGCTCCGGCACGTCGACGTGCTTGGGGGTGAGCCCGCAGCGCAGCACGTTGTCGGAGTTGGCCATGAGCTCGACGCCGAGGCCGTCGATGTAGGCGTGCGGGATGCCGGCGCCGAGGAACATGGCCTCGCCGGGCTGGAGCCGCACGTGGTTGAGCAGCATGGCGGCGATCACGCCCGGGTCGCCGGGGTAGTCGTGGACGAGCCCCGCGTACGGCGCGTACGGGCCCCCGAGCCGTTCCGCGGCGGCCGCGGCCTCGGTGACCGTACGGGCCATCTCGGCGCGGTCCGCGGTCAGTACGGCGGTGAGCACCTCGCGCAGCGCCGCCTCTTCGGGGTGGGCGCGCAGCAGGTCGGCGTACGGCTTGAGGGAGTCGACGCCGAGGCCTTCGAGCAGTTCGGCGGCCTCCAGCGGCCGGCGGAAGCCGCACAGGCCGTCGAAGGGTGTGAGCGCGCAGATCAGTTCGGGCTTGTGGTTGGCGTCCTTGTAGTTGCGGTGGCCCGCGTCGATCGGGACGCCCCGGCTCTCCTCGTCGGCGAAGCCGGCCCGTGCCTGGGCCAGGTCGGGGTGGACCTGGAGGGAGAGCGGGGCGCCGGCGGCGAGGAGCTTGAGGAGGAAGGGCAGCCTGGGGCCGAACTTGGCGACGGCGGCCGCTCCGAGCTCGCCCTCGGGGTCGGCCGCGATGGCGTCCGCGAGGGTGCTCGTCCCGGCACCGCGTTCGAGGCGGGAGGGCGCGCCGGGGTGGGCGCCCATCCACATCTCGGCCTGGGGCTCACCGGTGGGCTCGACGCCGAGGAGGGCCGGGATCGCGGTGGTGGATCCCCAGGCGTAGGGGCGGATCGTGTTCGTCAGGCGGTCCATCGTGGTCTTCCTGGATCTGGAGCTGGAAGCGGGGCGGGCACAGGTGGGTGCCTCAGCTGTGTCCCCTGGACGCCAGCGCCAGGTAGGCGGTGGCGAAGTCGGTGACGGCGAGGAGTTCGGCGAGCTGTTCGAGCTCCGTGCCCTCCTCGGGTTCGAGCTCGCTGATGGCCGTGTCGTGGCTGAGGGCGAGCTCGCGGGCGGCGGGGGCGGCGGTCAGGCCGCCGGCGGGCCGGTCGCGCAGCAGGACGACGCGGGCGCGCAGGGCCTGGGGCTCCTCGACGCGGTCGCGGAAGAAGTCCTCGGGGTCGGCGCCCGCGGCGAAGGAACCGGCCAGCAGGACCCCGTGGGCGGGCAGCGCCTCGGGGAGCTCGGCGGCGAGCGCGGGGCGGCCGGCGAGTTCGGCGAGGGTGGCGGCGAAGCGGCGGCCCGCCGGGCCCGCGGCGGCGCCCTCGCTCCAGATGAGCGGGAGGGAGTCGGCGAGCTCGGAGGCGAGGGTCTTGGCCGGGTTGGAGTACGTGGCGATGGCGGGGCCGCAGCGCTCGGCGGTGCGGTCGAGCCGGTCGGCGACGAGTTGCAGGGTGCCGGGGGCCGCGGTGATCAGGCCGACCTTGTCGAGGAGGACCAGCAGCGGGGTCAGCAGCGCCCACAGCGCGCCGGGGCCGGCCGCGGCGGACTCGTCGTACTCCTGGTACGGGGCCTTGGCCATCGGTACGAGGAGCCCGTGCGCGCCGTCCACGGCCTCGCTCAGGGGCGAGCGCTCGGGCGCGACGGCGACGACCGTGCAGCCGCGCCGGTAGGCCTGCTCGGCGAGGACGGCGAGGCCGGGCTCGGTGCCGTCGGTGGTGGCGATCAGCAGCAGGTCGACGGGGCCGGCCCAGCCGGGCAGCGCCCAGCGCAGTGCCCCGGCGGCTTGCGCGACACCGGTGGGGTGCAGCCGGGTGACGGGGGCGGCGGCTCCGGCGAGGGCGCCCAGCAGGTCGGCGACGCCGGTGGCGGCGGTGCCGGGGCCGGCGATGAGCACGGCGCGGGGGCGGCCGTCGGGGCGCAGGTCCCCGAGGCCGGCCTCGGCGGCGTGCCGGGCGGCGGTGCGGACTCTGGCCCCGGCCTCGGCGGCGCCGCGGAGCAGGCCGCGGCGGTCGGCGCGGGCCAGGTCCTCCGGTGCGTCGAGGAGCGACTCGTCGAGCATGGCGGCCTCCGGCGGTGTTGACGGCGTGGGCGGTCTGCGCGGCTGGATCGGGCGCGGCGTGGTTGGACGCGTGGGTCGGGCGCCTGGGTCGGGCTACGCGGGGCGGCGGGCCTCGTCCACGAGGAGGACCGGGATGCCGTCGCGGACCGGGTAGGCGAGCCCGCAGTCCGCGGTGCCGGTGCAGATCAGCTCGGGTGCGGTGTCGTCGGCCGACTTGTCCTCAAGGGGCGAGTGGCAGGCGGGGCAGGCGAGGATCTCCAGGAGGCCGGCTTCGAGCGGCATGGGGCGGGTTCCCTTCGGGGATGTGGATCGGGCGAGGTCAGCGTACCGCCGAGTCACCTGCGGTGCGGCCCGATGTGATCCGGTGGTGCCGCTGCGGGCGTGCGCCGCGGGAGAAGCCGGCTCCGCCGGGTACCGGGGCTCCGCCCCGGACCCCGCGCCTCAAACGCCGGCGGGGCTGATTTTTGCCCGACGGGGATCGTTTTGCCCCGCGGGGCGGTTTGTGCCCGGCCGGGCCCGCTTTGCCCGGCGGGGCTTGCTTTGACCGGCGGGGCTTGCTTTGCCCGGCGGGGCTTGCTTTGCCCGGCGGGGCTTGCTTTGCCCGGCGGGGCTTGCTTTGCCCGGCGGGGCCTGAGGGGCCCCGCCGAGCACGGGTGTCAGGCGCGGACGAGGGCGAGGACCTCGTCGCGGATCTTGTCGAGGGTGGCCTGGTCGCGGGCCTCGACGTTGAGGCGCAGGAGCGGCTCGGTGTTCGAGGGGCGCAGGTTGAACCACCAGTCGGCGGTGGTCACCGTCAGGCCGTCGAGCTCGTCGACGGTGACGCCGTCCTGGGAGCCGTAGGTCTCCTTGACCAGCGCGGTCCGGCCGGCCTGGTCGGCGACGGTGGAGTTGATCTCGCCCGAGCCGACGTAGCGGTCGTAGGAGGAGACCAGGTCGGACAGGGTGCCCTCCTGGCCGCCGAGGGCCGCCAGGACGTGGAGCGCGGCGAGCATGCCGGTGTCCGCGTTCCAGAAGTCCTTGAAGTAGTAGTGCGCGGAGTGCTCGCCGCCGAAGATGGCGCCGGTGTTGGCCATCTCCTGCTTGATGAAGGAGTGGCCGACGCGGGTGCGGACCGGGGTGCCGCCGTTCTCCTTGACGACCTCGGGGACGGACCAGGAGGTGATCAGGTTGTGGATCACGGTGCCGGTGCCGCCGTTGCGGGCCAGCTCGCGGGCCGCGACCAGGGCGGTGATGGCGGACGGGGAGACGCCCTCGCCGCGCTCGTCGACGACGAAGCAGCGGTCGGCGTCGCCGTCGAAGGCGAGGCCGAGGTCGGCGCCCTCGGCCTTCACGCGGGCCTGGAGGTCGACGATGTTCTTCGGGTCGAGGGGGTTGGCCTCGTGGTTCGGGAAGGTCCCGTCCAGCTCGAAGTACATGGGTACGAGGTCCAGCGGGAGGCCCTCGAAGACGGTGGGGACGGTGTGGCCGCCCATGCCGTTGCCCGCGTCGACGACGACCTTCAGCGGGCGGATGGCAGTCAGGTCCACCAGGCCCTTGAGGTGCTCGGCGTAACCGGCGAGGGTGTCCTGCTCCGTGATGGTGCCCGGGACGGTGCCGGCGGGGATCGCCGGGGCGCCCTCGTCGGTCCACTTCTCGGCGAGCTCGCGGATGGTGGACAGGCCGGTGTCCTGGCCGACCGGGGCGGCACCCGCGCGGCAGAGCTTGATGCCGTTGTACTGGGCCGGGTTGTGCGAGGCGGTGAACATCGCGCCGGGCAGGTCCAGCTTGCCGGAGGCGTAGTACAGCTGGTCGGTGGAGCACAGTCCGATCAGGGTGACGTCGACGCCGCGGGCGGCGGCGCCGCGGGCGAAGGCGCCCGACAGCCCCGGCGAGGAGGGGCGCATGTCGTGGCCGACGACGATGGCCGTGGCTCCGGTGACCTCGACGAACGCAGCACCGAAGAGCTCGGCCAGGGGCTCGTCCCACTCGTCCGGTACGACGCCTCGTACGTCGTATGCCTTGACGATGTTCGAAAGATCTGCGGCCACTGCCTGCCCTCCTGAGGTTCTGTGCGGTGGAGCAAACCTACCTGGTGCGGAGAGCGGCTTTTCAGACGATCAGAGTGTCAGGAGTCGGGCGAACGCAGTACGCGCAGGTGTCCGCGACGTGTCTCACCCGTGGCCGGGGCGGTGGGCCGGCCACCGCCGGCCTCGGCCGCGCGGTCCGGCGGACGGGCCGCCTCGCGCACGGCGTTGGCCAGGGCTTCGAGGTCGTCGCCGGTGGGGCGGGAGGGTGCGGAGCCGTCGGTGAGGCGTACGACGTCCCAGCCGCGCGGGGCCGTCAGGCGCTCCGAGTGCTCGGCGCACAGGTCATAGCAGTGGGGTTCGGCGTAGGTGGCGAGCGGGCCGAGAACTGCGGTCGAATCGGCGTAGACGTACGTCAGTGTCGCGACGGCAGGGCGGCCGCACGCGGTGCGCGAACAGCGACGTACAAGGCTCACGACGTTGGACGGTACCGCACTCTTGACCGGGCCGCGACGACTCTCCCGCTGGTCACTCCCCCGTGTCGTGGTGCCGGTGGGGTACAGCTCGTGCCGGGGTCCGGTGCGCGGAGTCCGGAAAGCCGCCGAACCTTGGCCGAATCGTTCCGCGTACGACATCGGACCGTGGCCGGGCCGAGGGCCGGAGCGGGGACGGCGCCGCGGGCTACGCTGCGGGGGTGACGGACAGCCAGCTGCCTCCCCTCCCCGCCGACCCCGCCGCCGGGCCCCCCGCCGAGCCGCGGGTGCGCCGCCGCGACCGGCACGGGCGCGGGATGCGCGGGCCGGTGGCGCCGCCGCAGGTGCCGCTGTCGGCGAGCCGGGCCGAGCTCTTCGGCGACCTCGTACGGGATTCCGTGGAGCGGCTGGAGCGGCACTGGCCGCAACTGGCCGAGGTGGAGTTCCTGGTCGGGGACGTGCCGGGCCCCCCGGGCGGGCCGGACGCCGGCTGGAACGACGAGGCGGTGCCGCTGGGCGCGCTGTCGGAGCCGCTGGACGGGCGGCCGGCCCGGATCGTGGTGTTCCGCCGGCCCGTGGAGATCCGTGCGAAGTCGCGGGACGAGAGGGCGCTGCTGATCCACGAGATCGTGGTGGAGCAGGTGGCGGAGCTGCTGGGGCTGTCCCCGGAGACCGTGGACCCGAGGTACGGGCAGGACTGACGCGCCCCGCGCCCGCCCCCGCCGCCCCCTGACCGTCGGGGTCAGGGGGTCAGTCGGTCAGGACCGAGAGGTCCTGGGCCGCCTTGGGGACCGAGACCGTCGAGTGGTCGTCGGACAGGGTCTGCACGGTGAACATCGGGATGCCGTCGCGCGGGATGGTCAGCATGCGGGCGGCGTGGACCGGGCCGCCGGAGAGGGTCTCCACCGTCAGCGCGTACGCGCCCTTGCCGCCGGCCGGGGCCACGGCCACCGTCTGGGTGGTGCCCGCCTTGACGGTGACCTCCTGGGAGGCCGCCTCGCCGCCCTCGGTGCCGGGCGAGGCCGTCACCCTGACCTTCGCGTCGGCGCCGCCCGGCACCGTCAGGGACAGCACCGTCGCGTTCTCCTCGGTCCGGTTGTCGGCGACGGTGGCCCTGGTGCCCACCGGGGCGGACGCCTGGACGAAGCCGAGCTCCTGCTTGGCGCCGCTGCCGCGGACCACGCGTACCGCGGCCACGACCGGGATCGCCCGCTTGCCCTCGGCAGGGGTCAGCAGCAGCGAGCCCGGCTCTCCGCGGGTCACGTCCTTGAGGTCGGCGCTCGCGGTCATGCCCGCCTTGATATGCAGCTGCTCGCTGCCCGCCGGGCTGATGGAGCCGCCCGGGCCGGCCAGCCGGAGGTTGAGGTCCGCGTCCTCGTCGCCGGGCGCGAAGGCGACCAGCCGCACGGAGGTGGCGTCCGCCGGGATCCCCGGCAGCACCAGCGAGCCCGCGGGGTCTACGGAGGCGGGCAGCCAGTCGGCGCCGACGCCCTCCTCGGCGGCCTGCGCGGTGGCGCCGACCCGGCCCGCGCGGGTGGTCACGTGGGCGGTGACGTCCGCGATCTGGGCGCCCGGGGCCAGCGAGGACAGGGAGATGGCCTTGCTGGACCTCGGGTCGATGCGGATGTTCTCGCTGGTGCCCTGGTCGGGCTTGAGGACCCCGTCCGGGCCGAACAGCTTGATGTCCACCACGGCCGCGGTGTCGTCGGGGTTGGTGAGGTGGACGTAGTCCTCGCGCCCCTTGGCGGTGCTCACCCCGGGGAACCAGAAGTCGGTGCCGGGCGCGGTGCAGCTGACGCCGAGCACGCCGCGCGCGCGGCCGACCGAGACCACCGTGGTCTGCTGCGCGGTCCAGCCGGGGGCGAGGAACCCGTCGGCGGTCCCGGTGAGCGCGGGCGCCTCGGCGCCGGAGGCCTTGGCGCCGACGGGCTTGCCGGGCTCCTTGAGCTCCAGCACCTGCTTGGCGTCCTTGGTGGCGCCCAGCAGCCGGGCCGAGCCCGTGCCGCCGCCGGCGGCGGCACCCGGGGTGATCGCCGTGTAGAGGGTCTCGGCGATGTCGGAGGAGCTGGGCGCCGGGCACACCAGCAGCGACCGCTCGACGGGCATGCGGGCCGCGGCGGCCGGGGCCTTGCCGTCCGTGGCCGCGGAGGCGCCGTCGGCGGGCGCGGTGAGGGAGGCGATGCCGGTGACGGCGGCGAGCGCCGCGGCCACGGCCGCGAGCGTCAGGGGTGCGCGCTTCACTGCTGGGGGCTCCCGTCCGGACGCGGGTCGTGCTGTCCGTAGGTGTCGTACGGGTCGTACGGGTGGGGGTACTGCTGCTGGTACGGCTGCTCGTACTGCTGGGGCTGCGGGGGCTGCGGGGGCTGCTGCGGCTGCTGCTCGTACGGCTGGTCCTGGTAGGGCTGGTCCGCGTACGGCTGGTCCGGCGCGGGGTACTGCTCGTAGCCCGGGGCCGGCGCGTACGGCTGCTGCTGGGGCGGCTGGGGCTCCTGCTGACCGTAGGCGTAGCCGTCCTGGTCCCCGTACGCCTGGTACGCGTACGCCTCCTCCCCGTACGCCGGCTGCGCCGGGATCTGCGCGTACGGGTCGGCTGCGACCGCGGCGGCGGTCTCGGCGGCGGCCGCCTCCGAGGCGGACGCGGCTTCGGAGTCGGCGCGCAGGCGGCGGGCGCGGCGACCCTCCCCGCCTTCACCGGGTCCGGACTGGGCCGGGATCGCGGCCTCGTCCTCGGGCAGGTCGTCGTCGAGGCGGGCGCTGCGGCCGGGCAGGGCCATGACGATCAGCACCAGCGCGAGCAGGCCCTGCGCCCAGTGCCAGGCGGTCCGGGTGAAGGCGTCCTCGTGGACGAGGTCGAGGCGGCCGCCGGCGGCGGGCAGCTCGAAGCCCTGCGCCCATCCGTCGACGGTCTTCGCCTTGAGCGGCTTGCCGTCGAGGGTGGCCTGCCAGCCGGGGGCGGCCCGGTCTGCGATGCGCAGCACTCGACCGGCACCGCCCGCCTCGCCGTCCGGGATCTTGGTGTGGGCCTCGACGGGGCCGGAGGCGACCGGGATCGGGGCCTCGCCCGGCTTCCCGGAGGCGATCACGACGCGCGCGACCTGGCGGTCGACGCGCCACAGGGCGCTGCCGTCGAGCTGGCTGAGGCGGCTGAGGCCGGGGGTGGCGTCGAGGACCTTGCGCATCTGCTGGGGGGCGCCGTCGCGGACCAGGATGTAGCGGATGGCGAAGCCGCCGAGCTGGTCGGTCTGGTCGGCGCCGGAGCCGGCGACAAGGCTGGAGACGACCTTGTCGAGGCGGGGGTCGCTGCCGGCCTGGGCGGCGAGTTCGGCGTCACCGAGGTGCCCGCCGGAGCCGCGGACCAGGCTGTAGGAGAGCGAGGCGGGCGAGGTGGCGCCGAGGACGAGGGTGCGGGCCTGGTCGCGGGTGCCGCTCTCCTCGGCGACGAAGGCCGGGACCTGGACGGGGTCGCGGCGCTGGAGCGGGCCGTCGGCGCCGTTGAACATCCAGCCGGCCGCGCCGAGCAGCGGGCCGACGGCGGCGGCGAGACCGATGAGCGCGGCCAGCGGCTGGCGCCAGCCGAAGCTGCTGGCGGCGACGCGGTGCTTGGCTCCGTCGGCGCCGAGGACCGCGGCGGCCAGCAGGGCGAGCCCGTAGACGAGGGTCGCGGGGCCGGACCAGGCGGTGCGGTTGAGGAGGACGGCGAGGACCAGCGCGGCCAGCGCGGTGGCCCAGGCGGTGCGGATGGCGAACTGCCGGTCGGAGCGCACCAGTGCGGCCAGCGCGGCGAGGACGATGCCGAGGAGCACCACTCCGCCCGCGGTGTTGGGCCCGCCGGGGCTGATGCCGAGGAGGTCCAGGGCGGTGGCGGAGCCGGTTCCGTAGGGCAGTCCGGCCTCGTGCAGGAAGCGGCCGGGGTGCGTGAGCAGGCTCAGCGACCAGGGGGCGAGCACGAGGAGCGGGACGGCGAGGGTGGCCAGGAGCCGCAGCCCGTACGCCTTCCAGCGCGCCCGGCGGATGACGAGCGCGGCGGTCCCCAGCAGGGCGGCGAGCGGCCACACCACGGGGGTGAAGGCGGTGGCCAGCGTCAGCAGGAGGGTGTAGGTCCAGGTCGCGCGCCAGCTGCCGGTGGTCTCGGAGTCGGCGAACCCGAAGGCCGCGACGGCGGAGCGGGCGATGAGCGGGAGCAGGATCGCGAGGACGGCGGTGCCGAGGCGGCCGCCGGCGAGGGCTCCGGTGACGGCGGGGAGGAAGGCGTAGGCGATGGCGGCCCAGCCGCGCAGCAGCCGGGACTCGACGAGCGGCCGGGAGGCGAAGTAGGCGGCGAGTCCGGCGAGCGGGACCGAGCAGACGAGCAGCAGGGTCAGCGCGGTGGCGGTGGAGCCGAACAGCAGGGTGGCGAACGCCCCGAGGACGGCGAGGTAGGGGGGCGCGCCCGTGGTGGAGCCGGTGCCGACGGGCTGCCAGTCGGCGGTGTAGCGGCGCCAGAGGTCGAGGCCGCTGTCGGGGGCGGGCAGCAGGGCGCCGCCCATGAGGGAGCCGCCGCCGAGCAGGGAGCGGCAGGCGATCAGGGAGACGAGCAGGAGGAGCGCGAAGAGGACGGGCGCGGGCTTGCGCGCGATCCGCTTGAGGCGCGCGAACTGTTCGATCTCCAGGAAGTCGGCGTCGTCTCCGCCCGGGCCGGACTCGACGGCGCCGCCGTGGCGGCCGGCGGCGGCCTCGGTGTCGCGGTCGGCGCCGAAGTAGCCGGCGAGCTGTTCGACGTTGGCGCGCAGGGTGGCGCCGGGCGGCGGGAAGAGCGGGCGCAGTTCCTTGGGCGGGACTGCGGGGCGGCGGCGCGCCTTGCGGGCGGCCAGGATGCGGCCGGGTCTCAGCAGGGTGGCGAGCAGGCCGGTGATCTCGTCGACGGCCTGGCCGGGGGCCTTGCCGACGAGGTAGGCGAGGGTGCGCAGCACGGTGCCGACGAGGACGCGCAGCAGGACGTACGGGAGCGCGCGGCCGGAGCTGTTGGCGAGCATCGTGTAGACGGCGCCGGCCTTGTCCACGCGGTGCGGGCTGGCGGTGGTGCGGCCCGCGCAGTCGACGGTGCGGCGTTCGCGGGCGGAGGCCTCGGCGTGGCGCAGGACGGCGTCGGGGGCGATGAGGACGCTGTGGCCGGCGCTCTGGGCGCGCCAGCACAGGTCGACGTCGTCGCGCATGAGGGGCAGGCGGCGGTCGAAGCCGCCGAGGGCGTCGTACACGTCGCGGCGCACGAGCATGCCTGCGGTGGAGACGGAGAGGACGGGGTGGACCTGGTCGTGCTGGCCCTGGTCCTGTTCGCGGCGGTCGAGGCCGGTCCAGCGGCGGCCGCTGCGGGCGATGGTGACGCCGACTTCGAGGAGCTGCTTCTTGTCGTACCAGCCGCGCAGCTTGGGGCCGATGACGGCGGCGTCGGGGTTCTCCTCGGCGACGCGCAGCAGTTCGGCGAGGGCGTCGGGCTCGGGGGCGCAGTCGTCGTGGAGCAGCCAGAGCCACTGGACGGGTTCGCCGTGGGGCAGCTCGGGGAGGTCGTAGTTGTCGTCGCGCCAGGTGCGGCTGACGGGGTCCCAGCCGGAGGGCCGCTTGAGGTACGGGAGGTCCTCGGGCGTGAGGGTTCCGGCGGTGCGGGCGGCCTCGTCGACGGCGGCGCCGAAGCCGGTGCGGCGGGCGAGGTGCAGGACGCGGTCGTCGCCCAGGGCCTCGCCCAGCAGGCGCGCGGAGTCGTCGGCGCTGCCGGTGTCGGCGGCGATGTGGCTCTGGGCGGGGCGTTCCTGGCCCAGGAGGCCGGCGAGCGTCCGGGGCAGCCAGCGGGCGCCGTCATGGGCGACGAGCACCGCGGTGACGACGTGCCGGGGGAACTCTGGTGTGGCGGCAGCCTGGTAGGAGGCCGTCGACTGGCTGTGCAGGGACATCGCGGTACGGGCCCTCCGGCCGGGGGGTCCGGGGGTGGTGTGCCCTCGGAGGCTGCTGGACAGCGCCCCACACTAACGGCTGGAAACACAGCGGTCCGCCTCCAGCGGGGAAGGTGCAGGAGGCGGACCGTTTGCTCTGCTCGTTGCGGTGCTTGCCGTGGTGCTCGTGCGGTGTTCGCCGTACTGTCGGCTATGCCGTGCGCGGCGGTTGATATGTCATGGGATGTGCCGTGGGCGCCGGGAAGCGAGCGCCGGGGCAGTTTCAGACCGCTGCCTTCTTCAGGCGACGGCGCTCACGCTCGGACAGGCCGCCCCAGATGCCGAACCGCTCGTCGTTGGCGAGGGCGTACTCCAGGCATTCTGAGCGGACTTCACAGGCCAGGCAGACCTTCTTGGCCTCGCGGGTGGAGCCGCCCTTCTCGGGAAAGAAGGACTCGGGGTCGGTCTGGGCGCACAGTGCGCGCTCCTGCCATCCGAGCTCCTCGTCCGCCTCCTCGACCAGCAGTTCCTGAAACAGCTCGGTCATGTGCGCCCCTCGCTCTGTCTGTGCGTCCCCGTGGTGTTGCCGTTACTGATCGCCAGGTAACGACACGAGTGAAATTACAAGTGCGAGGCTCCGGCGCAGTCAAGCCGAGATCTGCTATTGGGCCCCTTATTCACTCTGCGGAACCAAGCCTATGCAGAAAGTGTTCATATCGCCAAAAATCGTGACACATGCCATAGGTATCGCAAGGGGCACTCCTTCTCCAGTAGTCGACGCGTCACTCTGTGGTGGGGTTCCGATCCGGCCGAAGAAGCGGTGTGGATCACATTTCGGCCACGGTGACGCGACTTGGAGCGCCACATCCCCTGGCGCGGACTGCACAAACCTTTCTCCGCACACACTAACCGGATGAGGTGAAACTTTTACACCAAATCGGACATTGGGTTGACAGTCCCGACCCCGACCCGCTCTCCTTGTTGCCATGTCAGTGACCTCAGCCGCCTCCCGGACCCCCATTCGTGGGTTCCTGTGGGCTGCCCAGGTTCGCTGTTGCTGTTGCGGCTGTTGATGCCTTCGGAGCTTCGGCTCCCCAGAGCTCCGGCCCGCCCCCGCAGCAACCGCCAGCACCACTGACATCCGTCGAGGACTCCCCCACGATGAACAGCACCCCCCTCACCGTCGAGAGCGACCTTCAGATCGCCGGCGACATCCTCTCCGTGCAGCACCTCCTGCAGCCCGCCCGCGAACACCCGGCCACCGTCGCCGAGTTCGCCGGCCTGGCCCGCTCCATCGCCGAGAACCGCTCCGAGTGGGAGCACCTCGTCGAGTACGACGCCACCACCCGCTGGTACCACCGGCTGCGCACCGGCCCCGGGTACGAGGTCTGGCTGCTCAGCTGGGTCCCCGGCCAGGGCAGCGGCCTGCACGACCACGGTGCCTCCTCCGGCGTGCTGACCGTCCTCGACGGCGAGCTCACCGAGCACGCGGCGAACTCCTCCCGCGGCCCCCTCACCCTGCGCGCCGGCGCCCAGCGCGTCTTCGCCCCCGGTTACGCCCACGAGGTCGTCAACGACGGCCTCGACGGCGCGGTCAGCCTGCACGTGTACTTCCCCGGCCTCACCGAGATGCCGATGCACAACTGCTCCCCGGCCAGGCCGGAGGCCGTCTCCGTCTGACGGGACGGGGCCTGACAGTCCCACCATCCCGCCGCCCGACCACCGCCCCTCAGAGGACAGCCTGCGGCTGACAGACTGTCCGCATGCGCATTGTTGTTCTGGCCGGCGGCATCGGCGGCGCCCGTTTCCTCCGCGGACTCAAAGCCGCGGTTCCCGACGCGGACATCACGGTCATCGGCAACACCGGTGACGACATTCACCTGTTCGGGCTGAAGGTGTGCCCCGATCTGGACACGGTGATGTACACCCTCGGCGGTGGCATCAACGAGGACCAGGGCTGGGGCCGCACCGACGAGTCCTTCACCGTCAAGGAGGAACTCGCGGCGTACGGGGTCGGACCCACCTGGTTCGGCCTCGGCGACCGCGACTTCGCCACCCACATCGTCCGTACGCAGATGCTCGGCGCGGGCTACCCGCTCAGCGCCGTCACCGAGGCCCTCTGCGACCGCTGGCAGCCCGGGGTCCGGCTGCTGCCCATGTCCGACGACCGGGTCGAGACCCACGTCGCGATCACCGACGCCGCAACCGGCGAACGCAAGGTCATCCACTTCCAGGAGTACTGGGTCCGGATGCGCGCCTCGGTGGACGCGGAGGCCGTCGTCCCCGTGGGCGCCGAGCAGGCCAAGCCCGCGCCCGGCGTGCTGGAGGCCATCGCGGCCGCCGACGTGATCCTCTTCCCGCCGTCCAACCCCGTGGTCTCGGTCGGCACCATCCTGGCCGTCCCCGGCATCCGGGAGGCCGTCGCCTCCGCGCAGGCGCCCGTGGTCGGCCTCTCCCCCATCGTCGGGGGCGCGCCCGTGCGCGGCATGGCCGACAAGGTCCTCGCCGCGGTGGGCGTCGAGTCCACCGCCGCCGCGGTCGCCCTGCACTACGGCACCGGGCTGCTCGACGGCTGGCTCGTCGACACCGCCGACGCGGCCGCCGTCGCCGAGGTGGAGGCGGCCGGGATCGGCTGCCGAGCGGTGCCGCTGATGATGACCGACCTGGAAGCCACCGCCGACATGGCCCGGGCCGCGCTGGAACTCGCGGAGGCCTCCCGGTGACCGCCCCCGGCGAGCGCGGCGCCGCCGGCGGGCCCGGTCCCTCGTACGAGGTCCGGGCCGTCGGCGGGATCCCCGAGGTCCGCCCCGGCGACGACCTGGCGCGCCTGATCGCGGCCGCCGAGCCGGACCTGCGGGACGGCGACGTCCTGCTGGTCACCTCGAAGATCGTCTCCAAGGCGGAGGGCCGCATCGTCCGGGCCGACTCCCGCGAGGACGCCATAGACGCGGAGACCGTACGGGTGGTCGCGCGGCGCGGGCCCCTGCGCATCGTCGAGAACCGCCTGGGCCTGGTGATGGCCGCGGCCGGTGTGGACGCCTCGAACACGGCCCCCGGAACGGTGCTGCTGCTGCCCGAGGACCCGGACGCCTCGGCGCGCGCCATCCGGGACGGGCTCCGGGAGCTGCTGTCCGTGGACGTCGGGGTCGTGGTGACGGACACCTTCGGGCGGCCGTGGCGCACCGGGCTCACCGACGTCGCGATCGGCTCGGCCGGGGTGCGGGTGCTGGACGACCTGCGGGGCGGTACGGACGCGCACGGCAACCCGCTGAGCGCGACGGTGGTGGCCACCGCCGACGAACTGGCCGGCGCCGGGGACCTGGTCAAGGGCAAGGCCGCCGGCCTGCCGGTGGCCGTGGTGCGCGGGCTGGCCCACGTACTGGGCGAGGGCTCCTCGGCGCGGGACCTGGTCCGCTCGCCGGCCGACGACATGTTCCGCCTCGGCACCTCCGAGGCGGTACGGGAGGCCGTGACGCAGCGCCGTACGGTACGGGCCTTCACCGCCGACCCGGTCGACCCGAGCGCGGTCCGCCGCGCGGTGGCGGCCGCCGTGACGGCCCCGGCCCCGCACCACACGACGCCGTGGCGGTTCGTCCTGCTGGAGTCGGCCGCGGCGCGGCTGGAGCTGCTGGACGCGATGCGGGACGCGTGGATCGAGGACCTGCGGCGGGACGGCAAGTCCCCGGAGTCCATCGCGAAGCGGGTGCGGCGCGGCGACGTCCTGCGGGCCGCCCCGTACCTGGTGGTGCCGTGCTTGGTGACGGACGGCGCGCACGACTACGGGCACGCGCGGCGGGACGCGGCGGAGCGGGAGATGTTCGTGGTCGCGATGGGCGCGGGCGTGCAGAACTTCCTGGTCGCGCTGGCCGGGGAGCGGCTGGGGTCGGCGTGGGTGTCCTCGACGATGTTCTGCCGGGACGTCGTGCGCAAGGTGCTCGGGCTGCCGGACGACTGGGACCCGATGGGGGCGGTGGCCGTGGGGCACCCGGCCTCGGCTCCGGCGGAGCGGCCCGCGCGCGAGGCGGATCGATTCATCGAGGTGCGGTAGCGGGGCCGGTCAGAGCCGGCCGATGTCCCCGCGGGGCATCCGCGGGGTGCGTCGGGGCGGGGCGGCTCCCGCGAGGAGGATGAGGCGGGCGGCGCGGTGGCGCTGGCCGGCGTACGGGGCGAGGAGCTCCAGCATCGCGGCGTCGTCGGCGTCGCGGTCGCCGGCCAGCGCGTAGCCGACGATGCCCGGCAGGTGCAGGTCGCCGGTGGTGACGGCGTCGGGGGCGCCGTTGCTGCGCTGGAGGGTCTCGGCGGAGGTCCAGGGGCCGATGCCGGGGACGGCCTCCAGCCTCCGTACGGCCTCGGGCAGGTCCATGGCGGCCGCCTCCTCCAGGCGGCCGGCGACGCGGGCGGCCCGGACGATCGCCGCGGAGCGCTTGGCGTCGACGCCGGCCCGGTGCCAGTCCCAGGACGGAATCATGGCCCAGGTGCGGGGGTCGGGCATCACATACAGGTCCCGCGGGCCGGGGCCCGGGCCCGGCGCGGGCTCGCCGTACTGCCGTACGAGCAGGCGCCATGCGCGGTAGGCCTCGTCGACGGTGACCTTCTGCTCCAGCACGGTCGGGATCAGGGACTCCAGGACCAGACCGGTACGGGTCAGGCGCAGGCCCGGGCGGCGGCGGTGGCTGGCGTGCAGGAGCCGGTGGCGCGGGACGAAGACGGCCGGGTCGTCGTCGGCGCCGAGCAGGGCGGGCAGTTCGTCGAGGACCCAGTCGGCGCCGGGGCCCCAGGCTTCGGCGTCCACGGTGGTGCCGTGGGCGGCGACGCGGAGGGTGGCGGGGCCGATGGGGGTCCGGCAGCCCCGCCAGACGGAGCCGTCGGGGGTGGTGCGGAAGGTGGGGTCGCCGGGGCCGCGCCGGAGCGGGCCGAGGGTGAGGCCGAGGTCCAGGGGGCCGCCGGGGCTCCAGCTACGGGCTTTGGCGCCGGTGGTGCCAGTGGTGCCTGTGGCGGCGGCCTGGTGGGCGGCGGCCCGGGGCACGTCGGTGCGGCCGCCGCGCACGGCGGTACGGGTGAGGGGGTCGAAGCGGCCGGCCATGCCTTCGAGCGTAGCGCCGCGGTCCGACACACACCGGGGGCTTCGCCCGGACGCCGGGGGGGGGGGGGGGGGGGGGGGGGGGGGGGGGGGGGGGGGGGCGTGGGTGGGTCTGTGCCCTGCCGGGGCTTCCGGCTGATAAGAA
>NZ_JBVJUY010000056.1:0-18730 GCF_055604165.1 Streptomyces sp. NPDC037242
TCCCCCCCCCCCCCCCACGCCCCCCCCCCCGCTCCCCCCCCCCTTCCCCCCCCCCCCCCACCCGAACCCCCCCACCCCCCCCCCCCCCCCCCCTCCCCCCCCCCCCCCCCCCCCCCCGCCCCCGTCCTCACGTGTCGGGGGCCTCAGGCCAGGTCGGCGGCCTCCACCTCTTCCCGGGTGATCCCCAGCAGGTACAGCACCGCGTCCAGGAACGGCACGTTCACCGCGGTGTGCGCGGCCTCGCGGACCACCGGCTTGGCGCAGAAGGCCACGCCGAGCCCGGCCGCGTTCAGCATGTCCAGGTCGTTGGCGCCGTCGCCGATGGCCACCGTCTGGGCCAGCGGCACCCCGGCCTCCGCGGCGAAGCGGCGCAGCAGCCGGGCCTTGCCGGCCCGGTCCACGATCTCGCCGACGACCTTGCCGGTCAGCTTGCCGTCCACGATCTCGAGGGTGTTGGCGGAGGCGAAGTCCAGGCCGAGCCGCTCCCGCAGGTCGTCGGTGACCTGGGTGAACCCGCCGGAGACCACGCCCACCTGGTAGCCGAGCCGCTTCAGGGTACGGATCAGGGTCCGGGCGCCGGGAGTGAGCCGGACCTCGGAGCGGACCTTGTCCACCACGGAGGCGTCCAGCCCGGCCAGCAGCGCGACGCGGGCGTGCAGCGACTGCTCGAAGTCCAGCTCACCGCGCATGGCCTGCTCGGTCACCGCGGCGACCTCTGCCTCGCAGCCCGCGTGCGCGGCGAACAGCTCGATGACCTCGTCCTGGATCAGGGTCGAGTCCACGTCCATGACGACCAGGCGCTGGGCCCGGCGGTGCAGTCCGGCCGAGACCACGGCGACATCGACGCCGATCTGGGCGGCCGCGGTGGCCAGGGCGGTGCGCAGCGGCTCCGTCTCGGTGCCGGAGACGGCGAATTCGACCGCCGTCACCGGGTACTTCGCGAGGCGGAAGACACGGTCGATATTGCCGCCGGTGGCGGTGATCCGGGCGGCCACGGCGGCCGTGGACTCGGCGGTGAGCGGGTTGCCGAGCACGGTGACGTGGGAGCGGCCACTGCCGCGCGGCCGGTTGTCGCCGGTCCCGGAGAGGATCTCGGCCTGGAGCTTGAGCGACTCTGCCCAGCTGTGGACGGTGGCCCGCAGCTCGCCTTCGGTGCTGACGGCGGGCTGGGTGACGAGGGCGCACAGGACTATGCGGCCGCGCGTGACGACCTGCTCGATGTCGACGACATCGACGGAGTAGGCGGCGAGGGTGTCGAACAGCCCGGCGGTGATCCCGGGACGGTCCTTGCCGAAGATCTTGACGAGGAGAGTGGGGACGTCGGAGGTCTGCGAAGCGCTCATGGTGATCTCACCGTATCTCCCCGGCCCCCGGGACAGGACCCCCGTCCCAGCCCTCGGTCGGCCGGGCGGGTCGCCGGGGCCGGGCGGCGGGTCGGGCGGCGACCGGTCGTCGGCCACCGCGCCGTGGTCCCGGCGGCTGCCGGGAGGGCGAGAAGTCCCCTATCTGACCCTCCGGGGTGCTTTCGACCCCGCCCGCGCGCGGGTGCGGACGCCGCCGGACGGCCCCGATTCCACATGTGGCCCCGGGCCTGAAATAGTTCCCCCGGATGTTCGCCATCCCTAGACTCCCTGACGTCATGGGGGATTCTCGGGGGACTTAAGTGGGGCTGGAGTGCCGGAACTCGTACTGGAATTGAATGGAAGGACCTGGACGCTCGATCCGTCCAGGTCGTACTCGCTGGGGCGCGACCCCCAGGGAGACGTCGTGATCGATGACGCCCGGGTGTCGTGGCGGCACGCCACCATCAGCTGGAACGGCCGGGGTTGGGGCATCGAGGACCACGGCAGCACCAACGGCACCTACGTGCACGGTGCGAGGGTCCAGCAGGCCGAGCTCGTGCCCGGTACGCCGGTGCACCTCGGCAACGCCACCGACGGACCGCGGCTCAATCCCGTCGCCGCCGCGGCGGCGCAGCCGGCCGTGGCCCAGCAGGTGCAGCAGCAGTCGCCCGCGGCGGCCTACGCACAGCCGCAGGCCCCGGCCTACCAGCCTCCGGCCCAGCAGCCGCAGCCCCAGCAGCCCTGGGAACAGCAGCAGCAGGCGCCGCAGCAGCAGCCGCACGTCCCGCAGCAGCAGGGCGCCGGCGCGGCCGCGCCCCGCCCCGCACAGGGTGCGGCTCCCGGCTACGGCGACCGCAGCCCGACGACGTTCCACCAGCTCGCGCTGGGCCACGTCATGCGGATCGGCCGTGCGCTGGAGAACGAGCTGGTGGTCTCCGACCTCCAGGTCTCCCGCCACCACGCCGAGTTCCGCTCGATGCCGGGCGGCCGCTTCGAGATCCACGACCTCGGCAGCCACAACGGCACCTACGTCAACGGTCAGCCGCTGGCCAAGTCCGGCACCGCGCTGCTCGGCCCGAACGACATCGTCGGCGTCGGACACTCGACGTTCCGGATCGTCGGCGACCGCCTCGAGGAGTTCGTCGACACCGGTGACGTCTCCTTCTCGGCCCGCCACCTCACGGTCACGGTCGACGGCGGCAAGCAGATCCTCAAGGACGTCACCTTCGGCGTCCCCGAGAAGTCGCTGATCGGCGTCATCGGCCCGTCGGGCTCGGGCAAGTCGACCCTGCTCAAGGCGCTGACCGGCTACCGGCCGGCCAACGAGGGCGACGTCCTCTACGACAACCGCAACCTGTACAAGCAGTTCGCGGAGCTCCGCCAGCGCATCGGCCTGGTCCCGCAGGACGACATCCTGCACAAGGAGCTGCGCGTCCGCACGGCCCTGAAGTACGCGGCCAAGCTCCGCTTCCCCGGCGACACCGCAGAGTCCGAGCGAGCGGCCCGTATCGACGAGGTGCTGCGCGAGCTCAAGCTCGACATCCACAAGGACAAGAAGATCACCGCGCTCTCCGGTGGTCAGCGCAAGCGCGTGTCCGTGGCACTGGAGCTGCTCACCAAGCCGTCGCTGATCTTCCTGGACGAGCCGACCTCCGGCCTCGACCCGGGCATGGACCGCGACGTCATGCAGCTGCTGCGCGGCCTCGCCGACGACGGCCGTACCGTCCTGGTCGTCACCCACTCGGTCGCCGAGCTGGCCATCTGCGACAAGCTGCTGGTCATGGCCCCGGGCGGTTCGGTCGCGTACTTCGGTCCGCCGGACGAGGCGCTGAACTTCTTCGGCTACACGACCTGGGCCGATGTGTTCTCCGCCTTCGAGAACTACCGCGACTACGACTGGGCCGGCCGCTGGAAGAGCTCGCAGCACTACCAGCTGTACGCCGCCGACATCGACGCGGTCGCCCCGCAGTCGGTGGCGATGCCGTCGCCGCAGCAGATGAACCCGCCGAAGCCGCAGGCCTGGGGCTCCCAGCTGTTCACGCTGATCTTCCGCTACCTCTCGGTGATCGCGTCGGACAAGGGCTTCATGGCCCTGATGCTGATCCTGCCGGCCGTCCTGGGCGTGGTCTCCACGGTCATCCCCGCCACCTTCGGCCTCGCACCCCCGAAGCCGCCGTCGAACTTCAACGGCGACGCGGGCACGATCATGCTGATCATCTGCGTCGGCATGTGCTTCTCGGGCGCCGCCAACTCGGTCCGCGAGCTGATCAAGGAACGCGTCATCTACGAGCGTGAACGCGCGACCGGCCTGTCCCGGTCGGCGTACCTCATGTCGAAGGTGATCGTCCTCGGCTTCATCACGGCCATCCAGGCCGTGGTCATCTGCGGGATCGGCTTCTACCCGCGCGACCTGCCCACCGAGGGCCTGGTCATGCCGCCGGCCGTCGAGCTGTGCCTGTCGGTCACGGCCCTCGGGTTCACCTCGATGATGTTCGGCCTCGTGATCTCCTCGCTGGTGAAGACCTCCGAGAAGACCATGCCGCTGCTGGTCATGTTCGCGATCATCCAGGTCGTCTTCACCGGCATCCTCTTCCAGGTGTACGACTCCCCGGGCCTGGAGCAGTTCGCCTGGCTGATGCCGTCCCGCTGGGCCGTCGCCGCCGCCGGCACCACGCTGAACCTCGGCAAGCTCATGCCGCCGTGGGACCGCGACAACCCGACCAACACCGACCCGCTCTGGGACGCCACGATCGGTCAGTGGAGCCTGGACATCTTCATCCTGCTGGCCATGGGCGTCGCCTGCGGCTTCCTGGTGGCGCGCCTGCTGCGCCGCCACGAGCCCGAGGTCATGCGCAAGTAGGCACGCGCGGTACGCACAGACGCCTCAGGGCGGCACCCGGTACTCCGGGGGCCGCCCTGAGGCGCATGGGGGTCCTGCGGGACGCCAGTGGCCTAGTAGGCGCTGTTGACGTTGTCCATCGAGCCGTAGCGGTCGGCGGCGTAGTTGCACGCGGCGACGATGTTCGCGACCGGGTCGTACTGGTCGAACTTGGTGCCCTTGACGTGGTACGCCTTGAAGGTCGGCAGGATGACCTGGAGCAGGCCCTTGCTGGGGATGCCGTTCTGGGCGTTGATGTCCCAGTTGTTGATCGCCAGCGGGTTGCCGCTCGACTCACGCATGATGTTGCGGTGGATGCCCGCGTACGAGCCGGGGATGCCCTCCCGCTTCATGATGAAGAGGGCTTCCTTGATCCAGCCGTCGAGGTTGTTCGCGAAGACGGGGGTGCGGGCGGCGGAGCGGCTCGCGGCCTCCTTCTCGGCGCGGTCCTTCTTCGCGTCGGCCTCGGCCTTGGCCTTGGCCGAGTCCTTCGCCTGCTTGTCCGCGACGATCTGCTGCACGGTGAGGTGCTGCTGCACGGCCTTGGCCTGGACGCCGTCGACGACCTTGGCCCACGCCACGGGGGCGGCCACGACCGTCTCGGCCTCGCCGGCGCCGGCCGGGACGAGGGAGAAGGCGAGGGCGGCGGCACCGAGGGTGGCGACACCGGCAATGGACAGCTTGTGTGCCTTCGTCAGACGACTGTGACCGGGAGTGCTGGAAGCAGACATGGCGGGGCAACCTCTTCGAATCGCGGGGGCCGCAGGAAAGCGCCGCTCGGATCCGGGATCCGCGGCGCTGTGCGACGAGGGCAATTCTTAGCGGTGGCAAAAACGCCTGGCAAAGGTGTGACGTACGATCCCGCTTAGTGGATCAGGGCCTGGCGCGGAGCCCGGATTTCGGGCCCCGGCGCTACGCACACCAGCGCTGACAGCATCTTTATCTGTCCACTAGGCAACTTCGTAAGTGACCTGCGTCCTATGCCCGGGCTCACATCGACCACGTAACAGTCTCACCATCCGTTGCGGAAGCAATGCAATCCGTGACCGCTTCTCCGCCCTGAGGACCAGCCACCCGCCCCGGCCCTCCTCCTCAAGGCAGAGACCAGGGCCCGCGGTCGTACTGCGCAAGGAGGGGCCGCGGGACCGCCCGCCCTAGGGCCGCAGCCCGATCCCGCAGGTCAGAGCCGCGAGTACGGTGAGCCCATGCAGCGCAGCAACCACAACGGACCCCGCAGCGGCCTGGCCGCGGTGAGCACGGCACTGCTCGCCATGAGCCGGCGCCTGGAGGTCCGCGACGTCCTGCGCACGATCGTCGCCTCGGCCCGCGCCCTGCTGGACGCCGAGTACGCCGCTCTGGGCGTCCCGGACGACCACGGCGGCTTCGCCCAGTTCGTCGTGGACGGCATCAGCGAGGAGCAGTGGCGCCGCATCGGCCCCCTGCCCCGCCAGCACGGCATCCTCGCCGCGATGCTCCACCAGGACGGCCCCGAGCGACTGGCCGACGTACGCAAGGACCCGCGGTTCGAGGGCTGGCCCGCCGCCCACCCCGAGATGTCCGACTTCCTCGGCCTGCCCATCCGGGACGGCGAGGAGACCCTCGGCGCCCTCTTCCTGGCGAACAAGCGCGGCACCGCGGCCGGCGGGCAGGCCTTCACGGACGAGGACGAGGAGCTCCTCTCCCTGCTCGCCCAGCACGCGGCCATCGCCCTCACCAACGCCCGCCTCTACGAGCGCAGCCGCGAGCTCACCATCGCCGAGGAGCGCTCCCGCCTCGCCCACGAGCTGCACGACGCCGTCAGCCAGAAGCTCTTCTCGCTGCGCCTGACCGCCCAGGCCGCCGCCGCCCTCGTCGACCGCGACCCCGCCCGGGCCAAGGAGGAGCTCCACCAGGTGGCCCTCCTCGCCGCCGAGGCCGCCGACGAGCTGCGCGCCGCCGTCACCGAGCTCCGCCCGGCCGCCCTGGACGAGGACGGCCTCGTCGCCACCCTGCGCAACCAGGTCCGCGTCCTGGACCGCGCGCACACCGCACACGTCACCTTCACCTGTGACGGCGTACGGGCCCTGCCCGCGACCCAGGAGGAAGCGGTCCTGCGCGTCGCCCAGGAAGCCCTCCACAACGCGCTGCGCCACTCCGGCGCGGGCCGGATCGAGGTCACCCTGTCCCGCCGGGACGGCGGAGCGGCACTCAGGGTCCACGACGACGGGACGGGCTTCTCCCCTTCCACCGTCCGCAGGGCCGGCCGGCACCTCGGCCTGGTCTCCATGCGGGACCGGGCGGCCGGCGTCGGCGGCCGGCTGACCGTGCACTCGGAGCCCGGCACGGGCACCACGATCGAACTGGAGGTCCCCGGTGGCTGACACGCCCCGCCCCATCCGCGTGCTGCTCGTAGACGACCACCAGGTGGTCCGCCGGGGCCTGCGCACCTTCCTGGAGGTCCAGGAGGACATCGAGGTCGTCGGCGAGGCCCCCGACGGGGAGGAGGGCATCGCCCGCGCCGAGGAGCTGCGGCCCGACGTGATCCTCATGGACATCAAGATGCCCGGCACCGACGGCATCGAGGCCCTGCGCAGGCTCCGCGCCCTGGACAACCCGGCGCGGGTTCTCATCGTCACGAGCTTCACGGAACAGCGCAGCGTCGTGCCCGCCCTGCGCGCGGGCGCCGCCGGATACGTCTACAAGGACATCGACCCCGACGCCCTCGCCGCGGCCATCCGCTCCGTCCACGCCGGCCACGTGCTCCTCCAGCCGGAGGTCGCGCTGGCCCTGCTCTCCGAGGAGGGCCAGGCCCCGTCCCCCGGCCGCGGCGGCTCCCTGACCGACCGCGAACGGGAGGTCCTGCTGCACATAGCGGACGGCCGCTCCAACCGGGAGATCGCCCGGGCGCTGGTGCTGTCGGAGAAGACGGTCAAGACGCACGTCTCGAACATCCTGATGAAGCTGGACCTCGCCGACCGCACACAGGCGGCGTTGTGGGCGGTCAGGCACGGGATCACGGACTGAACCGGTCCGTCCATGCCAGAACCGGGATTCATACGGTCGGGTGGATGTCGCCCACATGGCGCATCCCGTTCGTCGGATGACCGTTCTTCATGACGTGCCGCGGCGGCTGGCCGCGGCAGACGTACTGGAGGACGAGAACGTGAAGAACTTCAAGAAGGCCACCGCCGTCACCGTGCTCGCGGGCGGTCTGCTCGCCGCCGGTGCGGGTGTCTCCGCGGCGCACGGCGGTGCGTCGGCGGAGGGCGAGGCGCTGAACTCGCCCGGCGTGGCCTCCGGGAACCTGGTCCAGGCCCCGGTCCACGTCCCCGTGAACGTGGTGGGCAACACCGTGAACGTGATCGGCCTGCTCAACGGCGCCTGGGGCAACACGGGCGTGAACAACTAGGCAGCGCGCTCACGGCCCCGCTTCCCCCCACCTCTCCCCGGGAAGCGGGGCCGCGGCACACCCGGCCGGACACCCCTTTAGGCCCCGCGCTCCTCGACGGCCGAGTTGTACGCCGCGACCAGCGCCCGCCGCGCCACCCGCTCCACCGGCCGCAGGGCCTCGGCCCGCGCCGCCATCTCGGAGGCGGCCACCGCACCGCCGTGCCCGTTCTCGTACGCCAGCGAGACCATCAGGTCCACCCGCTGCGCCAGCGCCAGCACCCGTACCGCCCGGGGCGGGTACCCGGGAGCCAGCGCGTCCCGCCCCGCCTCCGCCCGCGCCCGGTACGCCGACAGGGCCGCTTCCGCCACCGGGCCCGACCCCGCCACGTCCAGCCGGGTCAGCACCACCGTCGCCTCGCGCAGCGCCTCCGCCAGCTCCCGCTCGGCCTCGCCGAGCGACGGCACGTCCGCCGGGGGAGCCTCCCGTACCGGCAGGCAGTGCCACACCACCGAGACGTGCACGTCACCCGCTGGCCCCGCCTCCGTGGCCTCCGGTACGAGACCCAGCGCGGCGCCCGCGCAGACCACCGCCTCCTCGGCCTCCAGCGCCCGCGCATTGAACTCCGGCGGCCCGCTCAGCCCCAGCGGATGCCCCGGCGCCGGCAGGGCGATCCGCAGCCCGGTCACCCCCAGCGCCCGCATCCGGCCCAGCGCGAGCGTGAGCCCCACGGGACCCGGTTCCCCCGGCAGCCCCGCCACCCGGTGGACGGCGTCCTCGCCCACGATCGACGTCGCGGCCTCGTCGGGCGAGACCAGACCGGCCAGCAGTGCGTTCCCCCAGGCGGCCAGCCGCCCTGAACGTGGTTCGAAAAGCATCCCCCTACTTTACGGATCGGGCCCCGCACCCGGCCCCGGCCCCGGACCCCTCCCGCGGTGGCGTAGGTTTTCCCCTGGGGCTGCGCCGCCGGGCGCACAGACGAACCGAGACTGCAAGGGGAGACAACACGCTCATGAGCGATGTTCTGGAACTGGTGGACGTAACCGTGGTCCGCGAGGGCCGGGCGCTGGTGGACCAGGTCTCCTGGTCGGTCAAGGAGGGCGAGCGCTGGGTGATCCTCGGCCCCAACGGTGCCGGGAAGACCACCCTGCTCAACGTCGCCTCCAGCTACCTCTTCCCCACCAAGGGCTCCGCCACCATCCTCGGCAGCACCCTCGGCAAGGTGGACGTCTTCGAGCTGCGCCCGCGCATCGGCGTCGCCGGCATCGCGATGGCCGACAAGCTCCCGAAGCGGCAGACCGTCCTGCAGACCGTCCTCACCGCCGCCTACGGCATGACGGCCACCTGGCAGGAGGAGTACGAGGACATCGACGAGCAGCGCGCCCGCGCGTTCCTCGACCGCCTCGGCATGACCGACTACCTCGACCGGAAGTTCGGCACCCTCTCCGAGGGCGAGCGCAAGCGCACCCTGATCGCCCGTGCCCTGATGACCGACCCCGAGCTCCTCCTCCTCGACGAGCCCGCCGCCGGCCTGGACCTCGGCGGCCGCGAGGACCTCGTACGCCGCCTCGGCCGGCTCGCCCGCGACCCGCTCGCGCCCTCCATGGTCATGGTCACGCACCACGTCGAGGAGATCGCCCCCGGCTTCACCCACGTCCTGATGATCCGCCAGGGCAAGGTCGTCACCGCGGGCCCGATCGACCTCGAACTGACCTCCCGCAACCTCTCCCTGTGCTTCGGGCTCCCGCTCGTCGTCGAGCGCAACGAGAACGAGCGCTGGACCGCCCAGGGCCTGCCCCTGCGCTAGGGGGGTGACGG
This sequence comes from Streptomyces sp. NPDC037242, assembly GCF_055604165.1. NCBI lineage: Bacteria > Bacillati > Actinomycetota > Actinomycetes > Kitasatosporales > Streptomycetaceae > Streptomyces > Streptomyces sp. NPDC037242. The sequence continues at coordinate 9,407 of NZ_JBVJUY010000056.1, forward strand.
GCGGCCGGTTCCACCGCGGCCGCCCGTGCGCCGCCGCGCCACCAACGCCCCCACGCCGTCCCGACCGCACCCTGTCCCGACCGCGCCCGGCCGACCTACCATGACCATGTGGACATCAACGCGTGGGTGTGGTGGCTCATCGCCGCGGTCGGACTGGGCATCCCCCTCGTCCTGACCACGATGCCGGAGTTCGGCATGTTCGCGGTCGGCGCGGTGGCGGCCTCCGCCACGGCCGCCCTCGGCGGGGGAGTGGTCGCCCAAGTCCTGGTCTTCGTGATCGTGTCGGTCGCACTCATCGCGGTCGTCCGCCCGATCGCCAACCGGCACCGCAATCAGAGACCCCAACACCGCAGCGGAATCGACGCGTTGAAGGGCAGAAGCGCCCTCGTGCTGGAACGGGTCGACGGCAGCGGCGGCCGCATCAAGCTCGCCGGAGAGATCTGGTCGGCCCGCACACTCGACTCGGACACCAGTTTCGAACCCGGCCAGTCCGTCGACGTGGTGGAGATCGACGGGGCGACCGCGGTCGTCATGTGAGCAAGCAGCCGACTCGCGGCCCCGGGGTCTGCGAGACTCCGATCAACGGGGCAGCACAGACAGCCGGAAGGGCACGGGGAACCGCATGTCATCGATCATCATCGTCCTGGTCATTCTGGTGGTCCTGGTCTTCATCGCACTGGTCAAGACGATCCAGGTGATCCCGCAGGCCAGCGCCGCCATCGTCGAACGGTTCGGCCGCTACACCCGCACCCTCAACGCGGGCCTCAACATCGTCGTGCCGTTCATCGACTCGATCCGCAACCGCATCGACCTCCGCGAACAGGTCGTCCCCTTCCCGCCGCAGCCGGTCATCACCCAGGACAACCTGGTGGTCAACATCGACACGGTCATCTACTACCAGGTGACCGACGCCCGAGCCGCGACGTACGAAGTGGCCAGCTACATCCAGGCCATCGAGCAGCTCACCGTCACCACGCTGCGCAACATCATCGGCGGCATGGACCTGGAGCGGACCCTGACCTCCCGCGAGGAGATCAACGCGGCCCTGCGCGGCGTCCTCGACGAGGCCACCGGCAAGTGGGGCATCCGCGTCAACCGCGTCGAGCTCAAGGCCATCGAGCCGCCGACCTCCATCCAGGACTCGATGGAGAAGCAGATGCGCGCCGACCGCGACAAGCGCGCCGCGATCCTCCAGGCCGAGGGCGTCCGCCAGTCCGAGATCCTGCGCGCCGAGGGTGAGAAGCAGTCCTCCATCCTGCGCGCCGAGGGTGACGCCAAGGCCGCCGCCCTGCGCGCCGAGGGCGAGGCCCAGGCCATCCGTACGGTCTTCGAGTCCATCCACGCCGGCGACGCCGACCAGAAGCTCCTCGCCTACCAGTACCTCCAGATGCTCCCGAAGATCGCCGAGGGTGACGCGAACAAGCTCTGGATCGTGCCCAGCGAGATCGGAGACGCCCTCAAGGGCCTCTCGGGAGCCATGGGCAACTTCGGCCCGATGGGCGGCGGTTCGGGCTTCAACCCGCAGAACACCGGCAAGGACGGCGGCTCCCCGTCCGACAAGGCGGCCGCGGAGCGCCGCGAACAGCCCCCCATCGACTGAACGGTCCGTCCCTGCTGCATGATCAGTCTGGCCCCTCGACCTTCACGGCGGGGAGGCGACTCACTCATGCAAAGGGGATGGCCTTGTCCATCTGGGAATCACTGGCGGTCTTCGCCGCGGGCATCGGCGCCGGCACCATCAACACCATCGTCGGCTCCGGCACCCTGATCACGTTCCCCGTGCTGCTGGCCACCGGCCTCCCGCCGGTCACCGCCAACGTCTCCAACACCCTCGGCCTCGTACCCGGTTCCATCAGCGGGGCCATCGGCTACCGCAAGGAGCTCCGGGGCCAGCGCGCCCGCATCCTGCGACTCGGCGCCGTATCGCTCCTCGGCGGCCTCGCGGGCGCGGTGCTGCTCCTCACGCTGCCGTCCGACTCCTTCGACACGATCGTGCCCGTCCTGATCGCACTGGCCCTCGTGCTCGTCGTCCTCCAGCCCCGGCTCGCCGCCGCCCTGCGCAAGCGGCAGGACGCGGCGGGAGGCGACACCGGGCACCCCGACGGCGGCCCGGCCCTGCTGGGCGGCATGCTGCTCTCCAGCGCGTACGGAGGCTACTTCGGGGCCGCCCAGGGCGTGCTCTACCTCGGCCTGATGGGCCTGCTGCTCCGCGAGGACCTCCAGCGCATCAACGCCGTCAAGAACGTCGTGGCCGCCATGGTGAACGGCATCGCGGCCGTCTTCTTCCTCTTCGTCGCGGAGTTCGACTGGACGGCCGTCCTCCTGATCGCCGTCGGCTCCACCATCGGCGGCCAGATCGGCGCCAAGGTGGGCCGCCGGCTGCCGCCGACCGTCCTGCGCGCGGTCATCGTGACCGTCGGCATCCTCGCGATCGTCCAACTGCTGCTCCGCTGAGCGGCGTAGCAGAACTACGCCGCCCAGCCGGCCCGAGCACTACGCGGAGCGCTCCAGCCACTCCGGCAGCACCTCACGCCCGCCCGCGCCCATGGCCAGCAGCATCGCGTCCGCCGGAGTAGGCACGAAGGGCTTGCGCAGCAACGGCATGCCCGCCTCCTCCGGCGTCCGCGCCGCCTTGCGGTGGTTGTCCTCGGCGCAGGAGGCCACCGTGTTCAGCCAGGTGTCCCCACCACCCTGCGCCCGCGGAAGCACATGGTCCACGGTCGTCGCGCGCTTCCCGCAGTACGCGCAACGGTGCTGGTCCCGGACCAGCACCCCCCTCCGCGACCAGGGAGCATGTCTTCGAAAGGGCACCCTGACATACCGGCAGAGCCTGATCACCCGCGGCATCGGCAACTCCATGGTGGCCGCCCGCACACGAAGCTCGGGATGCGACTGTTCGACCACGGCCTTGTCCTGGAGCACCAGGACCACAGCCCGATTCAGCGTCACCGTCGACAGCGGCTCGAAGCTCGCATTCAGCACCAGCGTGTCCCGCATCTCGCCCACCTCCCGTGTGCAGGCCCCGCGACCACCCTGGCGGCACGGCCCGGAACCACTCTGGCCGCGCGCGCCACGCGGGACAACGCAATAAAAATGCCCGGTCCTGGCCGTCTTTAGACCAGGACCGGGCAAACGCTCGGAGAACGGCGAACGCCGCGATCAGCTCGCGGGGGACTCGTACTCACCGATCAGCTGCGCACGGCCGATGCCGTGGAACCGAAGGTGGAAGCCGACGACCGCCGGGGACGAGTCCGCGTCCGGGCCGAGCTCCTCCCGGTCCACCGCGTACACGGTGAACACGTACCGGTGCCGCTCCCCGCGCGGAGGAGCCGCTCCGCCGAAGTCCCTCGTGCCGTAGTCGTTGCGTACGTGTACGGCCCCCTCCGGCAGTCCCTCGAAGTCCCCGCTGCCCGCCCCGGCCGGCAGCTCCGTGACCGACGCGGGCAGGTCGAAGAGCACCCAGTGCCAGAACCCGCTGCCCGTCGGCGCGTCCGGGTCGAAGCACGTCACGGCGAAGCTCTTGGTGTCGGCCGGGAACCCCTCCCACCGCAGGTGCGGCGAGACGTTCCCGCCGGTCAGGACCTGGGCCGCGGCCAGCTCCCCGCCCGGTGCGAGATCCGCGCTGGTCACCGCGAAGGAATGCACCTCCGGGTGGAACTCGTGCGGCAGCGGCGCCCTTTTGAGCTCGGACACGACGGAAACCTCCTGGGATGATCGGAAACTCCTGTATCGGAGCCTAGGGCCTGCGCACCCCTGTCCGTGTCTTACCGTCACGGAATGCAAAGATCAACAACCGCGGTCGCTGCCCTGCTGACCAGCACGGCGACGATCGCCGCGACCCTGTTGGCGACACCGGCCGCCCAAGCCGCCGGAACCGAACAGTCCACCCCCACCGCCTCGTTCAACGAGCAGATCCTGTTCCGCTCCGGCACCGCGGGCTACGGCTGCTTCCGGATACCCACCCTCACCCGCACCGCCACCGGCGCCCTGCTCGCCTTCGCCGAGGCCCGGATCTCCCCGTCCTGCGCCGACCGCGGCCCCATGGACATCGTGGTCCGCCGCTCCACCAACGACGGCCGCACCTGGGGACCGGTCGAGACCGTCCTCTCCGGCACCCCCGCCGTGCCCGCCACGGGCACCCCCGCCGACCCCGCGGCCCCGTACACGCACGGCAACGCCTCCCCGGTCGCCGACCTGGAGACCGGCGACGTCTTCCTGCTGTCCACCGCGGAGCCGACCGTCCCCGGCGGCGCCCGCCTCCCGTACGTCCAGAAGAGCACCGACGACGGCCTCACCTTCGGCCCCGCCACCGAGCTGCCCCGGCTCAGCGGCAAGACCGCCGGCTGGTTCGGCACCGGCCCCTCGCACGGCATCCAGCTGCGCAACCCGGCGCACGCCGGGCGCCTGGTGGTCGCCGCGTACGAGGAGCCCAACGCCACCACCGAGCACACCGGCTTCTACTACAGCGACGACCACGGGGCGAGCTGGAAGGTCTCCGAGCCGCAGAACACGCTGGAGAAGGACCTGATCAAGCCCACGGAACCGGCCCTGGCCGAACTCTCCGACGGCACGATCTACGTCTCCGCCCGCAACGAGCGCCCGAAGGAAGAGCCCCACCGCCTGCGCGCCCTCAGCAAGGACGGCGGCGCCAGCCTCGTCCCCGGGGAGCCCGTCACCGACCCCGCGCCGGGAACGCCCGAGCGGCACTCCCCGTACAAGATCGTCGAAAGCTTCAGCTCCCCGCAGATCCAGGGATCCGTACTGGCCCCCCGGCTCACCTACGTGGACAAGCCCGGCGACCTGCTGCTCGCGGCCGCCCCCGGCGACCCCCAGGACCGCAACTTCATGGAGGTCCGGTACTCCAAGGACGGCGGCGAGACCTGGACCACCCCCTCGGGCGGCCGCCTGAACAAAGACCGCGCCAAGTACCAGGACCGCGCCGGGTACTCGGACCTCGCCGAGCTCGCCGGCGGTGAGATCGGCCTCGTCTACGAGGGCGGCGACACCTTCTCCGCGGCCAACATCCACTTCAAGCGGTTCACCGCCGCCGGCATCGGCATCCCGGCGAAGCCGGACAAGGGCGCCTTCACCAACCCGCAGACCGCTCCGCTGCCCGGCCGCACCACTCCCGACAGCACCCCCCAGGCCAACGACGCCTACCTGGCCGGCAACGCGGACCTCGCCGCCGACGGCAGGTTCCGCCAGGGCCTCGCCCTCGACGGCACCGGGGACTTCGCGGACGTCCCGTACGCGGAGCCCGTCAACCCGCGCGACGGCGCGGTCACCTACTCGCTCCACTTCCGCCACGACGGCACCGACACCCGCACCACCCCGCGCGTACTGATGTGGGCGTACGGATACAACGCGGTCAAGCCGCAGGTCTGGATCCGCACCTACCCCCAGACCAAGGAGATCAAGGCCCGCGTCGAGGGCGAGGGCGGACGCGCCGCCACCCTCACCCTCGCGGCCCCCGAGGCCTTCGCCACGAACGCGGGCTGGTACCACCTGGCCCTGGTGCGCTCCGGCACCACCGCCACCCTCGCCCTCACCGACGAGGCCGGCACCGTCAAGAGCACCGCCGCCGCCGACACCTTCGCCGGATCCCTCACCTCGCCGCCCGACAAGGGCAACGACGGGATCCGCCTCGGCGCCAAGCCCGACGGCCAGGCCAGCGACGCCTTCAAGGGCACCCTCGACGACTTCCGCGTCTACCGCGCCGCCCTCGGCGCGGACGACCGCAAGAACCTCGCCACCGGCAGGCCCACCACCGCCGAGAGCGCCCTGACCGCCCACCTCGCCTTCCAGGTCATCGACCGGGCCGACCCCGTCACCGCGCCCGCCCAGGTGGCCGTCGTCGACGACGTCTCCGGCCACTGCGCCGACGCGAACCTCCTCCTCGCCCCGGGCGCAGCCCCCCTCAACACCCCGGTGAACGCCGCCGACAAGCCCGCCCGCATGGGCAAGTACGCCCTCAAGAACGACACCGCCCACCCGGGCGTCGAGGTCCCCTACACCCCCGCCGTGGACACCGGCGAGGGCGACTTCACCCACACCCTCTGGTTCCGCTACTCCGCCACGACCGCCACCCCCGGCTCCGTCCTGATGTGGGCGTACGGAGTCGGCACCGAGCAGGCCCCGCAGCCCTCCCTCTGGGTCCGCACCGACCCGCTGGGGGACCGGATCCACGCGCTCGCCGAGACGGACGGGGGCAAGGTGTACCTGGAGCTGGAGGACAAGGTGGCCGACCGCACCGCCTTCGGCGACAACGAATGGCACCTGCTCACCGTCACCCGCGAATCCGGGACCTTCAAGATCCAGGTCGACACCCCGGACGCCGTCCGTACGGACCAGGGCGAGGGCCTGGCCGGCTCCTTCACCGCGGGCCGCGCCGCCTCACTCGGCCTGCGCCTCGGCTCCCGACCGGGCACGACCGAGATCCTCAACGGCTCCCTGGACGACTACCGCCTGTACCACCGCGCCCTGACCGGGACCGAAGTGGCGGCCATCGCCAAGTCCGGCTCGGGAACGGGCTCCTACCCGAAGGGCGACCCCGGCCGCGTCTGGTGGTCGATGGAGCACGGCACCACCCAGCGCCACGACATGTACAACCGCACCGGTGACGGCCCCGCCACCCCGGACGATTCGGCGCACTGCAACAACGCCTACGTCCGCGGCACGGGCACCACCGGCCCCGCAGGCACCCCGAGCATCACCGGCACCGACGGCCGGTTCGGCGGCGGCATCAACCTCGACGGCACCGACGACCACGTCGAACTGCCCCTCACCGGCTCCGAGGCCCTCGGCGCCGATGACTTCACCCTCGCCACCTGGGTCCGCTACGACGCCGCGAGCGCCGCGGGCACCAGCCCCGTGATCAGCTGGGCCTACGGCATGGGCTCCACCGAGCGCCAGCTGTGGCTCCGCGCCGACCCGGACGGACGGAAGATCACGGCCCTGCTCCAGACGGAGAACGGCACCGCCTTCGTCGCCGCCGCGGACACCTCCTTCCGCACCGCGAAGGACGCCTACCACCACGTCGTCCTGCGCCGCGAGAACGGAGCCCTCACCCTCACCGTCACCGAGACCGCCAAGGACGCCGAGGGCAAGCCCCTCCTCATCGTCACCAAGGGCAGCGCCACCGCACCCGCCGGCTCGGTCACGCACACCGGCACCTTCGCCGCGAGCGGCTTCCGCCTCGGCGTCCGCCCCGACGGCGCCGACCGGTTCAAGGGCTCTCTCGACGAGTTCACCCTCGTCCGCCGATCCCTCACCGACACCGAACTGACGGCGCTGCGCGAGACCAACACCCTCCCGGGCGACGCAGCCACCGTCGCCCACCTCTCCTTCGAGAAGGCGACCACCACCGGCTACGCCCGCATGTGACCGTCCCGGACAGACGTGAGGGCCCGGACCGCGACCGCGGTCCGGGCCCTCACCCGTAGGCTCAGAACCAGTTGCGCTGCGAACCGACGGAGGCGATCCACTGGTTCAGGTACGCCGCCCAGTCCGTCCCCTGGTACGACTGCAGGCCCACCTGGAAGCAGCGGTAGGTGTCGCTGCCCTCGCTGAACAGACCCGGCTTCTTGTCCATCTCCAGCACGACGTCCATCTCGCGGCCGTCGGAGACGAAGGTCAGCTCGACCTGGTTCAGCCCCCGGTACTGCGACGGCGGCAGGAACTCGATCTCCTGGTAGAAGGGCAGCGTCTGCCGCGTCCCCCGGATGTGTCCCCGCTCCATGTCCGCGCTGCGGAAGGAGAAGCCCAGCTGCACGAAGGCATCGAGGATCGCCTGCTGCGCCGGCACCGGGTGCACGTTGATCGCGTCCAGGTCCCCGGCGTCCACCGCGCGCGCGATCTCCAGCTCGGTGCTGACCCCGATGTTCATCCCGTGCAGGTGACGGCCCCCGAAGTGGGTGATCGGCGTCTCCCACGGGATCTCCAGCCCGAACGGCACCACGTGCAGCGCGCCGGCCTGCACCTGGAAGGCACCGCCGAGACGCTGCTTGGTGAAGACGATGTCCTGCTTGTACTCCTGGTCGCCGCCCTCCACCTCCACCCGTGCCTGCAGCCCGACGGACAGACCCTCGATCTGCTGCTCCACGGATCCGCCCTGGATCCGGACCTCGCCCTGGACGATCCCGCCCGGCACGACGTTCGGCTCGGTGATGACCGTGTCCACCGAGGCACCGCCGGCGCCCAGGCTCGCGAACAGCTTCTTGAACCCCATGCTCTGACTCCCCTTGAAGGTTCGTGCGACTACTCCATACCAACGCGGAACCTTAGGCCCCGGTTGCAGGTGTACGCGTTCCACTACGCTCGACCGGATGAGCGCGCGCCCCGACCGTACGCCCCTGGCCCGGGCCTTCTTCGACCGGCCGGTCCTCACCGTGGCCCCGGACCTGCTCGGCCGCACACTGGTCCGCCGCACCGAGCAGGGCCCACTCGAACTGCGCATCACGGAGGTGGAGGCGTACGAGGGGGAGGCCGACCCGGGCTCCCACGCCTACCGCGGCCGCACCGCCCGCAACGCGTCGATGTTCGGTCCGCCCGGACACGCGTACGTCTACTTCATCTACGGCATGTGGTTCAGCCTCAACCTGGTGTGCGGTCCACCGGGCCACGCGAGCGGGGTCCTGCTGCGGGCGGGGGAGATCACGGTGGGCGCCGAGCTGGCCCGTAAACGTCGACTTTCAGCCAGAGGAGACCGAGAACTCGCCAAAGGCCCGGCCCGCCTGGCCACGGCTCTGGCCGTGGACCGTTCCCTGGACGGCGCAGACCTCTGCGCGGGCCCGGATTCCCCCTTGTCCCTCCTCGCCGGCACGCCCACCCCGCCCGACCAGGTGAGCAACGGCCCGCGCACCGGAGTGGGTGGCGACGGCGCGGGACACCCGTACCGCTACTGGATCACCCACGACCCGACGGTCAGCCCGTACCGCGCCCATGCGCCACGCCGCCGCTCAACTTGACTCGGCCCTGGCGGCCGCCTAACGTAGCCCGAGCCGCTTGAACGGGGCACTGCCTCAGCAGACCCCCAGAGCGGCCAACCCACTACCTACGACTTACCCCTGGCGGGGTCCCATTCGGCGTGCCCGAATTCGAATCCGCCGACTCGATTATGAGCCGCAAGGGATAAGCGCTAATGTGGTGGAGCGCCGAAAGGCAAAGGCCCCCAACGGCCACCGAATTCAAATCCAAGCCGGAAACGGCGCGGAAATGATCTGGTAGAGTTGGAAACGAAGGAAGCGCCCGGAGGAAAGCCCGAGAGGGTGAGTACAAAGGAAGCGTCCGTTCCTTGAGAACTCAACAGCGTGCCAAAAATCAACG
>NZ_JBVJUY010000057.1:0-15681 GCF_055604165.1 Streptomyces sp. NPDC037242
GGTGGCGCGCGCCCTCCCCTCCCCCCCCCCCTCCCCCCCCTCCCCCCCCCCCCCCCCCCCCCCCCCCCCCCCCCCCCCCCCCCCCCCCCCCCCCCGCGCGCTGTCTCAGCCGGTGCGACGGATCCGGAATCGATCGGGGTCCGCCGGATCGCGGTCGACGACTTGGACCGGCGGCCAGGCCCATTGCCAGACGCTGATGCCCGGCGTGCGGGAGAACCGGATCCGTCCGCGGGTGCCTTCGACCTCGACGTGCGGCCAGGATGCGGCGATGCGCGCCCGGTCCGTGCCGTGGGTGCGCAGCACGTCGGCGAGGACGGTGACCGTGTCGTAGCCCTCGAAGGCGACGAAGGAGGGCGCTTCGGCCAGCCGCTCGCGCAGCGCCCTCTCGACGCGCGTTCCGAGTGGGCCGAGGCGCTCGGGCAGATAGCGCAGGAACGGGATCCCGGCGCCGTCGCCGCCCAGTGACCCGGCCCATTCGGTGAACTCCGGCTGCCCGGCCGGAGCGCCGATCAGGATCTCGGCGAGGCGCGGGTCGCGGCGGACGTACCTGACGATCGGCACTGCCGGGTCCGGGTGACCGACCAGGAGCAGGAGGGCCGTCGCGCGTTGGGCGACGAGTTCGTCGCACAGGGCGGCGGGGGTCAGCGTGCCCATGTCGAGTTCGAGGAGGGTGCCGCCGCGCGGAGCGAGGTGGTCCCGCAGGATGCGGGCCCCGGATGCCCAGTAGACACTCGGCTGTGCTGCCACGGCGATCCGGCTGTGGCCCGCTCCGAGGAGGAAGTCCGCGTAGGTCTGCCAGCCGTGGGACTGCGCCGGGGCGAGGCGCGCGACCCATTGCGTCGGCTGTTCGGTGAGCGCGTCGAGGACCGCCGAAGAGCACAGGTACGGCAGGCAGAGCGCGTCGGCCCTGGTGGCGGCCGCGCGCGCGACGACGCTGTGGTACTCCCCCGCCAGGGCGGCCACGCCCAGGCCGGCCAGCTCGTCCACGGCTGCCTCGGCCCGCTGTGGATCGGCGGCGGTGTCCCGGACTACCAGCTCCAGCGGTGTTCCGCCGATCCCTCCGGTGGCATTGACTTCGCTGACGGCAAGCTCAAGTCCGGCGAGCAGGTGCCGGCCCGCTTCGACCCAGCCGGGCCGGGTCAGCGGAACGAGGGCGCCGATCTGGACGGATGCCCCGTCCGGTGGCGTGTTCATGCGGTGGCGTCTCCCACCTGGACCTCGTCCGCCAGGATCTCGTCCGCCGGGATCTCGTCCGCCGGGATCTCGTCCGCCGGGATCTCGAAGACGAACACGAGCCCGTCCTCCTCGTTCCCCTGCTCGCCGACGCGCGTGAAACCGAAGCCCGCGATGGTGGCCAGGGAGGCGGCGTTGTCGGACTTGCTACGGGCCCGCACGGTCCTGACACCCGGTTCGGCGGCGGCCCTGACGAGCAACGCCCTCAGCATGGCGCGGGCATAGCCCTGCCTGCGGTACCCCGGCACCACGGTGAAGCCGACCTCGACCATGCCGGCCTCGTCCGGAGGCCCGTGGAACCCGGCGTCGCCGATGACGACCCCGTCCGGCTCGGACACCGCGGCCCTGGTGATCCAGGGGGCGGCGGACGGGTCCTTGGCGAGCTGGTCGGCACGGTAGCCGAAGATCCAGCGGGCCCGGTCGCCGACGAAGTGTGCGTCGAGGGCGACCCCGGCCTCGGCGCTGCCGCCGGCGAGGTCGCCGTCGGCGAGGGCCCGTAGCGCCTTCGCGTTGAGCTCGACGAAGCGGACGCGCTTGGCGGCGTGGGCAGCGGTGGGGAGAGGTTCGTTGTTCATCGCGGAGATCGTCGCCCAGCGCCGGAGGGCTGTCCATCGTTTTAGGCCCTGCCGGACCGGGCATCTCCCTCACACCACGAATTGACTGAATTTTCAGTCAATGCCACAGTGTCGACACGCGGCCGCACCCTCGTCCGTACATGACGGCCGTTCGCAGTGCGGGCGCGCACCCTTGTCCGCAGAGCCCTGTACGTGATCGGAGTTCCCCGTGCCCTTCCTGCCGCCGCCCACCCGCCGGACCGTCCTGCGCACCCTCGCCGGCGTCGGCGCGCTCGTCGCGGGCTCCTCGGCCTGCGGCCCCTCGGGCGCCGGAGCTCAGGCCGGCGCCGCCGACGCGTCCTCCCGGCCCGCGGCCGCGGGCGCCGGGCGCCGCCTCGGCGCCGAGTGGGAGAGCCACACCCGTACGTTCATGTCCTGGCCGGCACTGTCCTCCGTCTGGGAGGGAGACCTGCCCTACGTGCGCGAGGACATCGCCCGGATCGCCCGGGCCGTCGGGGAGTACGAGGCGGTCGTCATGATGGCCCGGCCCGAGCAGGCGGACGCCGCTCAGCGGGCGTGCGGCAACCAGGTCGAGGTCATCCCCCTGGCCGTCGACGACCTCTGGGCCCGCGACACCGTCCCCGTCTTCGTCGAGCAGGACGGCAAGGTCGCCGGGGTCGACTTCAACTTCAACGGCTGGGGCAACAAGCAGGAGCACAAGAACGACGGAGCGGTCGGCCGCACCCTGCTCCAGAAGTACGCGATCCCCCGCATCCAGGCCCCGCTGGTCGCCGAGGGCGGATCCTTCGAGCCCGACGGCGAGGGCACCCTGCTGATCACCGAGAGCTCGATCGTCAACGACAACCGCAACCGGGGCAAGAACCGGGACGCCATCGAGGCGGAGCTGGAGCAGACCCTGGGCGTCGAGAAGGTGGTCTGGCTGGCCGGCGTGCGCGGGGAGGACATCACGGACGCCCACGTGGACAGCTTGGTGCGCTTCACCGCGCCGGGTGTGGTCCTACTGGACCGCGCGCACCCCAGCACCCCGCCGGACTCGTGGTCGCGCTCCGCCGACCAGGCGAAGTCCGTCCTGTCGAAGGCGACGGACGCCCGGGGCCGGCGTTTCGAGGTCATCGACCTGCCGCAGCCGGACCTGGACAGGATCACGGGCCGCGGCGACGATTTCGTGTCGACCTATGCCAACTTCTACATCGCCAACGGCGCCGTCTTCATGCCCCAGTTCGGGGACGCGAAGGCAGACGACCGGGCCCACGGCATCCTCCGGGAGCACTTCCCCAAGCGGGATGTCGTGCCGGTCCGGATCGACACGATCGCCTCGGGCGGCGGCGGCATCCACTGCTCGACCCACGACCAGCCCGGCAAGCCCGCCGCCTGAGCCGCACCACCGTACGGCCGCACCGGCGTCCGACCGTAAGGCCGAGTGCTACTTCAGCCCGATCTCCTCACAGGCGGCCTTGAACTTGTCGGTGCAGATCTCGGCCACCGTGTAGACCTCGTCCTTGACCACGGTCGTCTTCACGTTGTCCTTGGTGAGGGAGATGCTCGGCACGAGAACCGCCGGCACCCGCTTGGTCGTAGGGCTGTCGACCATCTGATTGATGATCTCGTCGATCCGCTCGCCCTTGGCGAGCGCGACGGCCATCATCGCGGCGGCCTCGGCCTCGGGGGCGTACGGCTTGTAGACGCTCATGAACTGCTCGCCCGCCACGATCCGCTGCACACCGGCGAGTTCGGCGTCCTGACCGGTGACCGGGGGCAGGGTGGACAGGCCGGCCGCCTTGAGGGCGGTGATGATGCCGCCGGCCATGCCGTCGTTGGCCGAGTAGACGCCGATGATCTTGCTCTTGCCGAGCGCCGCCATCGCGGCCGTCATGTTCGCGCCGGCGTTCTCGGGCTTCCACTCGACGGTGTCGTACTCCTTGCCGATGTTCACCTTGCCGTCCAGGACGGAGTGCGCACCGAACTTGAACATGGCGGCGTTCGGGTCGGTGACCGAACCGTTCATCATGACGATCTGGCCGTCCTTGGCCTTGTCGCCCAAGGCTTCCAGAAGCGCCTTGCCCTGGACCATGCCGACGTCATCGTTGTCGAAGGAGGTGTAGGCGTCGATCGGACCCTCGGCCAGGCGGTCGTAGGCGACGACCGGGATACCGGCCGCCTTGGCCCGCCCGACCGCGCCCGCGATGGCCTTGGAGTCCACCGCGTCGATGATCAGGACGTTCACTTTGTTGGCGATCATCGCGTCGACCTGCGCATTCTGCACGGTCGCGCTCTGCTTGGCGTTGACGTAGAGGACCTGGGCCTTTCCTCTCGTGAGGAGGGCGATCTCCTTCTCGATGAGGGGCTTGTCGAACTTCTCGTAACGCGCGGCCTGGCTCTCCGGCAGCAGGAGCCCCACCTTGATCGCGTCGCCTTCGGCGGAGTCCCCCGACTTCCCCTCGCCCTGTTCCCCACCGCCGCACGCGGCGAGCGAGAGGGTGACCGCCGAGGCGATGAGCATGACGGAACCACGAGCCAAAAGCGCGTTCACGTTCTTAACCTCCCTGACGAGGCCGTGCGTGAACGGCCGAGGTAGGGGCAGTCAACTCGGCGTGAACACCGTGGTCAAGAAGTGAATTATTAACGAAATAGCAACGTCACCTGACTTAAAGTCATGAAATCTCGCGGCGGCTCAACGGTGCAGCAGCCGCGTCCAGTCCTGCGGGACCCGGCCGGCCGGTCCCGGCGCCGGCTGGTCCGCCGGATGGGCACCGGGCTGCGTCAGTTCGGGCCCGGAATCGTACAGTTCGTCACCTTCGAAGTCCCAGAACCATTCCTCGCCCGGCTCGAAGCTCTGCACCAGGGGGTGGCCGGTGGCCTTCCAGTGCGCGGTGGCGTGCTGAGCGGGCGAGGAGTCGCAACAGCCGATGTGGCCGCACTGGGCGCAGCGCCGCAGGTGGAACCACCAGCCGCCCGCCGCGTCGCACTCGACGCAGCCGGTGCCGCTGGGCGGGATGCTCGGGTCGATTCCGCTGATGTCGGTCACACGGACTCCTCGGTGCTCTCGGGTTCGGACGCGTTCCCCGGTTCCTGGGCAGTCAGCGGCAGCAGGACCTGGAAGCGGGTGTCGCCTGGCACCGATTCGACCTGGAGGCTGCCGTGGTGCTTGCTGACGACGATCCGCCAGGAGATGTCCAGGCCCAGACCGGTGCCCTCCCCGACCGGTTTGGTGGTGAAGAAGGGGTCGAAGATGCGGCTGCGGACATCGGCCGGGATGCCGGGCCCGGTGTCGCGGAACTCGACCAGCAGCCGGTCCCCCTCCCGTGCGGTGCGGACCGTGAGCGTGCCTTCGCCGCCGGTGCTCCCGATGGCGAAGACCGCGTTGTCGATGAGGTTGGTCCACACCTGGTTCAGCTCCGCCGGGTAAGCGGGTACGTCCGGCACCGAGCGGTCGTAGTCCTTGACCACCCGGACGCGGGGACCGATCTTGCCGGACAGCATCAGCAGGGTGCTGTCGAGGAGTTCGTGGACGTCGACGACCCGGTGCGGAGCACGGTCGAGCTGCGAGTACTGCTTGGCCGCGTCCACCAGGTGGGAGATCCGGGTGGTGGAGTCGTCGATCTCGTCCATCAACAGCTCTGTCTCGACGGTGTAGTTGAGCCAGCCGATGGCCCCCGGCAGGATGTCCTCGGCCACGGTGGCCGCGACCTGTTCCAGCCAGTCGGTGTCCAGTCCGGCCTGTACGAAGGTCGGCGCGATCCGCCAGCCCTCCGGGATGCCGTGGTCCTCCAGCCAGTCGGCGAGCTCGTCCTCCCGGTCGGATGCCTCCAGCGGGCTCAACGCCGTGGCCTTCGCGACGCGTTCGACGGTGCGCTCCTGGATTTCGATGAGGTCGGCGATCGCCTCGCGGGGGTAGTTGCCCTGAGCGATGTGGGCCAGCTTGTGCCGCATCTTGCCGACGCGTTCGCGCAGTGTGGCGGTGGCGCGTACGGCCGCTGCCGCGGGGTTGTTGAGCTCGTGGGTGAGCCCGGCGGACAGCGATCCGAGGGCGAGTAGCCGCTCGCGCTGGCCGATGGCGCGCTGGGTGTTCTTCGAGCCGAAGAACAGCCCCTCCAGGAGGTGCGCTGCCATCGGGAACCATTCCTGCATGATGTCCGCGAACGACTGGGCGGGCAGTACGAAGAAGCGCGTGGGCTCGCTCACCCGCATCGAGTTGTTGTACGTCTGCGGCACCCGGTCGCCCAGGTAGGCCTGCATGGCTCCCGCGTACACGCCTCGCTGCGAGGTCCGGCTGACCTCCACGTCGTCACCGCCGACCCGGCGGGACAGTACGACGGTGCCCTCGATCATCACGTAGAAGCAGGTGGCCGGGGTGCCCTCCGCGTACACGGGCCCGGTTTCGAAGCGTTCCACCCGTCCCTCGCTGCACAGCCGCCCGAGCTGTTCCGGGGAGAGCTTCTCGAACAGGAACAGCGAGGCGATCTCGCCCGGGCTGCACGGCATGACCTGCCCGCTCATGACTGCTCCAGGTACCGGTGGACGAGCATCACGGCCATGGCTCCCTCTCCGACGGCGGACGCGACGCGCTTGGCGGACTGGGCGCGCGCGTCGCCCGCCACGAACACGCCGGGAATGTTGGTCTCCAGGTGGTAGGGCGGCCGGTCGAGTTCCCATTCGGCCGGCGGTCGCCCGTCCGGTGTGAGGTCCGGACCGGCCAGGATGAAGCCGTGCTCGTCGCGCAGTACCGTTCCGTCCAGCCAGTCGGTCAGCGGGGCCGCGCCGATGAACACGAACATCCACTGGGCGTCGACGAGTTCGGTCGCGCCGCTGTCCACGTCCCGCAGCGTCAGCTGTTCCAGGTGTCCTTCGCCGTGCGCCGCATCGACGGCGGTCCGGGTGCGGACGGTGATGTTCGCCGTCTCCTCGATCTGCTGGATCAGGTAGTGCGACATCGACGCCGTCAGGGACTCCCCGCGCACCAGCATCGTCACCGACTTCGCGCCCCGCGCGAGGTACACCGCCGCCTGCCCGGCGGAGTTGGCGCCGCCCACGATGTACACGTCCTGCTCCAGGCAGGAGGACGCCTCGGTGAGCGAGGACCCGTAGTAGACCCCGCAGCCGGTCAAGTCCTCGCAGCCCGGCGCCTGGAGCTGCCGGTACGACACTCCGGTCGCCAGGATGACGCTGTGCGCGGCGATCTTCGAGCCGTCGGAGAAGCGGACGACGCGTGCCGCGCCGTTGACCTCCAGCCCGGTGACCTCGCGCGCGGTGAGGATCTCGGCGCCGAACCTGCCGGCCTGGCGGCGGGCGCGGTCGGTGAGCTGTGCGCCCGATACGCCGTCGGGGAATCCGAGGTAGTTCTCGATGCGGGAGCTCTGGCCGGCCTGCCCGCCGGTCGCCGACCGCTCGATCAGTACGGTCCGCAGCCCCTCGGATGCCCCGTACACGGCCGCGCCGAGCCCGGCAGGGCCGCCGCCGATCACGACGAGGTCGTAGAAGTCGGAGGCCGGGGTCGTCGCGAGCCCGACGTGGGCGGCGAGGTCGGAGGCCTCCGGCTCGATCAGCGCGGTGCCCTGCGGAGTGATCACCAGGGGCAGCCGCTGCCCGTCGGCCCCGGCCGCGTCCAGCAGGCGCCGTCCCTCCGGCTCGTCGGAGGAGTACCAGCGGTACGGCACCTGGTTGCGGGCCAGGAACTCGCGAACGAGCGAGGAGTGCGCCGACCAGCGGTGTCCGACCACCTTGGTCGCGGGTACCGGCCGGTAGTCGCTGGCGCGCCAGGCGGCGAGCAGGTCGTCCATGACCGGGTAGAGCTTCTCCTCCGGCGGGTCCCACGGCTTGAGCAGGTAGTGGTCGAGGTCGACGACGTTGATCGCGTCGATCGCCGCGTTGGTGTCGGCGTACGCGGTCAGCAGCACGCGCCGCGCACCCGGGTACACGTTGATCGCCCGTTCGAGGAACTCGATGCCGTTCATCTGCGGCATGCGGTAATCGGCGAGGATCACGGCCACCAGGTCGCCCCGCAGCTTCAGCTCGCGCAACGCCGCCAGCGCGGACTCGCCGGACTCGGCGCGCACGACCCGGTACCCGGCGCCGTAGCGGCGACGCAGGTCACGGGCGATGGCACGGGAGACTCCCGGGTCGTCGTCCACGGTCAGGATGACGGTCCGCGGTGCGTCGGCGACCTCTGTCATGCGTCTCCCGCCCGAGCGGCCTGGACTGGCGGTACTACCGGCGGCGCGCGCCGGTTCCCGTCATCGTATGTTCGATCGCCCGGGTTCGCTTCGGGACACGTGCCGCTACGAGGAGCGGGCGCCGCGCGGGGCGCTGTTACTTGGAGGCCAGCCGGCAGGCGCTCGCCGCGGTCCCCTTGGTCACGCCTTCCTCGGTCAGACCGGACGCACACTCATCGTAGGCACCGGCCAGCCCGACGTAACAGGCCGCCCGGACGGTTTCCGGAGCCTCACCGCCCTTGAGCTCCCGCTCGACCTGGTTGATGCAGGCCGTGACGTCCGCGTGGGCGGCAGGGGCGGCAAGGGCCGCGCCGCCGAGGGCGAGGGTCAGGCCGGTGAGGACGCTTGCGATACGGGTCGACGTACGCATGGGACATACCTGCTCTCGGGAATCGCCGCGCGGCCCCGGCCCCCGTACCGGACCGGCTCGGCAGGAGATCCCTCCCTCATTCGACGCTAGAACAGCCCCCTGCCGCACGCACCCGCTGGGGCAGTGCCCCGTGGTGCGGAGGCATCATCGGGATTTCATCGGTCCTCCTTAGCGTGGCCGCGTTCAGACGTAGGCCTTGATCACAGGGGAGGGACCGCTCGATGGCGCGGAGGAGATTCAGCGCGAGGCTGCCGGTGGCGGTCATGGCCGCGGTGGCGGTGATGGGCACGATGGTGGCCGCCGGGCCACCGGCCGCCGGGCCACCGGCCGCCGGGCCACCGGCCGCCGGGCCACCGGCCGCCGGGTCGCCGGCCGCGGCACAGGGGCCGGACAAGCCGACGATCCGTTACACCGAATACGGGATCCCGCACATCGTCGCCTCGAACTGGGAGGGGCTGGGGACGGGCTACGGATACGCGGCGGCCAAGGACAACATCTGCATCTTGGCCGACACCTATCTGATGGTGAATGCCCAGAGGTCCCGCTATCTGGGGCCCGACGGCAGGGCGAGCCCGGGCGAGCACCAGAACACCACGAGCAATCTCAACAGCGACCTGTACTTCCAGCGGATGAACGACAACCGGGTGGTGGAGCGGCTGATCGACGAGCCCGCGCCCAACGGCCCGGAGCCGGAGGTCAAGGAGGCCATTCGCGGCTACGTCCAGGGGTACAACCGGTACCTGGCCGAGACGGGCGTGAACAACATCTCCGACCCGGCCTGCCGCGGTGCGGCCTGGGTGCGGCCGATCACGGAGCTGGACGTCTACCGGCACGCGCACGCCGAGATCATCATGGGCAGCGCCGATCCGCTGCTGGACGGTCAGGTGAACGCCGCGCCGCCCGGGGCCTCGGCCGCCGCCGCGCCGCCCGCGGCGTCAGCCGCGGAGACCGCGGAGAAGATCCGCGATGCCATGGCCGTGAGCCGTCAACAGAGCATGGGCAGCAATGCGTTGGCCGTCGGTTCGCAGGGCGTGTCCGGCGGCACCAGCATGCTGCTGGCCAACCCGCACTTCCCGTGGCAGGGCAAGAACCGGATGTGGCAGAGCCAGCTGACGATCCCGGGGAAGATCAACGTCTCCGGCGCCAGCCTGCTCGGATTCCCCGCGGTGAACATCGGGCACAACGACGACGTCGCATGGAGCCACACGGTCGCCACGGTGGCCCCGTTCGGGTTGTTCGACGTCCAGGTGGATCCGCTGAACCCGACCAACTACCTGGTGGACGGCGCTTGGCAGCGGATGACCTCGCAGGAGGTCGGTGTCGACGTGCTGAAGGCGGACGGCTCCATCGGCAAGGTCACCAGGACGTTGTGGTCCACCCGTTACGGCCCGATCACCACATCGATCCTGGGCCGAGATCTGCCCTGGGTGGTCAGCGCGCATGCCGTGCGCGACGTGAACATGGACAACCTGCGGGCGTTGAACACCTGGTTCCACCTCGACCAGGCCAAGGACGTCAACGACGTCGTGAACACCCTGGAGACCACGCAGGGCGTCCCCTTCTTCAACACGGTCGCCTCCGACCGCAAGGGCAAGGCGCTGTACGCGGACATCCAGGCGACCCCGAACATCACCGACGAGCACGCGCAGTCCTGCCTCACCCTGACCGGACAGCTGCTGTTCAACCAGTCGCTGAGACTGCCGAACGTGCCGCCGGTCTCCGTCTTCGACGGCAAGCGCAGCGCGTGCGACTGGCCCGACGACCCCAACGCGGTCGCGCCGGGACTGCTGGATCCGCACAAGCAGCCGCGCCTGATCCGCACCGACTACGTGGGCAACGCCAACGACAGCGCCTGGCTGGCCAACCCCGAACAGCCGCTGTCCTTCCCCCGGGTGATGGGCGACGCCGGGGCGCCCCGGTCGCTGCGCACCCAGGAGTTGATCGTGACCGCGCAGAACCGGATCAACGGCACCGACGGCCTGCCGGGCAGGGGGTTCACGCCGGAGAGCATGGGGCAGTTGCTGTTCGCCGACAACAGCAGGGCGGCCGACCTGGCCCTCAACACCACGGTGACGGCGTGCCAGAACGTCCCCTTCGGGCTCGTCCTGGTGGACGGCAACCTCGTCAATGTGAGCGAGGCCTGTCCGATCCTGGCCGCCTGGAAGGACCACAACTTCTCGGCGGACAGCAGGGGATCCTGGCTGTTCGAGAACTACTGGGCCTACCTGGGCGGTGGTCAGGCGATCGAGAAGATGCCCTGGCGGGTGCCCTTCGATCCCAAGGACCCCGTGCACACGCCCAACTCGCTGGACTCCGGAAACTCCGCCGTCCGCAATGCGCTCGCCCGGGCGGTCCTCGCAGTGCGCAACTCGGGTGTTCCGCTGAACGCACGGCTGTCGGACGTCCAGAACGTCACCCGCAACGGTGAGCAGATCCCGATCCACGGTTCGATCGGCGAGTTGGGCGTGCTGAACGTGATCACTCCCGGCCAGGTCGACGGCAAGATGGACGTCACCTTCGGGTCCAGCTTCATCCAGATGGTGCGGTTCACCGCCGAGGGCCCGCCGCAGGCGTTCTCCGTACTGGCCTACTCCCAGTCGGCCAACCCGAACTCGCCGCACTACGCCGATCAGACCAAGCTGTTCTCGGCAGGCCGATGGGTGACCGAACGGTTCACCGAGGAGCAGATCGCCGCCTCACCGGCCCTGGAGGTCAAGGTCCTGTCCTGACAGGGATGTTCGGGCACGCCGGAGTCTCGATGACGGTCTCCGGCGTGCCCTTTCATCGGGGTTTCATCACCTCCCGATAGCTTTCGCGCCGCGCAACTACATGAGTCACGAGGGGGGCACGCTGCAATGGGGAAATCGAGTCGGTGGCGAATAGTGGTGGCATTGATGGCCGCCATCGTGGGAATGGTCGTGCCGGCGGGTGCGGCACAGGGCGCCGACCGCACCGCACCGCCACCGATGGCGGACGGGTACGGCCTGACCCAGGTCGACTCGGCAGTGGGCGGCCCCACCAACTTCTACATCACCGTGACCACGCCCGAGGTCGCGGGCAAGCACCACATCAAAATCGTCCTGCCGAGCGGCTACTACGACGACCCGGCCAGGCGCTACCCGGTGCTGTACTTCCTGCACGGTTCGCCCGACGACCCGATCCAGCAGAACTACCCGGCGCTGACCACCTCGAACTCGATGATCACCGTCATCCCTGACGGCGGCACCCGGGGCTGGTACGCCAACTGGCTCAACCAGAGGACTCAGGCCGGTGCCCAGAACTGGGAGAACTTCCACCTCAAGCAGGTGATCCCGTTCATCGACGCGAACCTGCGGACCGTGGCCACCAAGAAGGCCAGGGCCATCGCCGGTGTCTCCATGGGCGGCTTCGGGGCGTTCCACTACGCCCAGGTCCGTCCCGACCTGTTCAGCCAGACCGCGTCCCTGTCCGGTGACATCGACCTGTCGGCCAGGTCCATGGACCTGCGGCTGGCCGTCGTCGCCTCCCTCATCGACGCGCAGGGTGCGGCCTGCGGCTCGATGTCCGGCGTCTGCGACCCCAAGGACTCGCCCTACAAGCCCGGCGTGGACAGTGACGCCCTGTTCGGCTCGCCCTACCCGGTGTTCAACGTCGACCGCGTGTGGAACGAGGTCGACCCGTCACAGCACATGGACAAGCTCAAGGCCGGCGGGGTCGGGGTCTCCATCTACGTGGGCAACGGCCGCGGTGACGTCACCGACCTGGAGTTCTGGCTCGAAAGCGCGTCCAAGCACGTCAAGGACGCCATGGACGCTCTGGGCATGTCCTACTACTACGTCAACTACGGTGACGGTTCCGCCTGGGGCGACATGTGCAACGGCGGCCACAGCGGCGGCTGCTGGGAGCAGGACCTCCGGGACCTGATCCCCAGGCTGGAAAGGTCCTTCGCCGCCTGACGCCGCCGCTCGGCGCCCGTCCCGCTCGCCCTGCCCCCGTGCACCTCGGGGGCAGGGCGTTCGGCTTTTGGGGGCCGATGGGGTGGATGGGGCCAGATGGGGCCGATGCCGCATTTGCCGACTTTGCACTCACATTGCTTGTCGTTTACCGTGTCTGAGGCGCGGGAAAGCCGCGCCACGATTTGCGGGAGGTGATCAGCGTGCCTGGTGGAAGTAGTGCCAGAACGTTCACGCCGCCGATCCCGCTTGACGCCCTGCAGTAGCGGCCCTTGTGCCGCGCCACAGTGAATACCCCTGCAGCGCATATCTCGCCTTCGCGGTGATTTCTCTCTCTTATCAGAATCCGACGCCCTATCGGCGTGCTCTGCACGTCCACCGCTGAGCGGGCCGCGCGGCTGCTGACGCGTGCCGCGTTTCCGGTCTTCCCAGCGAACCCATTCACCGCATTTCTACGCCGAAGCACGTCCGAGATCCGCCCAGCGGCGACGGGTGCGCGCCGAGTGCCGCCCAGGACGTGCCTTGAATGAAGGAACAGCATGAGCAACAACACGATGCCGACGAACCGCGACAACACCCTCGCGGCAGACGAAACGGCAGGTCAGCAGGGTCAGCAAGTGGAGCTGCTCCGTGAAATCAACAGGGAGATGCACGGCCTGAACAAGGAAATGGAAGATATCCGGGAGATCACCGAGGACCAGCTGAAGGCCACCGTGGAAACCCGGAAGGTGAGCGCCTGGACGGCGATCGCGGTGGTGCCCGGTGCGCTCGCATCGCTCTACGGCTCCAACTTCGAGCACATGCCCGAGCTCCAGTTCAAGTACGGCTGGCCACTGTTCCTCGTCGCCCTGGCGTCGACCTCGCTGGCCACCTACTTCGCGGTCAAGCGCAAGGGCTGGCTCTGAGGCCGCCTACCACCAGAGGAAGAGCGATTCGCATGTCGGACAACTCCAAGTACGCCAGCCTGACCGGGCTTACCGCAAAAGATCTCAGCGCCTGCTCCAAGGAGGAACTGCACACCTTCCTCCTCGGAGTCCGCCGGTACCGGAAGGAACTGGTCCTGCTCCACCAGAAGTCGGTCGACCTTTACGAAGGAACGAAGACCGCCCGAAGGGTGAGTTCGTGGCTCGTGGTGTTCATGATTCCCACGCTGCTGGGCGGCATCTACGCCGCGAACTTCCACCAGCCGGAGACCCGTTTCGTGTGGGCCTGGCCGGCCTTCCTCCTCCTGGTACTGACCTCGGGCGTCTCGATGTTCGCCCATCTGCGGCGCAAGGGCTGCCTGTAGCACCCCGTCCGGCGGTGGCGGCTCCAACACTTGGCGCCGCCGCCTGCCGGGCGGCGAGGCGCCACCGCTGGTCCTCGACCCCTGGATCAGGGCGTGGCGATGAGTTCGCCGAGTCGCATGGCGAGCCACGGCTTGCGGCCGCCGGCTCGCATCTGGCCGCGCGCGATCGTCTTCCAGATCGGCGTGCGCCGGAAGGAGACCAGCAGGAACGCAGTCGGATCCGCCGTGATCCTGCAGTCGTAGGCGCGCGGTGGCGCGTCGCGGGTCACCGTCACCGTCCCGTCGTCCACGACGACCGCCAGTCGCGGGCCGCCCTTGATCGCCAGGTCGAACGCGATGCCGACGCCCCGCGCCTTCACCGGGTCCACGGCCAGGGACATCATCGTCGGCATCGACTGACCGAGCACCAGGCGCGCCTCGTCCGGGCCGATGGGCCAAGGAAGTTGGGCTCCGCGCGCGATGTCCAGGCCGTGCACGAGGCTCTCGCTCAGCATCAGACCGGTCGCCACGGCGAGGGTGAGCGTCGTACCGGGCCCGTACCAGGGCGCGGCGACGGGAGCATCCGGGGCGAGACCCTCGGTGGACCGGAGGAACTCCTCGCCCCGTTCGGCCAGGAGTTCGCCCAGACGGGCGCGTTCGTGGCCGCTGATGAGGCCTATGGACTTGGCGTTGATGGCCGTGATCCGCTCGATGAGCGGCCCGTCGGCCGGCGGCAGGAGTCCGTCCCAGTCCATGGAGTCGTCGGCGGAAGCGGCGGAAGCGGCGGAAGCGGCGGAAGCGGCGGAAGCGGCGGAAGCGGCGGAAGCGGCGGAGGTGTACGCGAGGTACACGGCCGCGAGGTGCGCGCCGACGTCGCACACCGTCCACACCGGGACACCGGAGGCCGCGTCCGGGTCAGGGACTTCGCGCAGCAGCCGGCTCAGCCGCGTGAGCACGGCGCGCAGCGCGGCGCGGGTCTTCTCGTGCTCGGCGACAGGATCGAGTCCCGTGACGGTGCCCATGCCACTCCCCCATGCTGCGGACGGCTTGCAGGTTACCGCCGGGTAGGGAGGTTGCGATAGGGCCGTGCGGTGTCCACGCCCCGGGTTCGGCCCAACACGGGGCCGGTCGGCCCTCGTTGCCGGTGGTCGGGGAATCTCGATTGCAGGTCGGGGCCGCCCGCGCCAAGATCTCCAGCTCGGAGATCAAAGGAGTTTCTGCATGAGTCTTCTGGTGCACACGTTCATAAGGAACCCCGACGGAAGCTGGGACCTGCTGGAGGACCCGCCCGACGGCAGGGACCTCGCCGGAGGCGAACGCTGGCGCAGGGTCGTCTGGGGGTCGGGATCGGCGGTGGCCCTCGGCGCCCGCTTCCTGCCCCGCCTGGCAGAGGGGGACCTTAAGGTCGAGGCGGATGACGTGGCCGAGTTCCTTGAGGAGTGCCTGACGCTCCGCGGCCAGAGCGAAGCCTTCGTCGCCGGTCTGCAAGAACCCGCCGGGCCGGCGCTCCTCGACAACGTGGAGAGCAAGCTGGACAACTTCATCGCAGCCGGCCGCAGGGCCCTGGAAGCTCCGGGTGGGGGCGTCCTCATCTGGTGACGGCGGGAATTGCCCGTTCGACAATGTCCGAAGTGTCATCCGCCCCCGCCCGAGCGGGAAGTTAAGATCACCGCATGGTCAGCGCCCGCTCCCGTCGGACCTCGCGGGCTCGCTCATCGGCGAGCCGGTGCGCGCCCCCTGGCGTTGCGTCCAGGGCGGGCGGATTACTCCTCGGCATGCTGTGCGCACTGCTGCTGGCAGCCCTGCACTGCTCCTCCCACCTGCTCGGCGAGGGCCTCGCGCACGCCTCTTCCGCCTCGTCCACGGCGGCCGCAGCGGCCGCGGCAGGCGCGCACCAGTCCTGGCCGACCGATGAGCAGACACCCCCGCACCCGGACCACGGCTCCGCCTGCGACGCCCCCGGCCTGACCCCGCCGACCCAGAGCAGGACCCCGTCCACCGGCGGGGGGGGGGGGGGGGGGGGGGGGGGGGGGGGGGGGGGGGGGGGGGGGGGGGGGGGGGGGGGGGGGGGGGGGGGGGGAAGGGTGGGGGGGGG
>NZ_JBVJUY010000058.1:0-14220 GCF_055604165.1 Streptomyces sp. NPDC037242
CAGGGGGGACCCTGTGGGAGAGTAGGACGCCGCCGAACAATCATTGTGGGAAAGCCCCGCACCTTATGGTGCGGGGCTTTTCTGCGTTTACGGGCACGTGTGCGGTCTCCTGTAGGGTCAGGGGGCATCGTTCGACATTTCTACAGTCACAGTGGAGGCCCCCGGGTGGAGGTCCAGGAGACTCGGGTTCAGACTGACCGAATTTTCACCTTTCCGAACATCCTGAGCATGGCGCGCCTCGCCGGCGTGCCGCTGTTCCTGTGGCTGATCCTCGAGAAGCACGACGGCTGGGCGCTGGCCGTTCTCATGCTCAGCGGGGTCAGCGACTACCTCGACGGGAAGCTCGCGCGGCGCTGGAATCAGATCAGCAGCCTCGGGAGACTGCTGGATCCCGCTGCAGACCGGCTCTACATCCTGTCCACGCTGTTCGGTCTGACCTATCGCGGCATTCTGCCGATCTGGCTCACCGCGGCCCTGCTGGCCCGTGAGCTGATGCTGCTGGTCATGGTCTGGATCCTGCGGCGACACGGCTATCCGCCGCCGCAGGTCAACTTCCTCGGGAAGGCGGCGACCTTCAACCTGATGTACGCCTTCCCGTTGCTGTTGCTCAGTGACGGCTCGGGTTGGTTGGCCTGGACGGGGTCAGTTTTCGGATGGGCGTTCGCCGGATGGGGTACAACCCTCTACTGGTGGGCAGGAATCCTTTACGTGGTGCAGGTCCGCCGACTCGTGAAGGCGGACGCCGCGGCCGATTGAGCCTGCTCGGCGCCGGACTGACGCGGAGGAGTAGCCCAGTCACCGTCCGAGGCGGGTGAAGTCGGCGAGAACGTCGTCTCTCAAGGAGGACTCTTCCGACATGAAGGCCGTCGTGATGGCCGGTGGCGAAGGCACACGTCTTCGCCCCATGACCTCGAGCATGCCCAAGCCGCTCCTGCCGGTGGCGAACCGGCCGATCATGGAGCATGTGCTCAGGCTGCTCAAGCGGCATGGGCTGAGCGAGACCGTGGTCACTGTGCAATTCCTGGCATCACTCGTCAGGAACTACTTCGGTGACGGCGAAGAGCTCGGAATGGAGCTCACCTATGCCAACGAGGAGAAGCCACTCGGGACCGCCGGCAGCGTGAAGAACGCCGAGGAGGCCTTGAAGGACGACACGTTCCTCGTGATCTCCGGCGATGCGCTCACCGACTTCGACCTCACCGATCTCATCAAATTCCACAAGCAGAAGGGCGCACTGGTCACGGTGTGCCTGACGCGGGTGCCGAATCCACTGGAATTCGGCATCACCATCGTGGACGAAGAGGGGAAGGTCGAGCGCTTCCTCGAAAAGCCGACCTGGGGCCAGGTGTTCTCGGACACCATCAACACCGGTATCTATGTGATGGAGCCGGAAATCTTCGACTACGTCGACCCGGACGTTTCGGTCGACTGGTCCGGCGATGTCTTCCCGCAGCTGATGAAGGAAGGCCGCCCGATCTACGGCTACGTCGCCGAGGGCTACTGGGAGGACGTCGGCACCCACGAGAGCTACGTCAAGGCGCAGGCCGACGTACTCGAGGGCAAGGTCCAGGTCGACATGGACGGCTTCGAGATCTCCCCCGGCGTATGGATCGCCGAGGGGGCCGAGGTGAGCCCGGACGCGGTCTTGCGCGGGCCGCTCTACATCGGGGACTACGCCAA
Source organism: Streptomyces sp. NPDC037242 (assembly GCF_055604165.1). Classification (NCBI taxonomy): domain Bacteria; kingdom Bacillati; phylum Actinomycetota; class Actinomycetes; order Kitasatosporales; family Streptomycetaceae; genus Streptomyces; species Streptomyces sp. NPDC037242. Next base: position 1,681 of record NZ_JBVJUY010000058.1, read on the forward strand.
GGTCGAGGCCGGCGTGGAGATCCGCGAGCACACGGTCGTCGGGTCGAACGTCGTCGTCAAGAGCGGTGCCTTCCTGCACCGGGCCGTCGTGCACGACAACGTGTACATCGGACCCCACAGCAATCTCCGCGGCTGTGTCATCGGCAAGAACACCGACATCATGCGGGCCGCGCGGATCGAGGACGGCGCCGTCATCGGTGACGAGTGCCTCGTCGGTGAGGAATCGATCGTTCAGGGGAACGTGCGGGTCTACCCCTTCAAGACGATCGAGGCGGGTGCCTTCGTCAACACCTCGGTGATCTGGGAGTCGCGCGGACAGGCGCACCTGTTCGGCGCGCGCGGAGTCACCGGCATCCTGAACGTCGAGATCACCCCCGAGCTGGTGGTGCGGCTCGCCGGCGCCTATGCGACCACCCTCAAGAAGGGTGCGATCGTCACCACGGCCCGTGACCACTCCCGCGGTGCGCGAGCCCTGAAGCGGGCCGTGATCTCCGCGCTCCAGGCCAGTGCCATCAACGTACGGGACCTGGAGAACGTACCCCTGCCGGTGGCGAGGCAGCAGACGGCGCGCGGCAGCGCCGGCGGTATCGTGCTGCGGACCTCGCCGGGGGTTCCGGACTCCGTGGACATCATGTTCCTCGACGAGCGGGGGGCGGACCTCTCGCTCCAGCAGCAGCGCAAGCTGGACCGGGTCTACGCGCGCCAGGAGTACCGGCGTGCCTTCCCCGGGGAGATCGGTGACCTGCAGTTCCCGGGCAGTGTCTTCGACGCCTATACGGGTTCTCTGCTGCGCCGGGTGGACATCACCGGGGTCGCCGACTCCGGGCTCAAGGTGGTCGTGGACGCCTCCAACGGCAGTGCCGGGCTGGTGCTGCCGAGCCTCCTGGGCAAGCTCGGGGTGGACGCGCTCACGGTCAACCCGGGGCTCGACGAGTCCCGGCCCACGGAGACCGCCGAGTCGCGGCGGGCCGGGCTGGTGCGGCTCGGCGAGATCGTGGCCTCCTCGCGCGCGGCCTTCGGCGTGCGCTTCGACCCGGTGGGTGAGCGGATCTCCCTGGTGGACGAGCGCGGGCGGATCATCGAGGACGACCGGGCGCTGCTGGTGCTGCTGGACCTGGTGGCCGCGGAGAAGCGCAGCGGCAAGGTGGCGCTGCCGGTGACCACGACCCGTATCGCCGAGCAGGTGGCGGCGTACCACGGGACGCAGGTGGAGTGGACGACCACCTCGCCCGACGACCTGACCCGGGTGGGCCGGGCGGAGAACACCATCTTCGGCGGGGACGGCAGGGGCGGGTTCATCGTCCCGGAGTTCAGCAGTGTCTTCGACGGGGCGGCGGCCTTCGTGCAGCTGATCGGGCTGGTGGCGCGCACGCAGCTCACGCTGAGCCAGATCGATGCCCGGATCCCGCGCGCGCACGTGCTCAAGCGGGACGTGCCGACGCCGTGGGCGGTGAAGGGGCTCGTCATGCGGCGGGTCGTGGAGGCGGCGGGGGACCGGCAGGTGGACACCACGGACGGGGTACGGGTGGTCGAGGCGGACGGCCGGTGGGCGCTGGTGCTGCCGGACCCGGCGGAAGCCGTCACCCATCTGTGGGCCGAAGGTCCCGATGACACCTCCGCTCAGGCACTGCTCGACGAGTGGGCCGGCGTGGTGGACGGGGCCGGGCACTGAGTGCCGGGCGCGGTATGACGTAGGGGCGCAAGTCCCGCGGGCCGGGTCGGGGGATGCCCCCCCCCCGCCCCGCTCGACGGGTGCATTCGGTATGGGCGGCGCCGACATGCGACGATGTGCGGCATGTCGCAGCCGCCCCACAACCGGAGTTCGGCGCCGCCCGCGCGTCCCGCGCGCCCGGACGCTTCCATGTCGCTGCTGACGCACGTGATGGATCACAGCCTCGACGAGGGCTATGCGGAGGCGACGGCCCGGCGCGAGGCGGAGGGCAAGGCCGGACTGCCGCGCACGCTCAAGGCGAAACTGGCGCTGGGCGCCGGGCTCGTGCTCGCCGCCGCGGTCGTCACGCTGGGCGCGGCGCAGGCCCAGGTGGCCGCGCCGGTGCTGGCCAAGGAGCGGCAGGAGCTGATCGACCGGGTGCAGCGCTCCGACGAGCGTGCCGACGCCCTGGAGCGGGACATCGAGCGGCTGCGCGACGACGTGGCGGACCGCCAGAGTGCGGCGCTCAAGCAGCACGGCGGTGATCAGGGACAGCTGGTGGCGTTGCTGTCCGGGGCCACGGAGGTCCGTGGGCCCGGAATCCGCCTGGTGATCGACGATGCGAAGGGCGCCTCGTCGGGCGGCGGTGGCAAGCCGCGCGAGAGCACGGGTTTCTCGGACACCGGGCGGCTCCGCGACCGGGACATGCAGAAGATCGTCAACGGGCTGTGGCAGTCCGGGGCGGAGGCCGTCTCGATCAACGGACAGCGGCTGACGGCGCTGTCGGCGATCCGGGCCGCCGGTGACGCGATACTGGTCGACAACAGGCCGCTGGTGCCGCCGTACGAAGTGCTGGCGGTCGGTGACAAGAAGCGGCTCGGGACCACGTTCCAGGACTCCGCCGACGGACAGTACCTGCATGTGCTGCAGGAGAGTTACGGGATCCGCTACACCTTGTCCGCAGCGGACGAGGTAAGGCTGCCGGCCGCGTCGAGTCTGACCGTGCGGACAGCCACAGCAGAAGAGCCGAAGAAGGGTGCATCGTGATCGCGGTACTGGGCCTCGTGGCCGGAGTGGTGGTCGGGCTTCTGGTCCGGCCCGAAGTGCCGGCCGTCGTGGAGCCGTATCTGCCGATCGCCGTGGTGGCGGCGCTGGATGCGGTGTTCGGCGGTCTGCGGGCGATGCTGGACGGCATTTTCGTGGACAAGGTCTTCGTGGTGTCGTTCCTGTCGAACGTGGTCGTGGCCGCGCTGATCGTCTTCCTCGGTGACAAGCTGGGCGTGGGTTCGCAGCTGTCGACGGGTGTGGTCGTCGTCCTCGGCATCCGCATCTTCTCCAACGCCGCGGCCATCCGCCGGCACGTCTTCAGGGCGTGATGGGGATGAGTACGCATGACACCCCGCCGCAGGAGCCGAACGTTCCGGAGCAGCCCCTGAGGGGCGAGCCCTCCCGGGCCGGTGGGCCCGTGGGGTCTGCCGGGGCCGACGAGCCCGCGCAGACGGGGCGGCAGCGGCTGGCGGCCGGGCTGTGGCCGCCGCGCGTGAGCCGGGCCCAATTGATCGTCGCGGTGCTGCTGTTCGTCCTGGGGCTGGGGCTGGCCATCCAGGTGCGGTCCAACAGCGACTCCAGCGCGCTGCGCGGGGCGCGTCAGGAGGACCTCGTACGGATCCTCGACGAGCTCGACGGGCGGACCAAGCGCCTGGAGGACGAGAAGTCGAAGCTGGAGGACCAGCGCAAAGAGCTGGAGAACAGCTCCAACCAGGCCGAGGAGGCCCGGAGGCAGACCGTGGAGAAGGAGCGCCAACTCGGCATCCTGGCCGGTACGGTGGCTGCGCAGGGGCCCGGCATCACGCTGAAGATCACCGATGCCAAGAACCAGGTGCGGTCGGACCAGTTGCTGGACACGCTCCAGGAGCTGCGGGCCGCGGGTGCCGAGGCGATCCAGATCAACGGTGTGCGCATCGTGGCCGGCTCGTACTTCTCGGACGAGAGCGGTGGTGTCGGGATCGACGGTAAGAAGATCACACAGCCCTACGAGTTCAAGGTGATCGGCAAGCCGCAGGATCTGGAGCCCGCGCTCAACATCCCGGGCGGTGTCGTGCAGACGTTGGAGAAGGAGCAGGCCACCGTCGCCGTCACACGGTCGGCGAAGATCGTTGTGGATGCCTTGCGGGCTGTGAAGCAGCCTGACTACGCTCGGTCGTCATCGTCGTGATGCGGGACGGACGAGCGGACCGGCCGACGCGGGTAGATGCCTGCGGGGGGTCGGCGCGCCGAAGTCGCGGTGCGTGGTGGAAACTGTCTGGTGGTTACGGACGTTGTGAGAATGTCCGGGTCGGCAGGTGTTGCATTCGGAGTTCGTCCTGCCCCACGGGCGGGTCTGTTTCGGTCAAGGGGAATCGCCCGTGAAGTTGTTTGAGAAGTTGTTCGGCAAGAAGAACCGTGAGGAGAGCGGTGCGGCCAGGCACCGCGCTGGGCACGGAGACGCGGAAGGGCAGGGCGACCGGCCGCTCTTCCGGGACGAGGTCGGCGGGGCGGGTGACATTTCGGGCGCACAGGGCGCGTCGGCTGTTGACCCTGCCGGTACCGGACGCATAGGTTTCGGTGAACCATCAACCTCAAGTGCGGGTGGAGGGTTTGCCCCCGACCCGTATGCCACCAATGCCTCCGCGGGGCACCCGCGGCGCGAGGAGCCGTCCATGTCGGCCGAGCAGATTTGCAGCAGGTGCGGGCACCGCAGCGATGCGGCCAGCCGATTCTGCTCCAACTGCGGTGCGCCGCTGCGGGCGGGCCTGACGCCGGAGCGTGCCTCGGAGACCACGTCCACCATCTCGATCTCGGGCCTCGAGGCCTACGAGGCCGAGGTGTCGGGACAGCAGCACGTGTCGTCCTCGCTCTCCCCCGAGGCCCAGGCCGCGGTGGAAGCACTGCCTCCGGGTTCCGCTCTGCTCATCGTGCGGCGCGGCCCCAACTCCGGAAGCCGTTTCCTTCTGGACGGCGAGCTGACGACGGCCGGCCGGCACCCGCAGAGCGACATCTTCCTGGACGACGTCACCGTCTCCCGGCGCCATGTCGAGTTCCGCCGGAGCCAGGACGGCGGCTTCACCGTCGCCGACGTCGGCAGCCTCAACGGCACGTATGTGAACCGTGAACCGATCGACTCCGTCTCGCTGCACAACGGCGACGAGGTGCAGATCGGCAAGTACCGGCTGGTCTTCTACGCGAGCCTGCGGGGCATCTGACCCTGTCAAGGGAAGGTTCCATGCTGCGTACCCCGACCGGCGGTGCCCCGAAGAGCGGCACCGCCGGCACCGTCGGCCCGGCCGGGCGGCTGGTGAGCATCGGCACGGTGCTGACCATGCTGCGTGACGAGTTCCCCGAGGTCACGATCTCGAAGATCCGCTTCCTGGAGGCGGAGGGGCTCGTCGAGCCCCAGCGCACACCTTCCGGATATCGCAAGTTCAGCACCGACGACGTCGAGCGGCTGGCCCGCATCCTGCGGCTCCAGCGCGACCATTACCTTCCGCTGAAGGTCATCCGCGAGCAGCTCGACGCGCTCGCACGCGGCGAGCAGATCCGTATCCCGGCGCCGACGGCGAACGGAGAAACGGTTGATCCCACGAGCCCTGCCGCCGTCTACGGCGAGGTGGGCCGGGAGCGGCCCACGGTCGCGCGGGTGGGCCGGGCCGAGCTGATGGCCGCGGCGGACGTGGACGAGGTGCAACTCGTCGAGTGGGAGTCGTACGGGCTGCTCACGGAGGCGCCCGGCGGCGGATTCGACGCCGAGGCGGTCACGGTGGCCCGCCTGGTGGCCGATCTGGGGCGGTTCGGGCTGGAGCCGCGCCATCTGCGGGCGATGAAGGCCGCCGCGGACCGGGAGGCGGGCCTGGTGGAGCAGGTCGTGGCCCCGCTGCGCCGGCACCGCAACCCCCAGACCCGGGCGCATGCCGAGGCCACCATGAAGGAGCTCGCGGGGCTCTCCGTACGGCTCCACGAGGCCCTCGTGCAGACGGCTCTCGGGGTCCGGCTGCCCTGAGCTGCGGGGAGCTCGGGGGCTCGCCGGGGGGAGCCCCGGGGGCACCTTGGGGGAGCCCGACTACCCAAACCTGCCGGGCAGGTCCTAGGGTTGCTGTGTGAATGAGCTCGACGTTGTGGGTGTCCGGGTGGAAATGCCCTCGAACCAACCGATCGTGCTCCTGCGTGAAGTGGGAGGCGACCGGTACCTCCCCATCTGGATCGGACCAGGGGAGGCGACCGCCATTGCCTTCGCGCAGCAGGGGATGGCCCCTGCCCGGCCGCTGACGCACGACCTGTTCAAGGACGTGCTGGAGGCGATCGGCGAGGAGCTCACCGAGGTCCGGATCACGGATCTGCGGGAGGGCGTCTTCTACGCGGAGCTCGTCTTCGCCAGCGGGGTCGAGGTGAGCGCGCGGCCTTCCGACGCCATAGCGCTGGCCCTGCGGACGGGGACGCCGATCTACGGCAGTGACGGCGTGCTGGACGACGCCGGAATCGCCATTCCGGACGAGCAGGAGGACGAGGTGGAGAAATTCCGCGAGTTCCTCGACCAGATCTCGCCGGAGGACTTCGGTACCGGGCCGCAGTGAGGTTGTTGCCGGTGGGGCGGCGCCGTGGGGCGCCGGCCTCGGCGTCCTCCGGGCGTCCTCCAGGAAAATTCAGCCCATTCGAGTAGCCTTTCCCCGCAGCGGGGTACGGGAAACCACTCTCAGGGTGATTATCACTCGGCGTGCCGAGTGTGGCGATCGTTGACGCACCCCTGGTGACTGCCTACCTTCAAGGTGGCAGGTCAAGGACGGAGGGTCGGCGTGAGGATCACGGGCGACGGTACGACCGGGGGCACCCCCGCACGGAGTGACGGTGGGCCGTACCCGCTGCACGGCAGTGCGGTGGGGTCCGCGCGCCGTCAGCCGGATTCGACGCCGGTCGGGCCGGTGGGCGGCGAGCCGGCACCCGAGCAGGTCGGATACCGGGGGCCGACGGCGTGCGCCGCGGCCGGCATCACGTACCGGCAGCTCGACTACTGGGCGCGGACCGGCCTGGTGGAGCCGAGCGTGCGTCCCGCGTACGGATCGGGCACGCAGCGGCTGTACAGCTTCCGCGACGTCGTCGTCCTCAAGATCGTCAAGCGCTTCCTGGACACCGGGGTGGCGCTCCAGAACATCCGCACCGCCGTGCAGCACCTGCGCGACCGCGGTTTCTCGGACCTGGAGCGCATGACGCTCATGAGCGACGGCGCCACCGTGTACGAGTGCACGTCGCCGGACCAGGTGGTGAGCCTGCTCCAGGGCGGTCAGGGCGTCTTCGGCATTGCCGTCGGCGTGGTCTGGCGGGACGTGGAGAACGCCCTCTCGCAGCTGCACGGGGAGCGCGTGGACACCGGCGAGACGGTGGTCGGGCACAACCCGGCCGACGAGCTCGCCGCGCGCCGCAACCGGGCCGTCTAGGGGGTGTTTGCCGGGCGTCGCGACGCCGCGGACATCCGTCAGACACCCCCTAGGCCGGGTCCCGGCTCGGCCGGGTCCAGCCGTCGGATTGTCAGTGGCGTGGTGCAGCATCGGTGCTGTGAGAGCCGCGCCGACCATCCTGCACCTGGACATGGACGCCTTCTACGCCGCCGTGGAGCAGGCGGCGAAGCCGAGCCTGCGCGGGAAGGCCGTCATCGTCGGTGGGCTCGGACCGCGCGGGGTCGTCGCGACCGCCTCGTACGAGGCCAGGCGGTTCGGGGTGCACTCGGCGATGCCGACGGCCCAGGCGCGGCGGCTCTGCCCGAACGGCGCCTACCTGATCCCGCGCTTCAGCCTCTACCGGGCGGTCAGCGACGTGGTCATGGCCCTGCTGAGGGAGCTGTCACCGCTGGTGGAGCCGCTCAGCCTGGACGAGGCCTTCGTGGACCTGGAGGCGGGCGGGGTCGCCTTCGACGCGGAGGGCGCGCGGGCGACCGGTGAACGGCTCAGGGCGGACATCCGGGCCGCGACCGGGCTCAGCGGTTCTGTGGGGCTGGCGGGCTCCAAGATGCTGGCCAAGGTGGCCTCGGAGGAGGCCAAGCCGAACGGGCTGCTGCTGATCGAGGTGGGTACGGAGCGCGAGCTGCTCGCGCCGATGTCCGTACGGACCCTGCCGGGGGTGGGGCCGGCCACGGGGGAGCACCTGCGGCGGGCCGGGATCACCACGGTGGGGGAGCTCGCCGAGGCCGGTGAGGACGAGCTGGTCCGGATGGTCGGGCGCTCGCACGGGGTCGGGCTCTACCGGATGGCGCTGGGGCTGGACGAGCGGCCGGTGGTGGCCGAGCGCGATGCGAAATCGGTGTCGGTCGAGGACACCTTCGACGTGGACATCCACGACCGGGTGCGGATCCGCGGCGAGGTGCAGCGGCTCGCGGAGCGGTGCGTGCAGCGGCTGCGGGCGTCCGGGCACTCGGGGCGCACGATCGTGCTGAAGGTGCGCCGCTACGACTTCTCGACACTGACCCGGTCGGAGACCCTGCGCGGGCCGACGGACGACCCGGCGGTGGTGCGGGAGGCGGCCGCGCGGCTGCTGGAGGCGGTGGACACCACGGGCGGGGTGCGGCTGCTGGGGGTGGGGGTGACGGGGCTGGCGGACTACACGCAGGAGGACCTGTTCGCCCAGGCGGCGGCGTCTTCGCTCGCCGCCGAGGCGGACGCGGAGGGGCTCGGGGCGGAGCCCGCGACGGAGCACGGGGCGGAGCACGGGGCGGACGGTTCGCACGGGACCGCCGTAACGGACGGGGCCGGTGCGGCCGGGGGAGTGAACGGGGCCTTTGAGGCCGTTGTCGGCGCCGAGGGGAGGACGGGGGCGGCTCCGGGACCCGGAGGGCCGGAGCCGGCTCCCGAGCGGCGCTGGGCGGCCGGGAGCGACGTCCTGCACGCGGTGTACGGGCCCGGCTGGGTGCAGGGCAGCGGGGTCGGGCGGGTGACCGTCCGCTTCGAGCGGCCCGGCTCGGAGCCGGGCCGGGTGCGCACGTTCCTGGTGGACGACCTCGAGCTGGAGCCGTCCGACCCGCTGCCGCTCGTGGGGGAGGCGGGGGAGGGGCAGGAGGGGGCTCGGGCGGGGTCCTAGGCCGGGTCCTCGCCCGCCAGGCGGCCGAAGTCGCGCTGGAAGTCACTGGGGAGGGCGATGTCCAGGCCGTAGTGGTGGTAGAGCTGGAGCTCCTGTTCGGGGGAGAGGTGGCGGCCGACGCCGAAGTCGGGGGCGTCGCGGATGAGGGAGCGTTCGAAGGGCACCCGCAGGCCGTCGCCCGCCAGCTCGCTCGGTTCCAGGGGGACGAAGGCGTCCCGGCTGAAGAGGCCCGTCCGTACGGCGGCCCATTCGGGGACGCCTGTGGCATCGTCGAGGTAGACCTCGTCAACGGTGCCGATCTTGGTTCCATTGCGGTCGAACGCCTTGCGGCCGATCAGGCTGCGCGGATCGATGTCGGTCTGCACGGTCCCTCCATTTGGTCGCAACTCCTCCGTAATGACTACAAAAGTGCATTTCCGGAGAGGGGGCCACTCGAGGGAGTGCCCAGATCCTCGCTGGTAGGCTGGGTGACGGCTGTTGACCCTGTGCGGGAGAGTCCTCCGAGTGAGCATGACGGAGGCGCCGAAGGAGCAAATCCTCCCCGGAATCTCTCAGGCATACGTACCGCACGCGACGAGGCCACTCTGGAAAGCAGGGGAAGGTGCCGGGCACGCAGTGCCGGCTCCTCCCCTCACCGACGGTGAAAGCCGGAGCTCACGGGCCACCCCCGCGACTCCGGTGAAGCTCTCAGGTTGAGATGACAGAGGGGGAGGCCGTCCGGGTGCCCGCGCCGTGGTGCCCCTCGCAGGTCGTACGACCAGGAGGCCTCCGTACATGACCGCCAACCGCATTCCGCTCTCCCAGCTGGAGCGAGGCATCCCCTTCGAGCAGCGCCACATCGGCCCTGATGCCGAGGCGCAGGCGAAGATGCTCGCCCAGGTCGGCTACGGCTCCCTGGACGAACTGACCGCTGCCGCGGTGCCGGATGTGATCAAGACCGCTGACGCGCTGAACCTGCCCGAGGCGCGCACCGAGGCCGAGGTGCTGGCCGAGCTCCGCCGGCTCGCCGACCGCAACCAGGTCCTGTCCTCCATGATCGGCCTCGGTTACTACGGCACCTTCACGCCGCCGGTGATCCTGCGCAACGTGATGGAGAACCCCGCCTGGTACACGGCGTACACGCCCTACCAGCCGGAGATCTCGCAGGGCCGCCTGGAGGCGCTGCTGAACTTCCAGACGGTCGTCGCCGAGCTGACCGGGCTGCCGACCTCCGGCGCCTCGCTGCTCGACGAGGGCACCGCCGCCGCCGAGGCCATGACCCTGGCCCGCCGCGTGGGCAAGGCCAAGGGCAACGTCTTCCTCATCGACGCCGATGCGCTTCCCCAGACCATCGCCGTGATCGAGACCCGCGCCGAGCCGATCGGCATCGAGGTCGTCGTCGCCGACCTCTCCGACGGCATCCCCGCCGAGATCGCCGAGCGCGGCGTCTACGGCGTCCTGGTCCAGTACCCCGGAGCCTCCGGTGCCGTACGGGACATCAAGCCGGTCATCGACCAGGCGCACGGGCTCGGCGCGATCGTCGCCGTCTCCGCCGACCTGCTGGCGCTGACCCTGCTGACCTCCCCCGGTGAGCTCGGCGCGGACATCGCCGTCGGCACCACCCAGCGCTTCGGCGTGCCCATGGGCTTCGGCGGTCCGCACGCCGGCTACATGGCCGTCCAGGCCAAGCACGCCCGCTCGCTGCCCGGCCGCCTCGTCGGCGTCTCCGTGGACGCGGACGGCAACAAGGCCTACCGCCTCGCGCTCCAGACCCGTGAGCAGCACATCCGCCGTGAGAAGGCCACCAGCAACATCTGCACCGCGCAGGTGCTGCTCGCCGTCATGGCCGGCATGTACGCCGTCTACCACGGTCCGGACGGCCTGCGGACGATCGCCGGCCGCACGCACCGCTACGCCGCGCTGCTGGCCGCCGGTCTGACCGCGGGCGGGGTCGAGGTCGTGCACGGCTCGTACTTCGACACGATCACCGCCCGCGTGCCCGGCCGCGCGGCCGAGGTCGTCGCCGCCGCCCGCGAGGGCGGGGTCAACCTGTACCGGGTCGACGCCGACCTCGTCTCCGTCTCCTGCGACGAGACGACCCTGCGCGCCGACATCGAGGCCGTCTGGGCCGCCTTCGGCGTCACCGCGGACATCGAGGCGCTGGACGCGAGCACCGCGGACGCGCTGCCCGAGGGGCTGCTGCGCTCGGACGCGTACCTGACCCACCCGGTCTTCCACCAGCACCGCTCCGAGACCGCGATGCTGCGCTACCTGCGCAAGCTCTCGGACAAGGACTACGCGCTGGACCGCGGCATGATCCCGCTGGGCTCCTGCACCATGAAGCTCAACGCGACCACCGAGATGGAGCCGGTCACCTGGCCCGAATTCGGCCAGCTGCACCCGTTCGCCCCGGTGGACCAGGCCGAGGGTTACCTCACGCTCATCACCGAGCTGGAGGAACGTCTCTGCGAGGTCACCGGCTACGACAAGGTGTCCATCCAGCCGAACGCCGGCTCCCAGGGTGAGCTCGCCGGTCTGCTCGCGGTCCGTGCGTACCACCGCGCGAACGGCGACGAGCAGCGCACCATCTGCCTCATCCCGTCCTCGGCGCACGGCACCAACGCCGCCAGCGCCGTGATGGCCGGCATGAAGGTCGTCGTCGTCAAGACCGCCGACGACGGCGAGGTGGACGCGGACGACCTGCGCGCCAAGATCGAGCAGTACCGCGACGAGCTCGCCGTGCTGATGATCACCTACCCCTCGACCCATGGTGTGTTCGAGGAGCACGTCGCCGACATCTGCGCCCAGGTGCACGAGGCCGGCGGTCAGGTCTACGTGGACGGCGCCAACCTCAACGCCCTGGTGGGCCTGGCCAAGCCGGGTCACTTCGGCGGCGACGTCTCGCACCTGAACCTGCACAAGACCTTCTGCATCCCGCACGGCGGCGGCGGCCCGGGCGTCGGCCCGGTCGGTGTCCGGGCGCACCTGGCCCCGTACCTGCCGAACCACCCGCTGCAGCCGACCGCCGGCCCGGAGACGGGCGTCGGTCCGATCTCGGCCGCGCCGTGGGGTTCGGCCGGCATCCTGCCGATCTCCTGGTCGTACGTACGCCTGATGGGCGGCGAGGGCCTCAAGCGCGCCACCCAGGTGGCCGTGCTCGGAGCCAACTACATCGCCAAGCGCCTGGAGCCGCACTACCCGGTGCTGTACACGGGCCCGGGCGACCTGGTCGCGCACGAGTGCATCATCGACCTGCGTCCGCTGTCGAAGTCGACGGGCGTGAGCGTGGACGACATCGCCAAGCGCCTGATCGACTACGGCTTCCACGCGCCGACGATGTCCTTCCCGGTGGCCGGCACGCTGATGATCGAGCCGACGGAGTCCGAGGACCTCGCCGAGATCGACCGCTTCTGCGACGCGATGATCGCCATCCGCGGCGAGATCGAGCGGGTCGCGGCCGGCGAGTGGCCGCTGGAGGACAACCCGCTGGCCAACTCCCCGCACACGGCGGCGGCGCTGGGCGGCGAGTGGAACCACCCGTACACCCGTGACGAGGCCGTGTTCCCCGGCGGGGTTTCGGCCGCGGAGAAGTACTGGCCGCCGGTGCGCCGGATCGACGGTGCGTTCGGTGACCGCAACCTGGTCTGCTCGTGCCCGCCGCTGGACGAGTACGACAACTAGGCATGACGAAGGGGCCGGGGGGGGGGGGGGGGGGCGGGGGGGGGGGGGGGGTGGGGGTGGGTGGGGGGGGGGGGTGGGGGGGGAGGGGGGGGGGGTGGGGGGGGGGGGGGGGGGGGGGGTGTGGGGGGCCC
>NZ_JBVJUY010000059.1:0-14174 GCF_055604165.1 Streptomyces sp. NPDC037242
CCCCCCCCCCCCCCCCCCCCCCCCCCCCCCCCCCCCCCCCCCCCCCCCCCCCCCCCCCCCCCCCCCCCCCCCCCCCCCCCCCCCCCCCGCCGTTTCCGGCTCTCGCGGGTCAGCCGCGGTAGGCGGTCCAGGAGCTGTTCATGCGGGCCACCTGGCCGGCGGTGAACTGGTACATGCAGGAGTCGTACGTGTAGTCCATGAAGTTGTGGATCGGGTCGACGCCGGCCTTGCTGGCGCAGCTGTCACGACCGGTCGGGCACTCGAAGGCCGCGCTCTTCTCGGCCGGGGTGTCCGAAACGGAGTCGCCGCTGCCGTTACAGCCGCCCTGGAAGGTGTGGTAGAGCCCCATCCAGTGGCCGACCTCGTGGGTCGCGGTGTCGCCCTCGTTGTAGTTGGCGGCGGAGCCGCCGGGCAGCGAGGTGTCGAGGACGACGACGCCGTCCATGTTCGGCTGGGAGGCGTAGGAGCTGGGGAAGGTGGCCCAGCCGAGCAGCCCGCCGGACAGGTTCGCGGTGTAGAAGTTCAGCGCGTTCGCGCCGCCCTTGCGCAGCGCGGTCTTCATGTTCTTCTCGGCCGTGGAGCCGGACGCCAGGTTGTACCAGGAGGCGTTGTCCGTGTAGTCGGTCCCCGCCAGGGTGAACTGGTAGTTCGTGTTCACATTGCCGGTGCCCTGGCCGCCGTAGGCCGCGTTGAGGACCGCCAGCTGCTTGCTGATGTCCGTGGACGTCAGCTTTCCGGTCGTGCCGGAGTGGATGACGTGGAAGTACACGGGAATGCTCGTGACGGCCTCGGCGGCGCGCAGGCTGCGCTGCTCCTTCGAGGCCTTGTCCAGCTTCGCCTTGAGGTCGGCGTCCATGGCCTTGGTCTGGGCCTCGGTGACCTCGTTGGGCTCGGCCGCGTGCTGGTCCTTCGGCCGCGCCACGCGGGCGTTGGCCGCGCCGGCGGCCTCCTCGGCGCACACCTCGGCGCCCGTCTTGGCGGCGGCGAGGGTGGTGGGGGCGGCGAGGGGGGTGAAGGCCAGGGCTCCGGCCAGGACGGCCGTACCCATCAGGCGGCGGCGAAGAAGGGGGGATATGCGGGCAAGAGCGCGCACGTGTGCTCCTCGCGAGTGGGGGAATGGCTGGAGGGATCTCCTCAGCTGGCGCGAAGCTTACGTGCGCATGTCATAAACAGGTCAAGTGTCTTACGTAAAAGATTTGTTGCTTCTGATGCCGATGGGGCGCCTGGTCTGAACCAAGCACCCCATCGAACCGCAAATTTGACGGTGGGTCAGCGAACCGGCTGGTCGGCCCGCTCCACCTTCTGCGTGCCGTTCAGCGTCCGGTACGAGCGCTCCCAGCGGGCCGTGGCGTCCTGGCGGCGCTTGTCGGACACGACGTAGTAGTCCATCTGCGAGCGCTCGGCCGTCACGTCCAGCACGCCGTAGCCGTGGGAGTCCATGTCCAGCCACTTCACGTGCCGGTTGGCCGCCTTGATCGCCGTCTCGGCGACCAGCGAGGCCGTGTCGGCCGGGACGTGCAGCATGTCGTCGATATTGTCGGAGGTCACCGACGTCACCACGAACTCCACGCCCGCGGACCGCGACCACGGGTAGGTGGCCGCCGTCACCGGCACGTCGTTCGCCCATGCCATGTGGATGTCACCGGTCAGGAAGACGGTGTTGCGGACGCCGCGGTCCGTCAGGTGGCCGAGCAGCTCCTTGCGGTCGTCCGTGTACCCGTCCCACTGGTCCACGTTGATCGCGATGCCGCCCGTGGGTAGGCCGAGCAGCTCCGCGAGCGGCTCCAGCAGGTGCGCCGGCAGCGAGCCGAAGGCCACGGGCGAGATCATCACCGAGGTGCCGACCAGCTTCCAGGTCGCCTGGGAGCCCGCCAGGCCGGCCTTCAGCCAGTCCAGCTGGGCGCGCCCGGTGAGGGTGCGCTCCGGGTCGTCCACCTTGCCGCTGCCGACCCCGACCTGCTGCGAGCGGAAGCTGCGCAGGTCCAGCAGGTGCAGGTCGGCGAGGGTGCCGAAGCGCAGCCGCCGGTAGACGGTGCCCTCGGTGGAGGTGCGGACCGGCATCCACTCGAAGTACGCCTGACGGGCTGCCGCCGCGCGGACCGCGAAGTCGCCCTCGGTGCCCGGCGTGTGGTTCTCGGCGCCGCCGGACCAGGCGTCGTTGGCTATCTCGTGGTCGTCCCAGATCGCGATCACCGGGTGCGCCAGGTGCAGGGCCTGGAGGTCGGCGTCCGTCTTGTACTTGCCGTGCCGGGTGCGGTAATCGGCCAGGGTGAGGATCTCGTGCGCCGGCTCGTGGCGGCGTACGACGTACTTGTCCTCGGGGTAACCCCCGGTCTGGTACTCGTAGATGTAGTCGCCGAGGTGCAGGATCGCGTCCAGGTCGCCGCGCGCGGCCAGGTGGCGGTACGCGGAGAAGTAGCCCGACTCCCAGTTGGCGCAGGAGACCACGCCGAAGCGGACCCCGGGGGTCGTGGTCTCGGCGGCCGGGGCGGTGCGGGTGCGCCCGACCGGGGAGACGGTGGTGCCCGCGGTGAAGCGGTACCAGTACGCCGTCTGCGGCCGCAGGCCGCGCACATCGGCCTTGACCGTGTGGTCGGAGGCGGCGGAGGAGGTCACGGAGCCGCCGGCGACGATCCGGGAGAAGCCCTTGTCCTCGGCGATCTCCCAGGTCACCGTGGTGGCCGCGCCCTTGCCCGAGCCGGGTACGGCCTCGGCGGTGGGGGTGACGCGGGTCCAGAGCAGGATGCCGTCGGGCAGCGGGTCGCCGGAGGCGACGCCGTGCAGGAAGGCGGGGGCGCTCTCGGCGGCGTGGGCGGTGGTGGAGCCCAGCGCGACGATCGGGGCGAGCGCGGCCGTGGCTGCCGCGGCCTTGACGACCGTACGGCGGCGGGGTGCCGACGAGGCGGCAGAAGAAGAGAGATGACTGGTCACGGGCGGTCATATTACTGATCGGTATATGCGCCAGTACAGCCCTGGGAAGGCAACAGGCGGGCGAACTCTGAGAGTTCGCCCGCCTGTGTGCGGAAGGGGGAGGAGGTCAGCCGGCGATGGCCTTGTCGATCGCCGCCGTGAACTGCTCGGCCGACTGCGGGATCGGGTCGATCTTCTTGCCGTCCATCTTCAGCGTCGGGGTGCCCTGGACGCCGCTCTTGTCGAAGACCTTCGACATCTCGATCGCCCAGCGGTTGTAAGTGCCCTCCTCGACGGCCTTCTTGAACTCGGCGTTGTCCTTGAGCGCCGGCACCTGGTCTGCGATCTTCAGCAGGTACTCGTCCTTGCCGAACTTGTCGTCCTTCTCCTCCGGGTGGTTCGTCGCGGAGTAGAGGGCCGTCTTGTACTCCAGGAACGCGTCCGGGCTGACGTTCAGCGCCGCGCCCAGAGCGCTCAGGGCGTTCTTCGAACCGGAGCCGCCGAAGCCCTTGTCGAGGAAGGTGGCACCGATGAACTGGATCTTGTACTTGCCCGCGTCGAGGTCCTTCTTGATCTGCGGGCCGTTCGCCTGCTCGAAGGTCGCGCAGACCGGGCAGCGCGAGTCCTCGTAGAGCTCCAGGGTCTTCTTGGCCTCAGGCTTGCCGATCACGACGGTCGTGCCGTTCTCGCCGGTGGTGTTCTTCGGCTGGACGACCTTCGCGTCGGCGGCCTTGTCCCACTCGTCGGGCTGGTTCGCCTGCACGACCAGGTAGCCGACGCCGCCGGCCAGGGCCAGGGCCGCGGCGACGCCGCCGGCCACGAATATCTGGCGGCGGACGCGGGCCTTCTTGGCCTGCTGCTCGCGCTCGGCGCGCAGCCGCTCGCGGGCCGCCGCCTTGTTCGCCTGGCTGTTGCGTGCGCTCATGGTGTTCTCCGTGGGGTGTGACTCGTGTGAAAGGGGGGACTGCCGTGTACGTCAGGCGCTCGCGAGCGCGCCGCGTACGGGAGGTCCCCGCCGTCCCACGGAATGCACGGGGAAGCGGGTACGGGCCCCCGCGCCCGAACGTACCGGCCGCGGCACCCGCCGCGCCGGACCGCAGGCCGCCGCGGCCGAGGCCGCGACCAGCAGCAGCGGACGGAAGGCGAAGGCGGCCACCGCACGCACCAGCTGCCCCAGCGCGCGCTCGCCGTGCCGCAGCCACACCGCGGCCAGCAGCCCGACGCCCACGTGCCCGCCCAGCAGCAGCCACGGCGTCCACGGCCCGGGCGCCGCCAGCAGCGCCGCCGGATCGGCGACGGGCCCGGCCACCTCGGCCAGCGGGCCGCCCACCGGCGTGCCGCCGCACAGCTCCTCCAGGCCGAGCGCGCGCAGCGGACCCGCTACGGGACCGCCCGCCGGGCCGTAGCAGACGTGCTGGCCGGCGGTGAAGGCGGTGTCGGCCGCCAGCTCCAGCGGTACGAGCAGGCCGGCGATGGGGCCGAGGCCCCGCTCGCGGCCCGCGAGCGCGTAAGCGATCGCGAACACGGCGGCGAAAGCGCCGCCCACCAGCGCGGGAGGCAGCGGTACCCGGGACAGCAGGACGTGCGAGCCGGCCGAGAGCAGCACGACGAGCGCGCTGAACAGCGCGGCCCGCAGCGCCCTCGGTCCTGCCCCTGATATGTCCATCGCGGCGAGTCTGCCATGCGTCCCTGTGAAACCGGGTCCTGGGTCCCGGCGGACCAGGGATTCAGGGCATGATCCGGCCGTTGCGGAAGAGGTCCACGAAGATCTGGTGGTCGGCGCGGGCCCGGGCCCCGTACGCGTGGGCGAAGTCCACCAGCAGGTCCGCGAAGCCCTCCTCATCGGCGGCGATGGCCGCGTCGATGGCCCGCTCCGTCGAGAAGGGGACCAGGGTCTGCCCGCTCTCGTCCGCGTCGGCGGCTCCGTGCATGGTCGCCGTGGCCCGGCCCAGGTCCGCCACGACGGCCGCTATCTCCCGCGGGTCGTCCAGGTCCGACCAGTCCAGGTCCACCGCGTACGGGGAGACCTCGGCGACCAGCTGACCGGCCCCGTCCAGCTCCGTCCAGCCCAGCCACGGGTCGGCGTGCGCCTGGAGGGCCCGCTGGGAGATCACCGTGCGGTGCCCCTCGTGCTGGAAGTAGTCCCGCACCGCCCGCTCGGTGATGTGCCGGGACACCGCCGGGGTCTGCGCCTGCTTGAGGTAGATCACGACGTCGTTCTCCAGGGCGTCGCTGTGCCCCTCCAGCAGGATGTTGTACGAGGGCAGGCCGGCCGAGCCGATCCCGACGCCCCGGCGCCCCACCACGTCCTTGACCCGGTAGGAGTCCGGCCGCACCAGCGACTCGTCGGGCAGGGTCTCCAGGTACCCGTCGAAGGCGGCCAGCACCTTGTAGCGGGTGGCCGCGTCCAGCTCGATCGTCCCCGCGCCGGGCGCGAAGCGGCGCTCGAAGTCCCGTATCTCCGTCATCGAGTCCAGCAGGGAGAAGCGGGTGCGCGAGCGGGCCGAGCGCAGGGCGTCCAGCAGCGGGCCCTCGGCGGTGTCCAGGGTGAAGGAGGGCACCTCCTCCAGCTTGGCCCCGGTGGCCAGGCGGTGGATCCGCT
Organism: Streptomyces sp. NPDC037242; assembly: GCF_055604165.1. Lineage (NCBI taxonomy): Bacteria > Bacillati > Actinomycetota > Actinomycetes > Kitasatosporales > Streptomycetaceae > Streptomyces > Streptomyces sp. NPDC037242. The sequence continues at coordinate 5,513 of NZ_JBVJUY010000059.1, forward strand.
CCCGGTAGGCGCCGGCGTAGGTCCGCACCAGATCGCTGATCTGCTCGTCGCTGAGGGCCTTGGTGTAGCCGATCAGGGCGACGGAGGCGGCGAACCGCTTCAGGTCCCAGGTGAAGGGGCCGACGTAGGCCTCGTCGAAGTCGTTGACGTTGAAGACGAGGCGGCCGTTGGAGTCCATGTAGGTGCCGAAGTTCTCGGCGTGCAGATCGCCGTGGATCCACACCCGCCCGGTGCGCTCGTCCAGGTACGGGCCGCCGTGCCGGTCGCGCTCCAGGTCCGCGTAGAAGAGGCAGGCCGTGCCCCGGTAGAAGGCGAACGCCGAGGCCGCCATCTTGCGGAATTTGACCTGGAAGGCAGCGGGGTCGGCGGCGAGCAGCTCACCGAAGGCGGTGTCGAAAACGTCGAGGATCTGCTCGGCGCGCTGCTCGTCGGTCGTCTCGGTAACCGCCATGGCGGATGCCTCCTGGTGGTGCGGTGGATCGGCGCTTTTGATCGGGCGCTGCGGACAGGTGTCCTTGGCTCTGCAACGGATGAAGGTACCCGTCGGTGCCCCGGATCTGTCACCCGGGAGACGTAAGATTCGTAGCTGCCGCCCCTCTCTCCCCTCCGGAGGACCCCCACCGTGACCAAGCCGCCGTTCACGCACCTGCACGTCCACACCCAGTACTCCCTGCTGGACGGTGCCGCGCGGCTGAAGGACATGTTCAACGCGTGCAACGAGATGGGCATGACGCACATCGCCATGTCCGACCACGGCAACCTGCACGGCGCCTATGACTTCTTCCACACCGCGAAGAAGGCGGGTGTGACCCCGATCATCGGCATCGAGGCGTACGTCGCCCCCGAGTCCCGGCGCAACAAGCGCCGCATCCAGTGGGGCCAGCCGCACCAGAAGCGCGACGACGTCTCCGGCTCCGGCGGTTACACCCACAAGACGATCTGGGCGGCGAACGCCACCGGCCTGAACAACCTCTTCCGGCTGTCCTCCGACGCGTACGCCGAGGGCTGGCTCACCAAGTGGCCGCGCATGGACAAGGAGACCATCTCCAAGTGGTCGGAGGGCCTGATCGCCTCCACCGGCTGCCCCTCCGGAGAGCTCCAGACCCGGCTGCGCCTCGGCCAGTTCGACGAGGCCCTGAAGGCCGCCTCCGAGTACCAGGACATCTTCGGCAAGGACCGGTACTTCCTGGAGCTGATGGACCACGGCATCGAGATCGAGCGCCGGGTCCGCGACGGCCTGCTGGAGATCGGCAAGAAGCTCGGCATCCCGCCCCTGGTGACGAACGACTCGCACTACACCTACGCGAGCGAGGCGGGCGCCCACGACGCCCTGCTGTGCATCCAGACCGGCAAGAACCTCTCGGACCCCGACCGCTTCCGCTTCGACGGCACCGGCTACTACCTGAAGTCCACGGACGAGATGTACGCCATCGACTCCTCGGACGCCTGGCAGGAGGGCTGCGCCAACACGAGGCTGGTCGCGGACCAGATCGACACCGAGGGCATGTTCAAGTTCCGCAACCTCATGCCGAAGTTCGACATCCCGGACGGCTACACCGAGGTCACCTGGTTCCGCGAGGAGACCATGCGCGGCATGCACCGCCGCTACCCCGGAGGCATCCCGGACGACCGGATGAAGCAGGCCGAGTACGAGATGGACACGATCATCTCGATGGGCTTCCCCGGCTACTTCCTCGTGGTCGCCGACTTCATCATGTGGGCCAAGAACCAGGGCATCGCGGTGGGCCCCGGCCGAGGCTCCGCGGCCGGCTCGATCGTCGCGTACGCCATGGGCATCACCGACCTCGACCCCCTCACCCACGGTCTGATCTTCGAGCGCTTCCTCAACCCCGAGCGCGTCTCCATGCCCGATGTCGACATCGACTTCGACGAGCGCAGGCGCGTCGAGGTGATCCGGTACGTGACCGAGAAGTACGGCGCCGACAAGGTCGCCATGATCGGCACCTACGGCACCATCAAGGCCAAGAACGCGATCAAGGACTCCGCTCGCGTCCTCGGCTACCCGTACGCCATGGGCGACCGGCTCACCAAGGCCATGCCCGCCGACGTCCTCGGCAAGGGCATCCCGCTCTCCGGCATCCTCGACCCGCAGCACCCGCGCTACGGCGAGGCCGGCGAGATCCGCGGGATGTACGAGAACGAGCCGGACGTCAAGAAGGTCATCGACACCGCCCGCGGCGTGGAGGGCCTGGTCCGCCAGATGGGCGTGCACGCCGCCGGCGTCATCATGTCCAGCGAGACGATCACCGACCACGTGCCGGTCTGGGTCCGCCACTCCGACGGCGTCACCATCACCCAGTGGGACTACCCGAGCTGCGAGTCGCTCGGCCTGCTGAAGATGGACTTCCTCGGCCTGCGCAACCTCACGATCATGGACGACGCCGTCAAGATGGTGAAGGCCAACAAGGGGATCGACATCGATCTCCTGGCCCTCCCGCTCGACGACCCCAAGACCTTCGAACTGCTCGGCCGCGGTGACACCCTCGGCGTCTTCCAGTTCGACGGCGGGCCCATGCGCTCCCTGCTGCGCCTGATGAAGCCCGACAACTTCGAAGACATCTCCGCCGTGTCCGCCCTGTACCGGCCGGGCCCGATGGGCATGAACTCGCACACGAACTACGCCCTGCGAAAGAACAAGCAGCAGGAGATCACCCCGATCCACCCGGATCTGGAGAAGCCCCTCGAAGAGGTGCTCGCGGTCACCTACGGCCTGATCGTCTACCAGGAGCAGGTGCAGAAGGCCGCGCAGATCATCGCCGGGTACTCGCTCGGCGAGGCCGACATCCTGCGCCGCGTGATGGGCAAGAAGAAGCCCGAGGAGCTGGCGAAGAACTTCACCATCTTCCAGGAGGGCGCCCGGAAGAACGGCTACAACGACAAGGCCATCCAGGCCCTGTGGGACGTCCTGGTCCCCTTCGCCGGCTACGCCTTCAACAAGGCCCACTCGGCCGCGTACGGCCTGGTCTCCTACTGGACCGCCTACCTCAAGGCGAACTTCCCGGCCGAGTACATGGCCGGCCTGCTCACCTCGGTCAAGGACGACAAGGACAAGTCCGCGATCTATCTGAACGAGTGCCGCCGGATGGGCATCAAGGTGCTCCCGCCGAACGTCAACGAGTCGGAGCCGAACTTCGCCGCCCAGGGCGACGACGTGATCCTCTTCGGCCTGACCGCGGTCCGCAACGTCGGCCAGAACGTCGTCGAGTCGATCATCAAGACCAGGAAGGCCAAGGGGAAGTACTCCACCTTCCCCGACTTCCTGGACAAGGTCGAAGCCGTCGTCTGCAACAAGCGGACCATCGAGTCGCTGATCAAGGCCGGCGCCTTCGACGAGATGGGCCACACCCGCAAGGGCCTGGTCGCCCACCACGAACCGATGATCGACAACGTCGTCGCGGTCAAGCGCAAGGAAGCCGAGGGACAGTTCGACCTGTTCGGCGGAATGGGTGACGAGGGCGCGAGCGACGAGCCGGGATTCGGCCTCGACGTCGAGTTCTCCGACGTCGAGTGGGAGAAGTCCTACCTGCTCGCCCAGGAGCGCGAGATGCTCGGCCTGTACGTCTCCGACCACCCGCTCTTCGGCCTGGAGCACGTGCTCTCCGACAAGACCGACGCCGGAATCTCCCAGCTCACCGGTGGTGAGCACTCCGACGGCGCCGTCGTCACCATCGGCGGCATCATCTCCGGCCTCCAGCGCAAGATGACCAAGCAGGGCAACGCCTGGGCCATCGCCACCGTCGAGGACCTCGCCGGCTCCATCGAGTGCATGTTCTTCCCGGCCACCTACCAGCTCGTCTCCACCCAGCTGGTCGAGGACACCGTCGTCTTCGTCAAGGGCCGCCTCGACAAGCGCGAGGACGTCCCCCGCCTGGTCGCCATGGAGATGATGGTCCCCGACCTGACCTCCGCCGGGACCAACGCCCCGGTCGTCCTCACCATCCCGACCGTCAAGGTCACCCCGCCGATGGTGACCCGTCTGGGGGAGATCCTGCGCCACCACAAGGGCAACACCGAGGTGCGGATCAAGCTCCAGGGGCCGCGCACCACCACCGTGCTGCGCCTCGACAAGCACCGGGTCCAGCCCGACCCGGCGCTCTTCGGCGACCTCAAGGTGCTGCTCGGCCCGTCCTGCCTGGCCGGTTGAGGCACAGACGTGAAGAGGGGCGCGCCCGGGGATCCGGGCGCGCCCCTCTTCGTGCCACTCGCGGAGGCGCGTCAGTTGTGGCCGAACCGCTTCGACTTGCCCTTGCGCGCCATGTCCATCGGGGTCGGTGCCGAGGACGTCGACTCGGGCGAGGACTCCGTCGAACCCTTCTGGAGATCCTGCTGCGGCGAACGGTTCTGCTGCTTCTGCGGCTGCTTCTGGTTCTTGTTCTTGGCCATGGTGGAGCCTCCGTGAGGGTCTAGGGGCCAGGACCGCCTTCACACTCACACAGCGGCAGAAAGCGCGCATTTTGGATCATTACTGCGCGTAGTCGGCGGTCCTTCCCCCTCCCGCGCGAGATCCGCCACGCCGATGATCGAGTTCCGGCCTTCAACCCCCTTGCGGTCGGGCAGACTCGGGGAAACTCCAAGGACCCCCAGGGAAGAGGGTGGTACGCGTGGACCGCTGCGTCGTCCTGGTGGACGCCGGCTATCTGCTGGGCGCCGCCGCGAGCCTCCTCGCAGGGGAGCCGTCCCGCTCCCGGATCACCGTCGACCATGCCGCGCTGATCCAGGGCCTGCGCGAGCGCGCCGAGGCCGACACCGAGCAGCCGCTGCTGCGGATCTACTGGTTCGACGGTGCACCCGACCGGGTGCCGCAACCCGAGCACCGCCGGCTGCGCGTCATGTCCCGGGTCACCGTCCGGCTGGGCGCCCTGACCCGCAGCGACGGGCGCTGGGCGCAGAAGGGCGTCGACGCCGCCATGCACGCCGAGCTCACCGAGCTGGCCCGCAACCGCGCCTGCTCCGACGTCGTCCTGGTCACCGGCGACGGAGACCTCCTGCCCGGCCTGATGTCCGCCAAGGAACACGGGGTCGCCGTCCACCTCTGGGCCGTCCAGGCGGCCGACGGCGACTACAACCAGTCCGAGGACCTCGTCGCCGAAGCGGACGAGCGCCGCGTACTGGACCGCACCTGGATCACCCGGGCCGTCCGCGCCCGCGACCTCTCCGGACTGTGCGCCCCGGCGCCCGCTCCCCGGCCCGAGATCGCCGCCATCCTCTCGGCCCCGCTGCCCGAGGCGGCCCTGGCCGAGGCCGCGCGCAACGGCAACGGAGGCGCGGCCCCCGCCGCGCCCGAGGACCACGCCGCCCCCGTACCGGCGCCCACCGGCGCGGGCGGCAAGAGCGTCCCCACGCCCAAGGACCTCGCGGGCTCGCTGCGCGCCCCCGCACAGGGCGCCCCCGTGGGCGGCCAGAACAACGGCCCGCAGGCCGCCCCGGCCGGCAGCGCCCTGCGCTGGTCCTCCGACAAGGGCTGGATCGACCGGGCCGGACCGCTCGGCGAGCCCGCCGAGACGGCCTCCCTGCCCACCCTCGCCCAGCTCACCTCCGCCGAACAGCGCTGGGCGGACCGCGAGGAGGACATCACCACCGTCGGCGGCGACCCCTTCGAGGTCGGCCAGGTCTTCGCGCGCCGCTGGATGGAACGGCTGCCGGAGACCGTGCACCTGCAGAAGCTCGCCACCATGTACCCGCGGATCCCGCACCGGATCGACGGGGAGCTGCTGCGCTACGCGGCCCGGTTCGGCCTCCTGGCCCACAAGGACGACCAGATCGACGAGCACGACCGGTACGCCATCCGGGCCGGGTTCTGGCGCGAGATCGACGTACGGGCCGCCGCCGAGCACCTGTCCGCGACACCGGGCCAGGCCGCCGGAGCCCCCGTCCCGGCCGCCCCGGCAGCCGAGTAGGGGCGGGAACCCCGTAGGCTGCTCCCTCGTGAGTACGGGCACAGCACAAGCGGAAAACGGCGTGGCGGCGGCCGGGGGGTCGACCTCCGACGTGGTCTGCGCGGTGCGTGACCTGGTCAAGACGTATCCGGCGGTACGGGGACGGCGCGGGGCTCCCGCCCTGCCCGAGACCCGCGCCACCGACGGGATCTCCCTGGACGTGCGGCGCGGCGAGATCTTCGGTCTGCTCGGCCCCAACGGCGCCGGCAAGTCGACGCTGGTCCGGCAGCTGACCGGGCTCATGCGGCCCGACTCCGGCGCCGTGACCCTGCTCGGCCACGACCTCGTACGCCACCCCGAGCGCGCGGCCCGGCTGCTCGCCTACCTGGGGCAGGAGTCCACCGCCCTCGACGAGCTCACGGTGGCACTGGCCGCCGAGACCACCGCGCGGCTGCGCGGGCTCGGCGTACGGGAGGCACGGGCCGAGCGGGACTCCGTACTGGAGGAACTCGGGCTGACCGACATCGCCGGGCGGCCCCTGAAGAAGCTTTCCGGCGGGCAGCGGCGCCTCGCGTGCGTCGCCGCCGCGCTGGTGGGGGAGCGGCCGGTACTGGTCCTCGACGAGCCCACGACCGGCATGGACCCGGTGGCCCGGCGGGCCGTCTGGGCGGCCGTCGACCGGCGGCGCGCCCAGGCCGGGGCCACCGTGCTGCTGGTCACCCACAACGTCATCGAGGCCGAGACCGTCCTCGACCGGGTCGCCGTCATCGACCAGGGCCGGGTCATCGCCTGCGACACCCCGGCCGGGCTCAAGGCGCAGGTCTCCGACGAGGTCCGCCTGGAGCTGGTGTGGCGGACCGCGCCGCCGCTGGAGGTGCCGGAGGTCGCGGCGCTCGCGCCGGCGGCCGCCGAGTCCGGTCGGCGCTGGGTGCTGCGGCTCGGCCAGGACGAGGCCCGGGCCGCGGTCGCCGCGGTGACCGGGGGGCCGGCCTTCGCCGCCCTCGACGATTTCACTCTGGCGACGCCGAGCCTGGAGGACGTGTACCTCGCGCTGGGCGGGCGTACCTCGAAGGGACTGGTGAAGGCGTGACGACCGCCCTTCCCGCTGTGGGTGTGCTCGCGCCGCGGGCGCGGTTCTTCCCCGCGCTGGCCGCGGTGTACCGGGCGCAGCTCTCGCGGGCCCGCGTGTCGCGGATCCCGCTGCTGTTCGTGGCCACCTTCCAGTCCGTCGGGATCATGATCCTGATGCGCGGGGTCGTCGACGGCGGCTCCGAAGCGCGCGCCGTGGTCGCCGGTTCCTCGGTCCTGGTCGTCGCCTTCGTCGCGTTGAACCTGCTCGCGCAGTACTTCGGGCAACTGCGGGCCAGCGGGGGGCTCGACCACTACGCCACCCTGCCGGTGCCGCCCGCGTCGGTGGTGCTGGGCGCCGCCGCCGCGTACGCCTCCTTCACGCTGCCGGGGACGCTGGTGACGGCCGTCTTCGGGTGCGTGCTGTTCGGGCTGCCGATGGGCGGGCTGTGGATCCTGGCCGCGGTGGTACCGCTGGCCGGGGCCGCGCTGGCCGGTCTCGGGGCGGCGCTGGGCCTGCTCGCGCCGCGCCAGGAGCTGGCCACGCTGGCCGGGCAGCTGGGGATGTCGGCGGCGCTGCTGCTGGGGGTGCTGCCGCCGGAGCGGATGCCCGAGGTGATCGTGTGGGCGCGGGACCTGCTCCCGTCGACGTACGGGGTCGAGGCGTTCGCGCGGACCTTCGCGCCGCACCCGGACTGGGCCGCGGTCGTCCTCGACCTCGGCGTGTGCGCGGCCGTCGGGGTGCTCTCGCTGGCCGTCGCGACGTGGGCGTACCGGCGGGCGTCGGTCCGCTGACGCGGGTACGGGCGCGGGTGCTGGTGCCGGGCGGCGTACGCCGTTCAGGACCTGGCACGATGTGGGGGTGACCGAAGCCGTGACCCCTCATGACCTGCCGCCGTCGCCGCTCCCGCCGGAGTCCGACGCGGCCATCACCCCCGCGGACATCCGCGACGGGGCCGCCGTCGCCCTGGCGGTGGGAGTGGCCGGCGTACTGCTCGGGCTGCTGTGGGCCTGGCTCGCGCCGCGGGTGCAGTACGTCTCGAACGGTGAGGCCGTCTTCCTGCGGAACACCGAGAGCGAGGCGCGGATCGGGTCCGACGGGACGTTTCTGCTGCTGTCGGCCGGGCTGGGCGTGCTGAGCGCGGTGCTCGTGTTCCTGTGGCGCCGCCGGGGCGGTGTCCCGCTGGTGATCGGGCTGGTGGTCGGGTCCTGCTTCGCCTCGCTCGTGGGGTGGCGGCTGGGGCTGTGGCTCGGGCCGACCTCCGACCTGGTCGAGGCCGCGAAGCGGGCGGGCAAGGGGGTTGCCTTCGACGCGCCGCTGGAGCTGTTGGCGCACGGGGTGCTGCTGGGCTGGCCGATGGTGGCCGTCGTGGTCCACCTGGGCCTGACGGCCCTGTGGGCCCCGCGCGACCCGGATCCGGTGCCGGACTGGCACGATGCCGTGTATCCGCCGCCGCACGTACACGCCCCGGGCGCGGACGCCGCGCCGGAGCCCCCGCGCGGCGCTGCCTCTTAACGCGTCCCTCGCACCGCTGCGCGGACCCATTTCCCGACGCGCCCCTCGCGCCGCTGCGCGGGCTTCGGCGCGCTGCGCCGGACTCCGTCCGTCGGGCCTTGGGCGGCGCCGGGGGCGCGGGTTGCCGCTGCGCGGGGCCGTCCCCTACCCGCCCTTCCACCGTTCCCCGGGCCCTGCCCGG
>NZ_JBVJUY010000060.1:0-13397 GCF_055604165.1 Streptomyces sp. NPDC037242
CCACTCACGCGGAGGAGAGGGGTTCGTCGGCGGCTTGTGGAGCGGGGGTGAAACACCCCTGCCGCCTTGCGACTCATCCAGTTCTACAGACGCCCCGACCCCCTGGCAACGACCCCTCCTACTAGCCGGCCTCGTAGCCGCAGGACCTCGGACCCATCGACCGGGGACCGGGGATCCGCGCAGGTGGCGGCGGGTGCCAGGCGGCTCTGGCGACCCCCCGAAAGCTACTATCGCGATTCGTATGTGACGTGGGTCCTATGGGACGGGTCACCTCCGGGGCGCCCGATTCTCACTGAATGTCACGGCTCGTACCCCTTCACAAGGCAGCCCGGGTGGCCGAATTGCCTGGCAATCGGAGGGTTCGAGGGGGCGTGTGAGAACGGGCCTGCGCCGCGGGCGGCCGGTTCCGTACGCTGGCGGCATGCGCATGCGCCCCACTCTGAGCTGGACGCCCGCCCATGACCTGCCGCCCGGCAGCACGGATCCAGAGCCGGTCGCCGAGGCGCTGAGGGCCGGAGGCGTACTGGTGCTGAGCGGGGCGGGGATTTCCACCGAGTCGGGCATCCCCGACTACCGGAGCAGCGGCGGGAGCCTCAGCCGGCACACGCCGATGACCTACGAGGAATTCACCGGCAGCCCCCAGGCCCGGCGCCGGTACTGGGCTCGCAGTCACCTGGGGTGGCGTACGTTCGGCCGCGCCCTGCCCAACACCGGGCACCGTGCCGTGGCCGCGTTCGGCCGGCGCGGGCTGCTCTCTGGCGTCATCACCCAGAACGTCGACGGCCTGCACCAGGCCGCGGGCAGTGAGGGCGTCGTGGAACTGCACGGGAACCTGGCCCGGGTCCTCTGCCTCTCGTGCGGCGCCTCCAGCTCGCGCCACGAGCTCGCCCGACGGCTGGAGGATGCCAATGCGGGCTTCGCGCCGGTGGCGCCAGGGCTGAACCCGGACGGTGACGCCGACCTCACCCAGGAGCAGGTCGGCGACTTCCGCGTGGTCCCCTGCTCGGAATGCGGCGGCGTGCTCAAACCGGACGTGGTGTTCTTCGGCGAATCCGTTCCGCCGGCGCGGGTCGCGCACTGCCGTGAGCTGGTCGACGGGGCGACTTCGCTCCTGGTCCTGGGGTCCTCGCTGACCGTGATGTCCGGGCTGCGGTTCGTCCGCCAGGCGGCCCGGGCCGGTAAGCCCGTACTGATCGTCAACCGGGACGCGACCCGCGGCGACGAGCACGCCGTCACCCGGGTCGCACTCCCCCTGGGCCCCACCCTCACCAGCCTGGCCGGCCGACTGGACACGCCCGTGAAGGGGACGGCCTAACCGTCGGCGAGGCGGCTGAGAGGGGGCCCGGCGGAACTGGGCCGAGGTCCATGACCCCACCGGCCGGGAGCGGCGGATTCGGGCTTTCAGGCGGCGAGGACTCCGAGGACCGTGGCGCTGACGCCCTGGCGGGACTCGTACGGCTTGCCGGGGAACAGGGTCAGCTGCTCGCGCAGGGCGGGCACGCCGGCGGCCAGCTGGGCCGCGGTCGCCTCACCGCGTGCGGCGAGCGCATCCTGTTCCACGGCGGTGTAGTGCCGCCGGTCCCAGCCGAGGGCCTGCGACAGCTTGTCCGCCGCTTCTGTACGGAGACGGCCGGGGTCCTGGGCGGTCGTGGAGCGTACGGCGGGGGCGAGGCGGGCGGGGACGACGAACATGGTGCGGCGCATGCATCGGATCCGTTCCAGCGCGGGCGCACCGGACGGCTGGTCGTAGAGGGCGTGGTCGATGGCGTCGGCCGTGGGCGCGTGCATACGGGCTGCCGCGGCGAGGCAGACGTCGCCGGATCGGTGGCGTGCGGGCCGATGAGGGCCTGGGCCACCTCGTGCGCGGTCCCTGCGCGCGCGGAAGGCACGAGGAGGTGCCGGCGGACGAGGCGGGCACGGCGCTGTTCGGCGGTGATGCGGGGCAGTGCGGTCATGGTCAACGGGCCTGGTGGATGCAGAAGGGCTGTCCGGACGGGTCCAGCAGGACCGTCCAGTGCTTACCGCCCGGCTGGTGGGCGGGCTTGGTGGCGCCCATCCGGAGCAGCCGCTCCTCCGCGGCCCGGACGTCGCCGAACGTCAGGTCCATGTGGAAGGGCAGGTCGTCTTCGGGCCAGCTGGGGGCGGTGAAGGCGGCGGAGGTGTAGAAGAGGTACATCGCGCGGCCGAGGCTGAAGGCGAAGGCGGCGGGTTCGCCTTCGGGGCCGGGGTAGGTCCGGTTCACTTCGGTGCCCAGGGCGGTGGCGTAGAAGTCGGCCAGCTCGCGGCCGTCGCGGGCCCACATCGCATGGCACATGATCGTGCCGTCCAGCAGCGCCGTGCTGGTGCTGGTGCTGGTGCTGGTGCTGGTCACAGGGGGTTCTCCATCTGGGGGCGTGAGGGGCAGGGTGGACGGCGACCCGGCGACCCGGCGACCCGGCGACCTGGCGGCCGGGACGGTGGGGCGGGAGGTCGGGTGGGTCAGCGCACGACCTTGATGCCGAAGTGTCCGCCGAACTGCTGGCCGAGGCCGAAGCCGATGGCGGAGTGCATGTGGGCGTACATCTCCATGCCGCGGGCGCACACCAGCGGGCCGAGGTCGAGGATGTCGGTCCAGCCGTAGGACTTCAGCAGGTCGGTGGCCTGCTGCTTGGCGTCCGCGTGGTCGCCGGCGACGAACATGGTGTGGTCGCCGCTGCCCACGGACTGCGGGTTGACGACGGTGGTCTGCTCCTGGGTGACGAAGCTCTTGACGACCTTCGTGGCGGGCAGGGCCCGCTGGACCTGCTCGCCGAGGCTGTCGGTGTCGCACGGCTCCAGCTTCGGCATGACGCCCCAGGGCGTGGGCCAGGGGTGCTCGCTCTCGTGCTGGTAGACGAAGGGGACGGCGTAGTCGATCAGGGTCTTTCCGGCGAGCCGGTCGGCGATGGCGGTCAGGGCGGCCACGGCGTTGTGGCCGTCGATGCCGTTGATCACGAGCTGGTCGGCGGCGGCGGCCGCGTCGCCGAAGGACAGCAGGGTGATGCCGGGGTGGTCGGCGAGCCACTGGCCGTAGGGCGCGTTGCCCATCATGTCCGGCTCGGTACGGGCCAGGGTGGCCTCGGGGTCACGGGTGCCGACGAAGACCTCGTGCCCGAGTTCGACGAGCTTGGCCGCGTGCGCGCGGGCGCCGCCACCCGTGCCGAGAATTGCGATCTTCGTGGGGATATCTCACGTTTTATCGTGGTCGGGCAGCACCCACATTAGGACTCTTTCAGGACAGCAGCTGTCCTTTGACCCGGTCATAGTTGAGGTCATGACCACCGACATGACGGGCCGGATGCTGCGGCTGCTGTCCCTGCTGCAGACCCGCCGCGAGTGGTCCGGCGCCGACCTCGCCGACCGCCTTGAGGTGACCGTCCGCACCGTCCGCCGCGACATCGACCGCCTGCGCGACCTGGGCTACCCCGTCGACAGCGCCCGCGGCCACGCCGGCGGCTACCGGCTCGCCGCCGGCACCGACCTGCCCCCGCTCCTCCTCGACGACGGCGAAGCCGTCGCCATCGCCGTCGCCCTGCGCACCGCGGCGGGCGGGCTGACCGGCATCGAGGAGACCGCCCTGCGCGCCCTGGCGAACCTCGAACAGGTCCTGCCCCGACGCCTGCGCACCCAGGTCGCCGCCCTCCAGCAATCGGTCGCCGGAATCGCCTGGGAGAGCCGCGGTCCGCGCGCGGACCCGACGCTCCTGGGCCTGCTCGCCGTCGCCTGCCGCGACCACGAGATCGTCACCTTCGACTACACCACCCGCGCCGACGCGACCGCCTCGCGCCGTGTCGAGCCGCAGCACCTCGTGGCCTCCGGCGACCTGTGGTACCTCCTGGCGCACGACACCGAGAGGGACGACTGGCGCATCTTCCGCTTGGACCGCATCACCGGCGCCATGGCCACCGGCCGCCGCGTCCCCGCCAGGGAACTGCCCGGAGGCGACCCCGCCGCCTTCGTCGCCGAGCGGCTCTCCACCGCCCCCACTCGCCACCGGGCCGTCGCCACGGTCCAGGCCTCCGCGGACCAGGTCCGCGCCCGCACCCGCCACCTGGCCACCCGTATCCGCCCCGTCGACCGGACCACCTGCCTCGTCGATGCGTCGGACGACTCCCTCACCCGCATCGCGCAGACCCTGTCCGGCCTGCCCGCGGACTACACCCTCGCCGCGGACCCCGACGTCCTCGACCACCTGCGCGCCACCGCCCGCCGCGCCCTGCACGCCGCCGGCTGAACGCCCGGCCGCGGTCGGTCAGAAGAGCAGCTCGCCCGCCGGGTAGCCGCTGCCGATCCTGACAGCAGGCGCGAGTCCGCCCGCGTCATCGCCCTTCAGGAGGAAGAGGGCGCCGGAGGCGCTCCGGGCCAGCAGGTCGCTCCTGCCGTCGGCGTTCACGTCTCCCGGAGAGGTCATCGCGTCGTAGCCGGTGAGGCCGGAGGCGATCTTCTGCCGGGGGGCGTAGCCGCCGGCCCCGTTTCCCTTGTACAGGTACAGGTCCCCGGCGGAGTCGCGGCCCATCAGGTCGGGCCTGCCGTCACCGGAGAAGTCCCCCGGCGAGAACAGCAGGTCATAGATGCCCCACTTGTATCCGATCCTGACCGGGGAGGCGTACGCGCTGCCCTCGGTGCCGCCGTTGCCACTGTTGCCCGAGTTGCCCGCGTGGAGCCACAGATCGCCGTTGGCGTCCCGGGTTATCAGGTCCGGCTTGCCGTCCTGCGTGAAGTCCCCGGGTGCGACGACGACGTCGTACGGTGACCAGCCGGTGGCGGCCTGGACCCGGGTGGTCCCCGTGTACGCGCCGCTCGCGTCGGCCGGGTAGTGCCACAGCGTGCCGTTGCCGTCGAGGGCGGCGAGGGTCGTGCTGCCGGGTATGCGGACCACCTTCCTCATTCCGTTCCACCCGCTGCCGACCTTGCACGCGGCGGCCAGGGTGCCGTCACCTCGGCCGTCGTAGCGGAAGAGAGCGCCGGAGGCGTCCCTGCGGAAGAGGGCACCGGCGGCGGGGGTGAACGTACCGCAGTCGGCCCAGGAGGCCGCTCCACGCACCATCTGGTGGTCGGAGACCGCGGGGTCCTGCGGGAGGGCGTCGCCCTGGGCGGACTTGAAGTGCCGGGAGCTGAGGAGGAGGTAGTCGAGTTTCCTGTCGTAGTGGGTGGGCTCCCCGGAACGGCAGCGCGGGGCCGTGCCCACCGGGCAGACGGCCGGGTCGAAGAAGTCGGTGTCGGTCTCGTCGGCTTCGATGAAGGTCCCCCGGGCGCCGTCGTTGATGCCCGGGTCGTAGAACTCGCTCAGCGGGGCGGTGCGGGGGCCGGCGTTGAAGTCGCCGCCCAGCACCACGGGTATCCCCTGGTCCTGCCAGGTCGCGGCACGCGCCGCGAGTGCCCGGGCCTCCGTCAGGCGGATGGACGGGTCCCTCCAGTACAGGTGCACCGAGCAGGCCCAGTTCAGCCGGTTCTGTACGTAGTTCTTCACGCACGGGACCTTGATGGGCTCGACCTCGCCGCCCACGGTCAGGTCCAGGTCCAGCACTTCGGTGATCGGGCCCCGGACGAGGACCGCGTTCCCGTAATCGCCGCCGCTGCAACTGGAGTCGGCGCCGGTGAGGGTCGCGCTGTACATGCCGTCGAAGCCCAACGGCCGCAGCCTCGTGAGGATCTCGTCGTACTGCGGCCGGCAGACCTCCTGGAGGAAGATCTGGTCGGCGTTCCAGGTGGAGACGGACGCCTGGGCTACGACGCTGTCGATCCGCTTCTTCTCGTCGTACCCCTTGCCCGGATCGCTGCATTCCTGGCCGCAGATGTTGTAGCTGACGAACCGGAGCGGCGGTGCGGTGGAGGCCGTGACCGTGTCGGCCCGGGCGGGGAACACCATCGCCGCGACGCCGGCCAGGGCGAGGGCGGCCGAACAGACGGCGCCCCAGGGGCTCTTGGAACGTACAGGCAAGACGAACTCCAGTGACGGGAAGACGGCGGGAACCACCTGCGGGGGTGTCCGGCAACCGGCCGGCAGGCGAGCGGACACATCCGTCCGGCGTGGCCGGACACCCAGTTGGTGCCGGCCACGGGGCGCGTGGCGCCCGCGGCGGAGGTCGGGCCGGTGCAGGGCAGAGCCTACCGGTGAGGAACCCGTCGACGATCAAGCACCCTCGCCCACCCGTCGCACACCAAGCCGGCGCTGGAGAAGGTCCGCGTCCCGACGTCGCGACGTCGCGAACTCCGCATACAGAAGGAGGCCGGCGGCTCCGGGTCCCAAACCCGATTGCCCTCGGTACCCGGCACGGTGTGACATGTGGGGCGTCCTCAAGGACCTGGAGTCCCTGCCGTGGAGAGCACGTGCCGGGCGTCGCGACGTCGCGGACATCCGCCAGACACCCCCTAGCTCTCGGCGCTCCGCGCGGCGGCGGCGATGTCGGACAGTACGGTGGCGGGTCGGCCGCCGGGGCGGACGGACTGGCCCATGTCCTGCTTCATCCTCTGACTGACCCCGGCCCAGGACTTCTTGCCCACGGGGTAGAGCCGGGAGGAGGGAAGGGCTTTGAGGAAGACCTGGAGCTGCACCGTGGCGGGGTCGGTGGACCTCATCATCGCCTGATAGCCACTGGTCGTCGCCGGCAGCAGGCCGTACTTGCCGGTGAACGCGGACACGTTCTTCGCCTCGTAGAGGAAGTCGAGGAAATGGCCGGCCTCTTTCGGATGGCCGTTCCTGAACGCCATCGCCCAGTCCGCCACGCCCATCGCCCTCGGCTCCGATCCGTCCTCCGTGGGCAGCGGGACGACGCCCATCTTGATGCCCTTGTCCTGGGCCTGCTTGATCAGGGTGGGGTGGCCGTTGAGGATGCCGACCTCGCCGCCGACGAACGCGTCGAAAGCCCCTTGCCGGTCGAGTCGGCCCGGCTCGACCGGTCCGGTCAGGCCCTGGCCGACGAGCTTGTCCCGCAGGAACTCGAAGGTCTTCACGTTCTGCGCCGAGTCGATCGCATACGCCTCCGCGTCGTTCGTGTAGCCGCCGCCACCCGACAGCATCCACATCATCGACTCGGCCTGCGCCTCTTCCGGCCCAAGGGGCAGTGCGAACGGGGTGCGTACGCCGGAGGCCTTCAGCTTCTTCGCCGCGGCCACCAGGTCGGCCCAGGTGCGGGGCTGCCAGGTACCGCCGTCCTTGCCCATGACGCCCGCGTCGGTGAGCAGGGTCTGGTTGTAGAAGAGCAGTCTGGTGCTGGCGACGAAGGGCAGGCCGTACTGGTCTCCCTGGACCTTCCCGGCGTCGGCCAGCGGCGGGAGGAAGTCGGCCTCGGTCTGGATGGAGAGCAGTTCGTCGGCGGGGTAGAGCTTGCCCGCGTGCGCGTAGTCGGCGTAGGCGCCGATCTGTGCGATGTCAGGGGCACGGCCGTCCTTGACCAGCTGCGCGACCTTGGCGTCCACCGCGGACCAGGACACGACATCGACCTCGACCTTGATGCCGGGGTTGGCCTTCTCGAAGGCGGCGGCGAGACCCTCCCAGTACGGCTTGCTGGAGTTGGACGGCGTTTCGCCGTACTCGGCGGCCACGACCCGCAGGGTCACCCCGCCCGCGGTGGCGCCGGTTCCGCAGCCGGCCAGGGTGAGGGCGGCCAGGCACATGGCGGTGCCGACCGCCGTCAGGCTCAGGGAAGCGCGCTGCACGTGTTGATCCACCTCTCGCGTCACACACCGACTGCTGGGCGTATGGTCTACACCACTGGTGGCGCGTGCCGCATCCCCTCGGACCAAAGCATTTGGAAGCGGGTCCTCCGAAGGGGAGGGCCATGAGGTCGAGTTGGACCGCGGCGATGGGGCGGCGCGGGCGCCCGGTGCCGCTGCGGAGAGCGGGATGGTGGGCTCGGGCTCGCTGCCCGAGATGCCGACCCGCGGGTCGGTGACTAGTATCAGCCGTAGGTGATTGTGGCAACTGCGGGAAACCACCCATGACCCCCAGTGATCTGCCAGAGCATATGGGCGCGTGTCCGCACGCGCCGACGCGGATGGTCCGCGGCCCGACACGGCCGCGTTGACGGCGATCCCGTTCCTCTCTTTCGCAAGGGCCACAAGGGGTTCCCGCGTCCATTTCTCGCATGAGAAGGGTTCAGAACCATGCAAGCACTGAGAGTGAAGCGTCTTTTCGCGGTGTCCGCCATCGGTGTTCTGATGGCCGGTGGCGCCGCCCTCGGAGCCGCAGGTACCGCCTCGGCGGCGACCCCGACCCACTCCACCACCTACGTCACCGGCGGCGGCTGGGACGATGACGACCGCGGGCATCACCACGGCTGGTACGACGACGATGACGACTGGGGTGGGTACGGCCACGGTGGCCACGGCGGCGACGACTGCTGACAACCCAAGGGAGCGCTGTGCGGCCCGTTCACGGGCCGCACAGCGTCATGTCGGGGGGGGTCCGCGACGAGCCCCGGCCGAAAGTCCGGCGACGGGGTTCTGGCGCCCTCGCGGGCGCGCTGTCACCATGCGTGCGTGACCGCCACCCTGCCCAAGCCCCCGGGAAGCGAACGCGGACCGCGCCGGTGGCCCCTGCTCGGGAACCTTCCGGCCTTCGCCCGCGATCCGCTGGCCTTCTTCGAGTCCTTGCGCGACGAGTACGGGGACTGGGTGCCGTGGGCGCTCGGACCGCAGCGCAATGTGCTGGTCTCCCGCCCCGAGCACGCCGGTGAGCTGCTCGGGGCCGTCGAGGGCACCTTCCGGCCGACCGAACTCGGCTGGGCCTTCCGACAGTTGCTCGGCAACGGGGTGGTCGTCGCCACCGGGGACGACTGGCGCCGCAAGCGGGCCCTGGTCCAACCCGCCGTCCGCCCGCGCCAGGTGCGCACCTACGCCGCCACCATGGTGGAGTGCGCGGACGCGCTGTCCCGCAGCTGGTCGACGGGCGACCGGATCGACGTGCACCGGGAGATGGCCGGGCTGACCCAGCGGATCGCGGTGCGCACCCTCTTCGGGAGCGACGCAGCCGGCCGGGAGGCCCCGATCAGCGCGGCGATGGCCACGGCTCAGCATGAACTGGGCGCCGAGTTCCGCGGGGTGACGCTGTTCCTGCCGCCGTGGGTGCGGACCCCGGGGCGGCGTCGGATGCGGGCCGCGGTGGGGGTCCTCGACCGGGAGATCGAGCACGTCATACGCGAGCACGAGGCGGCCGCGGCCGCGGGCGAGGGCCGGGACGACCTGCTGAGCCGGCTGCTCGCGGCCCGCGACGAGCGGGGGCTGCCGCTGTCGCGCACCGAGGTGCGCGACGAGTCGATCACCCTCTACATCGGCGGCCACGAGACGACCTCCACCACGCTGACCTGGGCCTGGCAACTGCTGTCGGGAGCCCCGGCGGCCCGGGAACGCCTGACGGAGGAGCTCGACCGGGTGCTGGGCGGGCGGCTGCCCACGTACGAGGACTACGCGCGGCTCCCGTGGACGCAGCAGGTGGTCAAGGAGGCCCTGCGGATCTATCCGCCGATCTGGCTGATCTCCGCGGTGGCGCAGCAGGGCGCCTCGATCGGCGGGCGGGCCGTCGCGGCGGGCACCTCGGTGTGGACCAGCCCCTGGTCGGTCCACCGGGACGAGCGGTGGTTCCCGGAGCCGGAGGCGTTCCGACCGGAGCGTTGGGACGCGGACGCCCCGCATCCGGTGCCGGAGCACGCGTGGTTCCCCTTCGGCGGAGGTCCGCGGGCGTGCCTGGGCGCGCGGTTCGCCCTCGTGGAGGCGGCCCTGGTACTGGCCGTGCTGGGGCAGCGGTTCCACCTGGACACCGGCGCGGTGCGGGCGAAGGTCTTCCCCGGGCTCACCCTCCAGCCGGCGGAGCCGGTCCTGGCGACCCTGCGGTCGGTCGGCCCGTCAGTGTCCGACCGTGTTCATCAGGATGATCGCCGCCAGGTTCAAGAAGATGACGGTGATGATGCCGCCGAGCGCGAGCCAGGCCCTGCGTGATTCGTCCATGAGGCCACCTCCGACCTCCCGCTATCATCACCCGGTTCCCCGCGGATCACAGCTCGGGCGGACACGCCCGGGCCTGTGAGACCGGCCGCCGACCCCTGGTCAGCCCGCGTGTGCGTCGGTGGTGAGGGTGGCGGCGGCCGCGAACAGCCGGGCGCAGCGCTCGGTCATGGCCGCCGGGGTCTGCTCCGGGTGCTTGACCCACCAGCGGACGAGGGTGGCGACGAGGTCCCGCCACACGTACTTGAGCGCGTCCGCGTCCAGCGGATCGGCGGACCCGGCGGCCCGCAGCAGCTCGGCGGTCCCGCCGGCGGCGAGCCGGTCGATGGCCGACCAGTACCCCGAGGCCCGGCGCACGGCTTCGCCGTCGGGCGGCAGGGAGGTGTCGTACAGGACGAACCAGGCCTCCCGCTGTCCCTCCAGGGCGGTGAAGATGGCGTGCAGCACGCGCAGCGGCGTGTGCGGCGCGGCTGCGTCCGGGCCCATCGCCGTACGGATGGTTTCCAGGAGCCGGTCGCCGACGGGGACCAGGCAGGCGACGTAGAGGTCCTCCTTGGTGCCGAAGTACTGGTGCAGGAGCGTCTTGGTGACGCCGACGCGCGCGGCGATCGCGGGGAGCGAGGCGGCCGCGTAGCCGCGGGTGCCGAACTCCTCCGTCGCGGCCTCCAGCATCTGCTGCCGGCGGTGCTCCCGCGGGACTCCCTTGGTACCGGCTTTCGAAGAGGGGGTTGCCATGAGCCGATATTATCAGTAGGTAATTTACCTCAAGGTAAATTCCTTCCACCTTCGGAGCGCACCCATGGCCGGCACCACCCCGCAGCCGACGTCCCGTACCCGCTCCTGGTGGGGGTGGGGCTGGGCGGACGCCCATCCCGACGACGCGGAATGCGCCGCGATGGGCGCGCTGATCCCCGGCACCCTCGCCCGCCCGCTCCCGGTGCCCCGCGTCCGCGACCTGCACGTCGGCGCCCCCGCGGTCCAGGCACCGCACAGCCTCGCCCACCTGGTCAGTACCGATCCCGCGGACCGCGCCGCCCACGCCATGGGCAAGGCCTACCGCGACGTCGTGCGCGCCCTGCGCGGGCGGCCGGGGCGCATACCCGACCTCGTCGCCCGCCCGGTGGACGACCGGGGCGTGGCCGACCTGCTGGACTGGGCCGGTGATCGGGGCGTTGCCGTCGTCCCCTACGGCGGGGGTTCCTCCGTCACCGGGGGCGTGGAGTACCGCGGCGACGCCCACCGGGCGGTACTGTCCCTCGACCTGACCGCCATGGGCCGCGTCCTGGAGGTCGACGCGGAGGGCCGGGCCGCACGCATCCAGGCCGGCACCCTCGGCCCGAGCCTGGAGGACCAGCTCCGGCCCCACGGCCTCACCCTGCGGCACTTCCCGCAGAGCTTCGAGTTCTCCACCCTGGGCGGCTGGCTCGCCACCCGGGCGGGCGGCCACTACGCCACCGGCCGCACCCACATCGACGACTTCGTGCAGTCGCTGCGCGTCGTCACCCCCGCCGGTACGAGTAGTTCCTGGCGGCTGCCCGCCTCCGGCGCGGGCCCCTCCCCCGACCGGATGTTCCTGGGCTCGGAGGGGGCCCTCGGAGTCATCACCGAGGCGTGGGTCCGACTTCAGGAACGCCCCCGCCACAAGGCATCCGCCTCGGCCACCTTCGCCGACTTCCACGACGGGCTCCGTGCCGTGCGCGCCCTCGCCCAGTGCGACCTCTCCCCCGCCAACTGCCGCCTGCTGGACGCCGGGGAGGCTGCGCTGGCGGGCGCGGACAGCGGTGGCAGGGCCGTACTGGTCCTGGGGTTCGAGTCGGCGGACGAACCGGTGACCGCCCGCCTCGAACGGGCCCTCGACCTGGCCCGCTCACACGGCGGCCGGACGGGAGCACGGTCCGGCGGCGGTTCGGGGGCGGGCGCGGGTGCGGGACCCGGGGACACCGCCGTGGGCGCCTGGCGCGCGGCCTTCCTGCGGATGCCCTACCTCCGCGACGGTCTGGCCCGGATGGGAGCCGTGGCCGAGACCTTCGAGACCGCGGCCACCTGGGACCGGCTCCCCGAACTGATCGACGCGGTGCGCACCGAGGTCGGCAATGCCGCGCTCAAGGCCACCGGTCACCCCGCGATGGTCAACTGCCGCCTGACGCATGCGTACCCGGACGGCGCCGCGCCGTACTTCACCGTGCTCGCCGCAGGCCGCCCCGGCGACGAGGTGGCCTTGTGGGACGACCTCAAGGCCGTCGCGGGCGAGGTACTGCACCGCCACCGGGCCACCATCACCCACCACCACGCCGTCGGGCGCGACCACCGTCCGGGCTACGACCGCCAGCGCCCCGAACCCTTCGCCCTCGCCCTGAGGGCCGCGAAGCGCGCACTCGACCCGAACGGAATCCTCAATCCGGGCGTGCTCATGGACTGAACGAACACTGCACATTTGGAGTCAACTCGGTATCGGTACCGGCAGGTTCGTGCCTTCCGACAATACGGAGTCCCGTGGACGAGCGTGAAGACTTCCTGTCGAGGGCCGCGGCTCGTTCTGAGAGCCGACGCCACAAATCGAGGGGAACGCCACGATGAGTGGTCAGTTGTACGACGGCATTGGTGAAGCATTCGAAGGCTTCAAGACCCTGCCCATCATTCGCTACGCCGAGGTACCGGGCTTCCTCGCCCTGGTCGGGGACGTCACCGGCAAGTCCGTACTCGACATCGCCTGCGGTACCGGATTCTACAGCCGTGAACTCAAGCGCCGCGGGGCGTCGCGCGTCTTCGGATTCGACATCTCCGGGGCGATGATCGACGCGGCCGGTGCCATGGAGCAGTCCGAGCCTCTCGGCATCGATTACGAAGTGGGTGACACGGCCACCCTGCGGGAGTTCGACCAGCCCTTCGACGTCGCCGTGGCCGTGCAGGCGTTCAACTACGCGAGCGACGTCGCCGAGATCGAGCAGATGATGCACGTCATCCGGCGCAGCCTTGTCGCCGGTGGCGAGTTCTACCTGTTCGTACAGAACCCGGACTTCGACTTCACCGGACCTACGCTGGCCAAGTACGGGTTCCTGTGCGAGGCGACCGGCAAGGACAACGAGATCGGCCGGGGGATCCAGCTCACGGCCCTGCTGGAGCCGCCGGTCTCCTTCGAGGCCGTCGTGCCCTCGCAGGCGACGTACGAGCAGACGTTGAAGGCGGCCGGATTCACCGGGATCGAATGGGTGACGCTGGAAGTCTCGGATGCCGGCATCGAGGAGTTCGGCGAGGAGTTCTGGGCCGACTACCACGCGAATCGGCCGCTGATCATGATCCGCTGCACCGCCTGACGGGGACGACGGCGGAGCGGTAGACACGAGCGGGGGGGGGGGGGGGGGGGGGGGGGGGGGGGGGGGGGGGGGGGGGGGGGGGGGGGGGGGGGGGGGGGGGGGGGGGGGGGGGGGGGGGGGGGG
>NZ_JBVJUY010000061.1:0-12770 GCF_055604165.1 Streptomyces sp. NPDC037242
GTCCGGCACGCACTCTCGCCGCACCGACCGGAAGCCCGAGTACGTCCAGTACGCGGGCTTCCGGTCGGCACGCCGAGAGCACGCACCGGACGCCGCTCCTTCCCCACGGACATCCGCCACACACCCCCTAAAGTGGTCGCATGACAGAGATACCGGGCGAGGTGCCGGGCAAGCCGATCTCGGCCTCCCGCACCACCCTGAGCCACATCATGACCGCCAACGACACCAACCTCCTCGGCACGGTGCACGGCGGCGTGATCATGAAGCTGGTGGACGACGCGGCGGGCGCCGTGGCCGGCCGCCACTCCGGGGGTCCCGCGGTCACGGCCTCGATGGACGAGATGGCCTTCCTCGCCCCGGTCCGGGTCGGCGACCTCGTTCATGTGAAGGCGCAGGTCAACTGGACCGGCCGCTCCTCCATGGAGATCGGCGTACGGGTCCTCGCGGAGCGGTGGAACGAGTCCACCCCCGCCACCCAGGTCGGCAGCGCCTACCTCGTCTTCGCGGCCGTCGACGTCGAGGGCAAGCCCCGCGCGGTCCCGCCGGTCATCGCGGAGACCGAGCAGGACGAGCGGCGCAACCAGGAGGCCCAGATCCGCCGCACCCACCGCCTCGCCCGCCGCCAGGCGATCATGGAACTGCGCGAGCGCCGGGCCGCCGAGGGCTTCGACGGGGACGCGTAGCCGGCGTCCCGCCCCGCGTGGACGGCGTCCGCCCCGGGTGGCCGCCGGCCGCCCCCGCGTAGACTCGTGAGCCGACGTCCGGCTCCGCCTGAGCAGAGGCGTTCCCGAGAACCGGCTCTGCTGCGGAGAAGCCCCCTCATGCCGACTGCCACCCAGCCTTCCCCCGCGCCCGCGGGCACGCCCGCCCCCGGGGGCCGCCGGGCCGTCCCGGCGCGCCGGATACCCGGGCCCGACTGGCTGTGGGCAGCCCTGCTGACCCTCGCCGTCGGCGTCGTCAAGATCGGCAGCGCACAGCCCTGGCGCGACGAGCTGGCCAGCTGGTACGCCGCCTCGCGCAGCACCGGCGAGCTGATCGACATGCTGGGCCAGGTCGACGCCGTGTCCGGCCTCTACTACCTGCTGCTGCACGGCTGGATCTCCCTCTTCGGCGACTCCGAGGCCGCGCTCCGCCTGCCCTCGGCCCTCGCCATGGCCGGCGCCGCGGCCTTCGCGGTCCTGACCGCGCGCAAGCTGTTCGACCGCCGCACCGCCGTCTTCACCGGCCTGCTCTTCGCCCTCCTGCCGTCCGTCTCCCGCTACGCCCAGGAGGCCCGCTCGTACGCGTTCGCCGTGCTCGCGGTCACCGCCGCGACCTGGCTGCTGCTGCGGGCGCTGGAGCGGCCGACCCCCCGGCGCTGGGCCCCGTACGCCCTCGCCGTCGCGCTGGCTGGGCTGTTCCACATGGTCTCGCTGCTGTTCCTGCTGCCGCACGCCCTGATCGTGCTGCTGCGCCGGCGCCGCGACCGCCGCGGGCGCACCCTCGCCGGCTACGCGGTGGCCGTCGCCGTCGCGCTGATCCCCGTCGTCCCGCTGGTGCTGCTCGGCCGCCAGCAGGTCGGCCGGCAGATCGGCTGGCTCAAGGCCCCGCACCTGCGCAGCCTCGCCGACCTGTGGAACGGCCTCTTCGGCTCCCCGCTGGTCGCGCTCGCCGTCGCCGCCGTGGTGCTGCTCCCGCTCGCCTGGAGCCGCGGCCGACGCCCCGCCGGGGAGCTCATGCTGATCGGCGCGGTCCCCGTGGCCGCCGCCTGGGTGGTCTCGCAGGGCAGCACCTCGTACTTCATCGACCGCTACCTGCTCTTCACGATGCCCGCCTGGGTCGTGCTGGCCGCCGCCGGGCTCGCCGCCCTGCGGCCGCGGCAGGCCGGGGTGGCCGGGCTGGCCGCGCTGATCCTGCTCGGGGTCCCCGACCAGCGCCAGATGCGTACGACGGGCGGCAGGGTCGGCGCCGACGGGCAGGCCGCGGCGGACGTCATCGCCAAGGGCTACCGGCCCGGCG
Organism: Streptomyces sp. NPDC037242; assembly: GCF_055604165.1. NCBI lineage: Bacteria > Bacillati > Actinomycetota > Actinomycetes > Kitasatosporales > Streptomycetaceae > Streptomyces > Streptomyces sp. NPDC037242. The sequence continues at coordinate 1,999 of NZ_JBVJUY010000061.1, forward strand.
ACGGCTTCGTACCCGTCCGCGGCACGGACCGGGTCTACATGATCGACCTCCAGGTCGAGTACTTCCTGCCACCGCGGGTCCGCCTGCGCGACGTCTTCGCCGAGCGCTCCGCGGTCGCGAGCGACGACCTGTTCCCGGTGGAGTGCCCGCAGCCCGCACAGTGCCTCGGCACCACGCCGCGGGTGTGGGTCGTCACCTGGGGCGGCACGCAGGATCCGTACAACAAGCTCCCCGAGGCCCAGGCCGAGGCGCTGCGCAGCCACTACAAGGTGGTCGAGAGCCAGAAGGTGCGCGGTCTGCGCGTCTCCCTGCTGGAGCGCACGAAGTAGCGACGGCCGCGGGGCCCGCTACTTCCCGCACACCACCTGGTCGCCCGTGACCACGCCGAACTCGCCCTGGTACGGGTCCTCCGCGCGCACCGGCACCACCTTGCGGTAGTCGGCGCCCGCGATCACCACGACCGTGCGGCCCTGCCCCGCGACGGCCCGCAGCTCGCTGCCGGGCAGCGCGGTCGAGACCGTACGGGCGGAGCGGTCCCAGCGCGGGTCGTAGGTGATCACCGTGCGCTTCACGTCGCGGCTGGCGGCGTTTCCCGGAGCCCGGGTGGTGTCGAAGCCGGTGGCCCGCAGCGCGGTGTCCACCCGTCCGCCGAGGCCGTCGATCCGGGTGCCGTTCTCCACCTGCACCCGGACCTGCTGCGGGGCCACGTCCACCGGTACCGCCGGCTGCGGCTGCGGCTGCGCAGGCCGGTGGCCGGGCGCGGGCGCCGGTGCCAGCGGGCGGTCGTCGCGCAGCGCCTGGAACAGCTTCGCGGCCTTCGGCTCGTCCCACTTCACGGTGGACCCGATGCCCTTCACCCGGAAGGAGGGGTTGCCGATCGGCACCGAGGCGAACTCCGAGGAGGACGGGGTGAAGTCCCGCATCGCCTGCCCGAGGGCCAGCATCTGCTCCGAACCGAAGTCCTTGTCGGCGCGCACGGAACCGAGCAGGGTGGAGCTGACCTGCTTGAACTTGACCGGGTTGAGCAGGACGCCACCGCTGGTGGACTCGTGGATCAGGGCCGCGACGAACCGCTGCTGGCGCTGCATCCGGCCGAGGTCGGAGGCGCCGTCCACATGGCGCGAGCGCACGTACTGCAGGGCCTGTCCGCCGCTCAGGCGGTGGGTGCCGGGCAGCAGGTCGAGGCCGGTGTTCGGGTCGCGCATGGTCTTGGCGGTGCAGATGTCCACTCCGCCGAGCGCGTCGACCGTCTTCATGAAGCTGGTGAAGTCGACCTCCAGGTAGTGGTCGATCTTCACCCGGGTCATGTTCTCCACGGTGCGCACGGTCAGGTTGGGCCCGCCCTCGGCGTACGCGGCGTTCAGCTTCATCGGATGCGCCTTGTGCGGCTTGCCGGTGACCAGGTCCTGATGGGCGGGGACCTCGGCGTAGCTGTCGCGGGGGAGGCTGATCACGCTCGCCCGCTCCTTGTCGGCGGAGATGTGCACCAGCATGATCGTGTCGGTGCAGTGGCAGGGCGCGCCGCCCAGGCGGTACTCGCGCTTCTCCTCGCTGCTGATCTTCTCGCGGCCGTCGGTGCCGACCAGCAGGAAGTTCACCCCGTGCCCGGCCTGCGGGCGGTTCTTCATGTCCTTGAAGGGGTCCACCCGCTCGATCCCGGTGTCCAGCCCGGTCATCACGGCGTGCCCGATCGCCCCCGAACCCAGCACCGCCACCGCCAGCCCGGCCGCGATCCGGACCCCCCACCGGGGCCCCTCCGCCCGGCGCCGGGCCGCCGGACCGCCGACCCCCGTCATCCGCTGGGCGCGCTGCGGTGGCCTGGCGGGACGGGTGGGACGGTGCGGCTGGGGCACGGGGACACCTCCGCTGGGCAGTAGGGCAGCAGGGCAGCAGGCACATTCGGCTGATTCGTCAGAACAGTAGGCCCATACGATCAGCCTCTGTCCGTACCGCTCGTCCGCCGCGCACCCGTTTCCCCCGTACGCGGTAACGTGACACCGATACCCGACCTTGAAGGACCACATGCCCGCCCAGCAGCCCGCAGTCTCGGTGATCATGCCGGTGCTCAACGAGGAGCGCCACCTGCGTGACTCCGTCCGCCACATCCTCGGACAGGAGTACGCCGGTGAGATGGAGGTGGTGATCGCGCTGGGTCCGTCCACGGACCGCACCGACGAGATCGCCGCCGAACTGGTACGGGAGGACCCCCGCGTCCACACCGTGCCGAACCCCACCGGCCGCACCCCCGCCGCCCTCAACGCCGCCATCAAGGCCTCGCGTCACCCGATCGTGGTACGCGTCGACGGCCACGGCATGCTCTCCCCGAACTACATCGCCACCGCGGTCCGCCTCCTGGAGGAGACCGGCGCGCAGAACGTCGGCGGCATCATGCACGCCGAGGGCGAGAACGCCTGGGAGGAAGCCGTCGCCGCCGCGATGACCTCGAAGATCGGCGTCGGCAACGCGGCCTTCCACACCGGCGGCCAGGCCGGCCCCGCCGAGACCGTGTACCTCGGCGTCTTCCGCCGAGAGGCGCTGGAGCAGCAGGGCGGGTACAACGAGGAGTTCATCCGCGCCCAGGACTGGGAGCTGAACTTCCGCATCCGCGAGGCCGGCGGCCTCATCTGGTTCTCGCCCGAGCTGAAGGTCCAGTACCGCCCGCGGCCCTCCGTACGGGCCCTGGCCAAGCAGTACAAGGACTACGGGCGCTGGCGGCACGTGGTGGCCCGCTACCACTCCGGCTCCATCAACCTGCGCTACCTCGCCCCGCCGACCGCCGTCTGCGCCATCGCCGCGGGCGTGGTCGCCGGCGCGGCCCTCACCCCGTGGGCCTTCGCCGTCCCGGCCGGCTACCTCGCGGCGATCACCGCCGGATCGGTCCCGGCCGGCAAGGGGCTCTCGCTCAAGGCCCGGGCGCAGATCCCGGTCGCCCTGGCGACGATGCACATGTGCTGGGGCTTCGGCTTCCTGACCAGCCCGCGTTCGCTGGCGAACAAGGTCATCGCGAGCCGCCGCCCGTCGGTGCGCCGCGAACCCAGCGAGGTCTGAGCGCGGGCGCCGCGGCCCCACGGGCGCGCACGGCCCCGCGTACGCGAAAGGGGTGACCCGGTCCGGTCGGACCGGGTCACCCCTTTCGTATGACCCGTGCGCTCTCAGCTCACCAGCGGTAGGGCTTGTAGACGTCCATGCACGCCCCGCTGTCCGCCCCGTTGAGCACCTCGGCGGACTCCGGGACCGCTCCGGCCTCGGGCGCGGGCTGCTGCGGGTAGACGTTGCCCTGCCGCCAGTCCGCGCCCACCACGAGGGTGATCCTGGTGGCCCCGGCGGCCTTCTGCACCGAGCCGGCCGGGATCCCGAGGGCCGCCGCCACGCTCTGCGCGTCGGCCGCCTGGGCGTCCGTGGCGTAGCGCACGACCGTGGTCTTCTCCGGAGTGGTCTTGGTGTCCGCCTTGGCCAGCGCGAACCCCTTGGTGACCAGCTGGCCCGTGATGGCCGTGGCCCGCTTGGCGACCGGCGCCGTCCCGACACCCGTGCCGTTGACCACCTGTACGGCGATCTTCGCCGGGTCGGTGGGCGGGGCCTTGGAGGGCTCGGGGGTCGGCGGTGCCGGGGAACCGCTGGGCTTGCCGCTCTCGGCCGGGGCCGGCTCGCCGTTGTCGTCCATGGCGACGTCCTTGCGGAGCAAGGTCCACATCTTCTCGGCGTCCGGGGTGTTGACGACCAGGCGGTTCTTGTCCCCCGGGGCTTCCAGCAGCGGGATCGTGGCCATCGTGATGCGGTTGACCGGTACGTCCTTGAGCGTGAGGGCGAGGTCGAGGAGCTTCTTGACCGTCCCGATCTCCTCCGACACCTCCAGCGACTTCGTCGCCGCCTCCGCCAGGCCCGTGAGGCGGGGGAGGTCGGTGAAGGCGTTCTGGCTCTTGAGCCCGCGCATCATCGAGTTCATGTACATGTGTTGCGCCTTGGCCCGGCCCATGTCACTGCCGAAGGCGTGCCGGGTGCGCAGCCACTGGAGTGCCTGCTCGCCCTGGACCCTGGTGGTGCCCGCCTTCAGCTTGAGGCCGGAACCGCCCGTCCCCGACCCCGGCTCCGAGGTGTCGAAGACGTTCTGGTTGACGCAGACGTCGACGCCGCCGATCGCGTCGGCCATCCGCACGACACCGGAGAAGTCGATCGTCATCCAGTGGTCGATGTAGACGTTGGTCAGCTTCTCCCAGGTGGCCAGGGTGCAGCCGGCACCCCCGCGGCCGAGGCTCTGGTCGATCGTCGCCCTGGTGGCCTTGTGCTTCGTGCCCGTCTTGGGATCCGTGCACTCGGGGATTTCCACGATGGTGTCGCGCGGAACGGAGGTGACGGAGGCGTTCTTCCGGTCGGCCGAGACGTGGATCAGCATCTGCACGTCGGCCCGCGCGGGCGAGCCGATGGTGTCCCAGCCCCCGCCGAGTTCCGCGTTCTCCGGCTTGTCGCGGCTGTCGGAGCCGAGCATCAGGATGTTGATCGGACGCCGGCCCGCGGCGTCGGCCTCGCCCTTGGCCACTCCGCTGTCACCGCTCAGGCGCTGGCCGCTGCGGATGTTGCCGTTGAGGTGGCGGTAGTAGAGGTAACCGGCCGCCGCCGTCCCGAGTATGAGGAACGCCAGCACCGAGGAGACCCAGCGCAGCACGCGCCGCTTGCCCCTGCGGGTGGCGCGACGGCCCCGGCGTCTGCGCGGGGAGGTGCTCCGCTGCGGGGGTATCGAGTCGGACGAGTCCGCACCGCCGTCGGATATGTCCTCGGCGCCCTGGGCGGGCGCCCCCTCCCCTCGCACGCTGCTGTGCCTCACGCGTACCCCCCTTGAATTCCTTGTGTGGTCGGTATTGTGCCGGTCCGACCTGTCCCGGCCCGGCATTTGGCGATCATGGTCGCCCGGTGGCCCCCCGGCCGGTCACTTCGCGCAGATCGCTTTGTCCGCCTCGACGCGCTGGACGCCCTCGGGGGCCTTCTGCGGCGCCGTCTGGGACACCCCGGCACCCTTGAAGTCGGCGCCCAGCGTCAGCTTCATCGGGGTCTTCGCGGCGGCGTCCGCCGTACCCGGCTTCAGCGCCGAGGCCGGGAGCCCCATCATCTCCGCCAACGCCCTGGCCTGGTCCGCCTGGTTGGGCGCGTACTCCAGCTGCGTGGTGTCGACCTTGGCCGGGGCGTTGCCGCGGTTGCTGGCCTTGGGCACGCCCTTGGTGTTCTGCAGCCAGGCCAGGGTGCCGGAGGCGGAGCCCGCCGGGCCGCCGCCGTTGTAGATGTCCACCCGTACGTCCTTGGCGGGTGCGCGGTTGCCCTGGAGCAGGGCTTCCTGCTTGCTCCTCGCCTCGGCGTCGGCCGCGTTGGCCGCGTCCTTGGCGGCCTGCTCCTTCTGCTCGACCTCCGTGAGGGAGACGTCCCCGCGGATCATCTGGAGCAGTGGATCGGCCTGCGCCGGATTCACGACGACGGTCGCCTTGACCTTCTCCGCGGGATTGTCGAGTACGGGAAGAGTGGTGAAGGTGATGTTCTTGAGGTCGATGTCCTTCAACTCGCCCGCAAGATCTGTGAGTTTGTCGATCGACCCTATGCCGGAGTCCACGCTCAGCGATTTGGTCGCCGCCTCCGCGAGGGAGAAGAACTTCTTGGGACTGGTCAGGGTCTGCTTCGACTTCATCTCGCGCATCATCGAACCGAGGAACTGCTGCTGGGTCTTGATGCGGTCGAGGTCGCTCTCGTTTCCGAATGCGTGCCGGGTCCGTACGAAGGCCAGCGCCTGCTCGCCCTCCAGCCGGTGCTCGCCCGCCGACAGCTTCAGCTTGGAGTCCTCGTCGTCGACGGCCTTCTCCACGCAGACCGGCACCCCGCCGACCGCCGAGCTCAGGTTCTTCACCGCGTTGAAGTCGGCCATCATGAAGTGGTCGACCTGGATCCCGGTGAGCTCCTTGACCGTACGCATCGTGCAGCCCGGGTCGCGGCCCGCCTGGCCGAGGCTCGTGTTGAAGCGGACCCCGCGCTCCCCGGGGATGGTCTTCGTCGTACCGTCCGGCTGCTTCGTCGGGCAGGACGGGACGTTGGTGATCAGGTCGCGCGGAATGGACAGCGCGGTCGCGTTGGAGCGGTCCTTGGCGACGTGGAAGAGGATCGTGGTGTCGGCGTGCCCGACGCTGCCGGAGTCCCCGTAGCCCTCGTTGCCCTCGCCGCTGCGCTTGTCGGTGCCGATGACCAGGATGTTGAAGGCCTGGTCCTTCTTGAAGCCGCCGCTCGTCCCGGCGTCGCCGACGTCGGTGACGTTCAGGTTGCCGTTCAGGTGCTCGTAGTAGAGGTACGCCGCGACCGAGCCGCCGACCAGCAGGAACGCGAGGGTCGCGCCGGTGATGACCAGGACCTTCTTCTTGCGGCCGCCGCCGTCCTTGCGCGAACGGCCGCCGCGCCGTCCGCCACCGGGAGGCCCGTCGCCGCGGCGCGGCCCGGGGACCGCCGGGGAAGGGGAGGGGGTAGCGGGTGCGCCCGGAGCCGGGGCGCCACGGCGCCCGGCCTGGCGGGGGGTCTGGTCCGACGGCGCTCTGCGGGGGGCGGCGACGGACGCGTGCCCTTGCGCAGGGGAATGGTCCAGTTGCAGTTCGTAGTTGCCTGTGCGGGGGTTGAGCACCCACTGGTCTGCGGGGTCGATCTCGTCGGCCCGCCCACGGCTTTGCGCATCCACGGTTGCTCGAATCCTCCGTCGGTGCTTCGCGATGCGCCTCCCCCCAGGCGCCCGGTCAACGGTCCGGCTGCTGGTGCACGGCCTCTTTGCTGGCCGGGGCACCGGATCGCTCACCTTATCCGGCCAGGTCAGCCGCAAACCATGCTGGTGACAAATTCCACTCCCCTTATAACGGGCCAATTGCCTCAAGCAGCTCGGTTCGGTGTCCGGCTTTTGGGATTGCTTTACCGTAAAACCCCGACCCCGCGGAGGTGTCGTACGCGGGCCCGCCCGGGGGAGCGCGTCAGCGGCAGTCGGCGGTACCGGCCGTGGTGCCCGTGAAGGTGGGGACCGGTGCGGGGCTGCTTTCTGCGGGGGCGGACGGGCTGCCCTCGGCCGCCGTGGCGGTGCGGGGGCTGGGCTCCTGCCGGGGCTCCGGCTCGGGCGGGGTCACCGTCACCGGCTTGTCGGCCCGCAGCTGCTGGAACAGCCGGTTCGCGTCCGGCTCCAGCAGCTCGTCCCGGTTCGGGTCCACGGAACTCGGGCGGCGCGGCACCGTCAGGAACTTGACCTGGTCCGTCGGTATGTCCCTTACGCCCCTTACGAGTTCATACAGGCCGCGCAGCGACGCCAGTCCCGGGTCCGTGGTCACCGAGGAGGTCGCCGCGTCCAGCAGCGGATAGAGCCGCGCCGGGTTCAGCAGCACCCCGTTGCTCTGCACCTTCGTGACCAGCGAGCCGAGGAACTGCTGCTGGCGCTGCATCCGCTCCGTATCGCTGCCGTTGCCCAGGCTGTAGCGGGCGCGGACGAAGCCGAGCGCCTGCTCGCCCTGGAGCGTCTGCCGGCCGGCGGGCAGCTTCAGCTTGGCCTCCGGGTCGTTCACGGGCTCCTTGAGGCAGACCTCGACCCCGCCGACGGCGTCGACCATCTTCTTGAAGCCGCCGAAGTCCAGCACCATGTGGTGGTCGATGCGGATCCCCGTCAGCTTCTCGACCGTACGGATCGTGCAGGCGGCCCCGCCCCACTGGAACGCCCAGTTGAACTGCGCCGTCCGCTCCGTGGTGCGCTGCCCGTCGGGCCCCAGGCAGCTCGGGATCTCCGCCATCAGGTCCCGGGGTATCGACACGGCCGTCGCGCTCCTGCGGTCGGCCGGCAGGTGCAGCAGGATCGCGGTGTCCGAGCGCTGGGTGCCCTGGTCCTGGCCGTAGCGGGCGTTCTCCCGGCCCGAGCGCGAGTCCGAGCCGATCAGCAGGATGTTCTGCGCGCCCCCCGCGAGGTGCGTAGGGCGGTCCCGCTCGTAGCGCCGCAGCTCGGAGGCGGCCGAGGTGTCCTCGGTGATGTTCCCGTCGAGCTTGGTGTAGAGCCACCACCCGGCGGCCGCCCCGGCGAGGACCAGCACGGCCAGTACGAGGCCGAGCCAGCGCAGCAGCCGGCGCCGACGGCTGCGCGGAGGCTTCGGAGAGCCTCCGGCAGCTTCGGTGCCGCCCGGTATGCCTGCGCTGTCCGTCACTCGCGTTCCGTCCCCTCGCCGCCGTGGCACGACCAGCCGTACGGGTGAGCACGGCTTCCCCGATCGTGCCCCCGGGTGGCCGGGGCGGCCCGGGGGCAGGGCCCCGTACAGGGCCATGTGGGTGACAAATCGCCCGTTGTCGCTGTTGGGTGGAGTGGGTGACGGGCCGCTGGGCGATCCGGGTGACCGACTACCGGGCGGTGTGGGTGACGCGCTCGCTCTCGGTCCGCTGCGCCAGACCGTCCGCCGACAGCTGGTCGAGGTTGCGGCACAGGACCACCGAGCCGCCGGCGGCCAGCGCGGCGAAGAGCCCCGTAGAGAGCCCCTCCCAGGTGTCGTAGCCGAGCCCGGACAGGATCCGCGAGCCCTCCTTGAGGCCGAGCTCCGCCGCGTCCTCGCGGGCCCGCTCGCAGAGCCGTGCGTACGAGAGCTCCTCGCCCCCGACCACCAGGCCCGGGCCGTCGGCGTCGACCGGCGCGAAGGGCGCGAACCGGTCGCCCTGCCCCGGCACCTCCACGGCGTAGTCCGCGAACCCGGCGGGCGGCTGCGGGAACCGTCCGCCCAGCGGCCGCAGCGCCAGCGCCACCCGCTCGCCCGGGCACGCGGCGGCCTCCCGAAGGGTGTCGGGCCCGCTCACGACGAGGTCGGCATCGGCCGGATCCCCGCCCACCTCGGCCACGACCCCCACCGAGGCGCAGGCGAGCAGCCAAACGGCGCTCTGCCAGTGCGCCGGGAGCATCAGCGCGAGCCGGTCGCCCGGCTCGGCGCCCAGGTCGCCCTGGAGCAGATTGGCGGTCTTGGCCACCCAATTGGCGAAGGTGGCGACGGACAATTCGACGCGCTCGCCCGTGGCGTCGTCGTAGAAGGTGACCAGAGGGCGGCCCGGATCGGCGGCGAGCGCGGATCGCAGCAGGTCGGCAGGGGTGCGGTCGGTGGCGTTCACGCACCAGAGCCTACGCGGGCCGCTCCCCCGTACGGCGGCAGTACGCTCCCCCGTACGGGGTAGGCGTACGGGCCGCCGATCAGACGGGGTGTCAGTTCTCGGATGGCGAGCGCCGCCGGGAGTACTCAGCATCCTTTCCATGCGTGGATTCCTTGCTTCCTCGATCGGCGTCGCGACGGCAGCCGCACTGGCCCTGCCGCTCGTGCTCCCCACTACGGCCCTGGCCGCCCCCCTCACGGGCGCGGTCACCCCGGTGGCTCCCGCCGGGTCCACCCAGTCCCTGCCCCTGGTCCCGCTGGGCCCGGCCGCCGAGTCCCCCGGCGTCCCGGGCATGAGCACCTCACCCCGCCTGCCCGAGACGCAGGGCCTGGCCGCCCGCGAGGTCACGACGTTCTCGCTGGTCGGCGTCGTCTGGGACGACGCGAGCACCCAGCTCTTCGGCCGCGTCCAGGTCCGTACCCGCTCCGCGTCGACCGCGGCCTGGTCCGACTGGCAGGACGTCGAGACCCACAACAGCGAGCACGCGGCCGACCCCGACACGCCGGAACGCGGCTCCGGCCGGGTCCGCGGCAGCACCGCCCCGCTGTGGGTCGGCGAGTCCGACGGCGTGGAGGTACGCGTCCAGGCGGAGCCCGGCAGCAACCGTGCGGCGGCCCGCCGGCTGCCGTCGGGCATGCGCATCGAGCTGGTCGACCCCGGGGCGACGGCCGGCCGGCCGGCCGTGGCCGACGGCAAGAACGGCGCCCCGACGGGTGACGACAAGGGCGATCTGGTGCTGCTGCCGGGCATGACGATGGAGATGGCGGAGTCCTCCGCCGTCAACGTCCCGATGGCCCCGCTCGGCGCGAACGAGATCCCCGCGCTCAACAAGGCCGACTCCACCGCCGACGCCGTCCTCGCCGACGACACGCGCGAACAGGTCGCGCGCCCGTTCATCGGGCCGCGCCCGCGCATCGTCACCCGCAAGGGGTGGGGCGCGGACGAGAGCCTGCGCGAGAAGGCCTTCGTCTACACGAACACGGTCAAGGCTGCGTTCGTCCACCACACCGCCTCCGGCAACAACTACGCCTGCAAGGACGCCCCGGCGGTGCTGCGCAGCCTGTACCGCTACCACGTGGTCAGCAGCGGATGGCGCGACATCGGCTACAACTTCGCCGTCGACAAGTGCGGCACGGTGTACGAGGGGCGCGCGGGCGGCGTCGCCAAGGCGGTGCTCGGCGCGCACACCATGGGGTTCAACACGGACAGCATGGGCATCGCGGTGATCGGCTCGTTCGGCACCACGGCCCCGCCGGCGGTCGCCGTCAAGGCGGTGGCGCAGCTGACCGCGTGGAAGCTCGGCCTCTTCGGGGCGGATCCGCGGGCGAAGACGACCCTGACCTCGGGCGGCGGCAACCGCTACCCCAAGGGCAAGAAGGTTTCGCTGAACGTCATCTCGGGCCACCGGGACGGCTTCGCGACGGAGTGCCCCGGCAAGCGCCTCTACAGCGAGCTCCCCCCGACCCGCGTCTCCTCGGCGAAGCTCCAGGGCCGGTAACGGCGGGAGCCGGGGGGGGGGGGGGGGGGGGGGGGGGGGGGGGGGGGGGGGGGGGGGGGGGGGGGGGGGGGGGGGGGGGGGGGGGGGGGGGGGGGGGGGGGGG
>NZ_JBVJUY010000062.1:0-12479 GCF_055604165.1 Streptomyces sp. NPDC037242
ATCTGTGGGTTGCCCCTTTGTTGTTTTCCTCGGGTTTTTTGTTGGGCCCGCAGGCCGCCCCCCCCCCCCCCCCGGGGCGACCTGGGTCAGTTACAGGTCGTGATGCTCAGGCTGCTGTCGCCGCAGAGGAGCAGGCTGGCGCGGCTGCCGCCACCGCCGCCGCCCATCGCGGCCTCGGTGATCTCTTCCTTGGGGGTCTCCATCGACTGCAGGTCAAGAAGCGTCATGTCAGATTCCTCTTCTTTTCTCGAGTGGTGCGATGGGTCACGGCCCCGGACGGGACCGGCTTGGGGGCCGCCGCGCGCTCGCGCAGCGGCGGGAGGAACGGCAGGTGCGCGCGCCCGCCGGGCGCCGCGCTGCCGAGGGCGAGGAGTGCGCCGGCCGTGCCCGTGGCGAGGTCCATGGACAGGCGCATCATCTGCTCGCCGGGGAAGGCCAGATGCCCCTGGAACGGCACGGCGTGCCGGGCCAGTGCGTCGATCTGGCGGGCGATGTCGTCGGGCCCGGTGCCCGGGCCGGGCGTGGTGGTCCGGGCCAGGTGGAGGATCATCCCGGCGGCGCCGCGCATCAGCCCGGGCTGGGCGTAGAAGGTCGCTTGAGCGGCCCGTACGATCTCGCGCCTGGCCTGTTCGAAGCGCTCGTCCGAGCCGTGCTCCAGCCAGTCGTCGAGCACCATGCCGATGCCGACGCTGCCCTCGCCGAGGTACGGCATGGTGCGCCAGCCCTCGTTCACCTGGAGGGTTCCGTACGCACTGGTGACGCAGCGGTCGAGGTCGCGGTGGAGGGCGTGGGCGGCCTGGGTCAGCAGTTCCTTGTCGCCGGTGCGTTCGTACAGCCGCACGAGGAGCAGGGCCGGGCCGGAGTTGCCGTACAGCAGTCCCGCGCGGGTGGGCCGATGCTCCGGCCTGGCGACGAGTTCGGCGCAGCGCAGGGCCGCGGTGTGCAGCTCGCCCTCTCCGCTCGCGGCGGCGAGCGCGTCCAGGGCCAGGCCGATGCCGGCGAGTCCGCTGTGCAGGTCGGGGCCCGCGCTCTCCCAGGGCTGGTCCAGCAGCTGGTCGACGAGGGCGAGGGCGCGGCCGTGGTGTCCGAGCCGGTGCAATGTCCAGGCCGTGCCGACCAGGCCGTCGTAGAAGCCGAGCGGGGTGCCCGAAAGCGGCTCCGCGGTCCGGTCGAGCAGCCATTGCTCGGCCTCGGGCCAGGGTTGCGCGCCGGACTCGGCGAGGGCGTGGAGCACCCCGGCGATCCCGTAGCCGAAGCAGGTGCCTCCCCCGGCGGACGCGAACTGGGCGATGTCGCCCGGGACGAGGCGGTCCTGGCGGTCCGGGGTGGCCGAGGCCCGCAGGGCCGCGGTCATGGACGTACGGGCGGCCGGCCATTCCCGTGGCTCGACGGGCAGGTACCGCGCGGGCGGTCCCGGCCGGGGGGCGGCGTGCCCGTCTTGAGGGGCGCCGGCCAGGATCTCCTCGACGGCCTCGTCGAGGAACGCCCGTGGCACCGGGAACTGCTCGGCGGCCACGGCGGCCAGATGCGCGGCCTTGGTCCGGTCCAGGACGAGCAGGCTGGTGAGCGGGAGGAACAGGGCGAGCCGCAGACAGGCGAGGGCGTAGCGGTCGACGGAGAACCCGCGCCGCTCGGCGGGGGCGACGAACGCGGGGTTGGCCACGGTCTGGCGCAGTCCCTCGTCGACGTGTGCGGCGGCTTCGAAGTCCAGGAGTGCGACGGAGGGTTCGCCCGATTCGTCCTCCGCCACCATGATGTTGAAGAGGTGGAGGTCGTTGAAGACCACGCCGCGGGCGTGTACGGCGTCGACTGCTTCCGTGACCCGCTCGTGGATGGTGAGGGCCCACTGGGTGTACGAGGCCAGCTCGGCGGGGTCGGGATCGGCCTCGATCAGTGGATGGCGGCGGGCGAAGTAGGTGTTGAGCGGTTTGCCCGCGAGGTGTTCCAGCACCAGGAAGTGGTGGCCGCCGATCGTGAAGGTGCCGCGGACCGCGGGGACGCAGTCCAGGCCCGACAGCCGTTCCAGCGCTGCCTGTTCGCGGTGCAGTCGGGTCACGGCGTCCGCGCCGTCGGCCGCGAGGCCGGCGTACGGGCGGGCCTCTTTGAGGACCACGCTCTCGCCGGTGCGGCTGTCCTTGCCGACGTAGACCCCGCCGCCGTTGGAGAAGTGCAGCGCGCGCTCGACCGTGAAGGGGATGCCGGCCAGGGTGGCCTCGGAGCGCGCCGCGAGGTGCGGTTTGAGGAAGTCGGGCAGGTCGAGCCACTCGGGCGGCTGGAAGACCGGCTCGCGCCGGTCCGGAACGAGCCGCCCGTCCGGGGTCTCGATCGCCGGGACCAGGTCGCCGCGCTCGTCGTAGCAGTGCCGCAGGGTGAAGCTGCCGTAGCGCAGGTGGACCGGTCCGGCGCCCCAGCGCAGATCGCTGAGGATGTACGGGCCGGCCGCGCCCGCCAGCGAGGCGTCGAGGTCCTGCGCGATCTGTTGGCACTGCTGCTCGTCGGCGGGATACACGGTGATGAACTTCCCGCTCGCCGCACGGTCGGCGTACTTGGCGTTGCGCAGGTGCAGCAGGTACCGGCTCGGTATGAACTTGAAGGCGATGCCCCGGGCGGTGCAGTACTCGTACACCTTCGTCAGCAGCGACTCGGCGTTGTCGAGCGTGGCCGAGACGTGGATCTTCCAGCCCTGCGCGGGCAGTTCGACACCCTCGGGACGCATCGCGAGCCAGTCGCCGCTGCGGTGCGAGCGCCACCCCGAGGGGACGGGGGCGTCGGCGGCCGGATAGCTCGCACCGGCCCGCCGGTACGGCACGTCGTAGAACCAGCGGTCGGCGTCGCAGAAGGCGGCGTACCCCTTGTTCACACCTGCTCCCTCGGTCGGTGGCAGACCTGACCGTGTCACGCCGGGCGGACGCGGCGACAGTTGCTGCTGTCACCGATGGGGTGTGCAGTACTCACGAGTCACGAGACGCCCCGCAGTGCGATGACCGCCAGGCGATTTACATATTTTGTCGGATTTGTTGCAGAACCGATACAGCTCACTCCGCCTCCGAAGGGGATTTTTCAGGCGTCGTCGGAGAAAACTGGTCGGCCAATACCCGCCAGGAATCACGACATTGAAAGCAGGAGCTTCATACGTGTCCGATCTGCCGTTGCCGCACCCGAACGCGGAGGTACCACGATGTCCGTCTCCAGGAAAGAATCCGCATCCCGGACTGCCCGCCAGGCTCGCCGACTTGTCCGTCGGCCCACCGGATTCGGCCCCCGCGCCGTGCTGCTGGTCTGCCTCTTGACCACCAGTACGCTGGTCGGCCCCACGTCCCCCGCCAACGCGGCCGTGCCGTACGGCGTGAGGGCGGTGGCCGTCGCGGCTTCCAAGGAAGGCGCACCGTACGCCCGCGGCGCCACGGGACCGAAACGGTTCGACTGCTCGGGCCTGACGCTCTATTCGTTCCGAAGAGCCGGCAGAGAGCTGCCCCGTACCGCCGAGCAGCAGTACGAGCACACCTCTCGCATTCCCCGGAACAAGCGCGCATTGGGTGATCTGGTGTTCTTCCCCAATGGCTCGACCATGGAACACGTAGGCATCTACGCCGGTCACGACAAGATCTGGCACGCGCCCCGCCCGGGCGTCGGGGTACGACTGGACCGCATCTGGAACAGGAACGCCCGCTACGGTCGGGCCGGTTGACCCCACCGGAAACGCGAACGGGGCCGCCGCACCCCCCTCAGGTGCGGCGGCCCCACAAGTTCACGGACGGCTCCGCCTACTGCGCGGACACCTTCAGCAGCTTGTTCGGGGTTCCGCTGCTCGGGTTGGTGATCTTCCCCGGCGTGGCCCCCTCCGTCAGGGCCTGCGCGACCTGTGCGGGCGTCGCGTCCTTGTGTGCGGCCAGGTAGAGGGCGGCGGCTCCCACGACGTGCGGGGTCGCCATCGAGGTGCCGGAGATGGTCTTCGTTCCGCTGTCACTGTCGTTCCAGGCGGATGTGATGTCGGAGCCCGGTGCGTAGAGGTCCACGACCGAGCCGAAGTTGGAGAACGAGGACTGCGAGTCGTCGGCCGTGCTGGAAGCCACCGTCACCGCCTCGGGGACCCGCGAGGGAGAGCCCTGACCCGCGTCGGAGGACTCGTTGCCCGCGGCGACGGCGAAGGTGACGCCGGCGGCTATCGACCGGCGCACCGCCTCGTCCAGCGCCTCGTCGGCGCCTCCGCCCAGGCTCATGTTGGCGACCGAGGGCCCGCTGTGGTGCTGCGTCACCCAGTCGATGCCCGCCACGACCTGCTCGGTGGTGCCGGACCCGTTGTCGTCGAGCACACGGACGGCGACGACCTTGGCCTTCTTGGCCACCCCGTGGGAGGTGCCCGCTATGGTCCCGGCGACGTGGGTGCCGTGCCCGTTGCCGTCGTCGGCGCTCTGGTCGTTGTCCACGGCGTCGAAGCCGTGCGCGGCGCGGCCGCCGAAGTCCTTGTGGCTGATCCGGACACCGGTGTCGATGACGTAGGCGGTGACGCCCTCGCCGCCCGCATCGGGGTACGTGTACTTCTTGTCCCCCGCGGTCGCCGCCTGGTCGATGCGGTCGAGGCCCCACGAAGGGGGGTTGTTCTGGGTGCTGTTGAGGGTGAACTTCTTGTTCTGGACGACCTTGCCCACGGAGGGGTCGGCGGCAAGGCGCTTGGCATCGGTCTCGGAGAGCCCTGTTGCGGAGAAGCCGTTGACCGCGGACGTGTAGGTGCGCTTGAGCTCGCCGCCGTACTTCTTGGCGAGCGCCTGCTTGTCCGCGTCCTTGTCGAGGATGACGATGTAGCTGCCGCCGAGCGCACCGGGTGCGCCGAGCCCGTACACCGTCCCCTCGGCCGGGGTGTTCGCGCCGGCGAGGGGGGACAACAGCATGCAGACACCGGTTGCAGTGGCGACTCCCGTGGCCACTGCAAGGACCCGGAAACCGCGCGAACGGGTGCGTGCGTGCTTGTGAGTTGACATGGAGAGAGTGCTCCTCGTGTTGACGTGTGGGGCGTCAAAGCGTGTTGCGTGAGCCCTCCGGAACCGGAAGATCCGCGGGGGTTCAGGTCGAAACCCTGACCGATTACCGGAGTTGATTCAAGGCCGCCCTGCCCGTCAGCGTTATTCAACAAGGTTTCTTAAAGAGACCTCCCCGCCTGCTCCGCAGAACGATCACACTCTTCTAACCATCCACACATACACACGACTTCCGGATGCATTCGCGAACGGGCGACCTGCTCCGGGTCCGGGGTGAGGAGCACCGAGCTGTGCTTGGCGCCGTCTCGACGGCCTTGCGGAGCCCTAGTTGACGCGCTCCTGAACGGCGTCCCGCGATTCCGAGTGGTCCGGATCGTCGGCGGAGGCCGCGGCTCGGAGCGCCGCCTCGACCCGGCGGTTGCTGGTCATGGTCGCGGTGATGGCGGTCATGGCGAGGAGGAGGCCGGCGGCGGTGTAGAGCGGGGTGCGTACGTCGTAGGTGGTGGCCAGCCAGCCGCCGAGGAAGGCGCCGAACGGGGCGGCGCACATGCCGAGCATGCGGGAGGTGGAGGCGACCCGGCCCATCAGGTGGGCGGGGACGATCGACTGCCGGAGGGAGGGTGCGAGCACCATCGTGGCGCCCATGCCCGCTCCGCAGACGGCGAGCGCGAGGCCGGCGGTGTACGGGTTCGTGGAGGTGGCGAGGCCCAGGATGGCGAATCCCTCGACTGCGGCCGTGCAGGTCAGCGCGGTGCCGGTGCCGAGACGCCGGCCGAGGAAGGAGGCGATGCCCGCGCCGAGCAGGCCGCCGGTGGCCTCCGCGGTGAGGAGCAGGCCGAAGCCGAAGGTCTCGATGCCGAGTCGATCGTGCGCGAAGAGGGCGAGTACGGTCTCCAGCGCGACGAAGGCGATGTTCCCGACCGCCGGACGCAGCGCGAGCCCGAGCAGCAACTGGTCCCGGAATACGTACGAGGCACCGGCCCGCGCCTGCCGCAGCAGCGACTCCCGGGCCTGCGGTACGGGCCGGGGCGCGGCGGGCAGCGACCGTACGAGTACTGCGGAGACCGCGAAGGAGACCGCGTCGGCGAGCAGCGGAACCGACCGCCCGAGCGCGAGCAGGGCGCTGCCCGCGGGCGGCCCGGCGAACCCGGACGCGGCGGTCTGGGTGCCGCGCAGGCGGGAGTTGGCGCGCTCCAGGAGCGCGGGGTCGCGGCCGAGCAGATCCGGCAGGTAGGCCGTGGCGGCCGTGTCGAAGAAGAGTCCGCCGAGGCCGAGGAGGAAGGCGAGGGCCGCGAGCAGTGGAATGCTCAGCACGTCGAGCACGGCCGCGGCCGCCGGTATCGCGAGCAGCACCGCACGCGCCGCGTCCGTGACCCACATCGTGCGCCGACGGTCCCAACGGTCCACCAGCGCACCGCCGAGCACCCCGAAGAGCAGCCACGGCAGCGTTCCCGCGGCCGTGACGACGGCGAGCGCCATCGGGTCCCGCGTCAACGTCAACGCGAGCAGGGGCAGCGCGGCGTGCGACACCCCGTCACCGAGCGAGGACACCGTCTGCGCAGTCCACAGCCGCCCGAACCCGGTCGGCAGTTTACGAAGGTCTGTGGTCACTTGGCGTCCCCTTCGGCCTGGGCGCGCGACGCCGGGTGGAACAGTGCGAAGACGAGCGACGCGTCCGGCAGCGACGGATCGGACAGCTCCCGGTACTCGTCCGCGAGTGCCTCCAGCCGCGCCCCCAGCTCCGCGAACTGCTCCTCGGTGAGCCGCAGATGCGCCATCCGCACGTGCCGCTCGCCGTCCGCCGGCGCCGCCTCCAGGTCCGCCACCGCGTGCCGCATCAGCACGTCCGGGCCCCCCTCGCCCGGATCCGGCAGGACGATCGCCCGCGCGGCCATGGCGTAGTACCGCTCGGTGACCCCCCGGACCTTCCGGGTTCGCACCACCTTCACCAGGCCGGCCCGCTCCAACAGCCGTACGTGGTAGCTGGAACTGCCCTTCGCGAGGCCCACCCGCTCGGCGATCTGCGTGATCGTCGCGGGCTCGAAGCGGAGCACGGCCATGATCCGGTGGCGCGTGAGATTGGAGACGGCGCGTAGCTGCTCGTCAGTGGTGACGTGGAACGTCTCAGGAAGATCATCGTTTGGCATGCCCCAATGGTCAACAGTTCTTGACCATTAAGCAAGGGGTTTCTGCTCGAACTTCCGGAACCATGGATTCAACTCATCGGGCCCGCAACTACCGGAGCCGGTGGCGCACCCAGACGTTCGGCTCCACGTACACCGCGTACCCCTGCTCCGGCTCGCACCGCACCGGGACCAGCGCGCCGGGGACGCGGACCGGGCCCCGGGTGTCGAAGGGCAGGCCGGTCCACTCCCGCCACTGGGCGACGGAGCCCGAAATGGTCATCGACAGCGGGGCCACCGAGTCGACGACCCCGCCCGCCCGTACGTGGACTCGAAGCCACGGATCGTGCGGCAGACCGTCCGCACGGGTGCGGTACGCGTACTCGTGGATGGAGGCGTCCGGTTCGGCCGGCTTCCCGCTGGGCCGGACCGGCGCCACCACCTCGGCGAAACCCCGCGCGGCAGCGTTGTCCCGCATGGCCGCCAGCATCCGGCCCGACAGACCCTCGCCCTGCCGATCGGTGGCGACGGAGATCTCGATGGCGCTGACCGAGTCGGGCTCGATACCGCGCCGCAGGTCGGAGAAGGCCCACATGAGGACCTGGTCCCAGCCCCGCGCGGGCAGTTCCCCTCCTCCCCGGCCGGGCGCGTGCAGAGCGAAGGGCACGCTGAACCCGCGGGCCACGACGGCCTCGCCGTCGGTGGCGACGAGCACGTACTGCGGGAGTTCGGCCACCATCCGCGGGTACAGCAGCCAGCCCAGGGAATCGTGCTGGGCGAACTCCGGCCAGGAGTCCGTCATGTCCCACAGGCGGGTGGCGAGTTCGGGACGCTCCGCGAGCGTGGTGATCTTGATGTCTGTCATGCCCGGAAGAGTACGGCGGGGCCGGCCGCAGACAGGAAATGGCAGGACTGACAATTGGCAGGAATGACGCGATTGCTAGGCTGCGGTCATGCGCGCTGATCCCCTCGACGAGATCGACACCGGAGCCGAGGCCGAGGCCGAGGTCGGGGCCGGGGCCGAGGCCGGGGCCGGGGCCGGGCTTCGGCGGCGGAAGAAGGAGCAGACCCGCAGCAGGATCCGCGAGGGGGCTGCCGAGCTGTTCGCCGCACGCGGTTTCGCGGGGACCACGGTCGCGGACATCGCGGCGTGCGCGAACGTCTCCGAGCGGACCTTCTTCCGGTACTTCGACAGCAAGGAGGCCCTGCTGCTGCCGGACATGGCCCTGCTGTTCGGGTACGTCGAGGCCGCCCTGGTCGCGCGCCCGCGTGAGGAGGACCCGCTCGACGCGATCTGCAACGCGCTGCTGACGGCGGCGCAGCCGTTCGCAGCCTCCGCGCTCACCGCCCTGACCCACTCCGTCGAGGGCGCCGAACCGGTGATCGCCGCCCGTCTCGTCGAGGCGTTCGCCGATTTCGAAGACCGCCTCACCCTCCTGATCGAGCAGCGACTCCCGGCCGATACGCCCGACGCGGATCTGCGGGCCGCGGTGATCGCGGGCGCGGCCATGTCCGCCGTACGCGCCGTCCTGCGCACCCGGCGCCGACGCCGACAGGCAGGCGCCGACACGGCCACCGGCACCGCACCCGCACAGCTCTTGGTCCACTCCTTCGAGATCCTGCACGAGATCGGAACCACCGCATCGTGAAGTTCAGCCGCTCCTCGCTCCGCCGCCCCGTCCCCCTGCTCATAGCCCTCGGGCTGACCGTCACGGCCGTCGGCGCCGCCACCGACTCCGTGGTCGAGCGCGTCGCCCGGCAGCGCATCGAGAAGGCGGCCGCCTGCCGGCTCTCGCCCGAGGGACCGGTCAGGGTCGAGCTGACCGACTCGCTCGCCGGACTGCAGTCGCTGACCGGTGAGCTCGGGACCGTTCACATCGAAGCGGACCGGGTGCACCACGCCGACACCGAGATGGACGTCCGGGCCGACCTGCACGACGTCACCACCGACGGGGCGACGAGCGGGGGGACGGCCACGGCGAAGATCCCGTACGCCGCCCTGCAGAAGCGGCTGGCCGACACGGCGCCGGGTATGACCGTCGGTGGCGACGGGTCCGGCCTGACGCTGAGCGGCCGGGCCGGGACCGGCGTCCTGAGCCTGCCCGTGACCGTCCACGCCAAGGTCACCGCCGCGGCCACCAGCCTCACCGTCACTCCGGACACGGTGACCGCGCTGGGCCGCACCATGCCGATCGAGTCCCTTTCGGGGCTCCCGGGCGCGTCCGAGTTCGCCGAGAAGCTCGCGCCGCGCACGGTCGAGGTCGGTGAACTCCCTGACGGCGCCCGCCTGACCGGCGCCCGCGCCGACGCCTCGGGCCTGGACGTGACCCTGTCCCTCCCGCACTCCACGGGCGCCGCCACCCACGAGAAGTGCACCGCCTGATCCGGCTCAGGCCGCTGTCGGGTCCTCGGAGATGAGGTGCACTTCGACCGGGTCATTGCCGGGCTTCCCACCCGGCCCGGGGCACGCCGACGCCCGCGCGGCGATCTCCACGGCACGGGCCTCGCTCTTCACGTCGACCACCCAGTACCCGGCCAGGATGTGGCCCTCCTGGCCCGGACCGTCGGTCACCTGGGGCCGTCCGTCGCTTCCGGCCCGCACTGTCTTGACCGACGAGGGACCGCCGAGGCCCTGCCCGTCCACCCATTCTCCGGCGGAGGTGAGGTCGTCGTTGAGGGCGCTCATGTGGGCGAACATGGCCTCCATGTCGTCCTTGGAGTACGCCGACATGATGGCGTCCCACTCGGCTGCGGGTACGTTCATCTGGATCATGTACTTCATGTTCCTCACCCTTCCGGGGCTGCTTGGCTTCTCGGGGCTCACACAGGGATAGACAGTCGGGCACCGCGGAACTCATCGGTGCCCGAGCGAAAAATCTCCGGCTCCTGAGTCGCGGCGGCCATTGTCCCGCCGGGGGGTCGCCTCGCCCGGTAGCCACGGCTGACGCCCGACCAGTCGGACGCGCGAGGCCGCAGCCGTAGCTGATGCCGGGGCGCGACGCATCAGCCGAACGGTTGGCGGGAGGGTCGTCCGGGTGGGGCGGGGAGGCAGAGACGGCGGGCGGACCGCCTGCCGGGCCGGGTCGGACCACGATGGGCACATGAACCCACACGACCGACTGCTGCTCGATGCCGCCAAAGCCGGGGACTGCGACACGGTGCGCGCCGCGCTCGCCGCAGGCGCCGCTCCGGAGGTCCGCGACGAGGAGCTCCGTACGCCACTGCTGCTCGCCGTGCTCGGCGATCACGTCCCTGTGGCCGAGGTCCTGATTGCCGCCGGAGCCGACCCCGACGCCGCCGATGCCCGAGCGGACAGCCCCTGGCTGGTCACCGGGGTGACGGGCAGCGTCAGCATGATGCGCACCCTGCTCCCGGCCGGGCCGGATCTGGGGCAGCGCAACCGCTTCGGCGGGGTCTCCCTCATCCCGGCCGCCGAACGCGGGCACGTCGGATACGTGCGGGCCGTGCTGGCGGAGACGGACATCGACGTCGACCACGTGAACCGGCTCGGCTGGACCGCGCTGCTGGAGGCGGTCATCCTCGGCGACGGCGGCTCGCGTCACGAGGAGATCGTCCGGTTGCTGCTCGGCGCCGGAGCGGACCCGTGGCTCGCCGACTCCGAGGGGGTCACGGCGTACGAGCACGCGCTGCGGCGCGGCTTCGACGGCCTGGCCCGGCTCCTACTCGCGGCGCAGGACCGGACCCCCGGCTCCGAGGGCCGTCCCCGACGGAGCGCGCGATGATGCATCGGCCCCTGACCGGGACCCGGACCCGGACGCGGACCCGGACCGGGCCGCACCGACGGTCGCGGGCACTGCTCGTCGTCCTGCCGGCCGTCGTCGCGCTGCTGGGCGGCTGCACCACGGCCGGTGGCGAGGGCGGAGCAGGCCGCGCCGCCTCCTCGCCCGCCCCGAGCGGAACCCCGCTGCCCGCGGCCCTTCCCACCCCCGAAGGGACCCTGCTCGTCGCCGATTTCGGCGCCGACACCGTCACCTTCGTCGATCCGGAGCACGGCCCGGTCGGCTCCGTCGCCGTCGGCACCGCGCCCTACGGGCTGGCCGTCGGCCCGGACGGCCTCGCCTGGGTGGCCACCGCCGAGGGCGTGGCCGTGGTCGACGCCCGCGCCCGGACCCGCGTGGCGCTGGTCCCGTACACCACCGGCACGGGTCCGGTCGAAACCGGGGAGTACCGGGGAGGCGGCATGGGCATCGCGCTCTCGCCGGACGGCTCGCGCGCGTACGTGGGCGTCAACGTCCCCGGGCAGCGGGGCGTGCTCGAGGTGATCGACACCGCCGCCCGCAAGGTCACGGCCACCGTGCCGGTGGGCCGCCGCCCCTTCGACGTGGACATCGCCCGCGACGGTCGCCAGGTGTACGTGACCGGCCACGACTCCTTCGACGTCACGGTGGTCGCGGCGGACAGCCTCGCGCCGCGCCGTATCGAGGTCGCCCCGTACGGCACCGAGGGCGGCCTCGCCTCCTGGCTCAAGCCGCACTACGCGGTCGTCCGCCCCGGCGACGGGCGGCTCCTGCTGGCCTTCGAGGGGGAGCGACTGGCCGTGGTGGACCCGCACAGCGGCGCGGTCACCGTGGAACCGATGACGGCCGACACCCACCAGCACGGGGCCGCCCTCACCGCCGACGGCCGGCTGCTCGTCGTCGGGACCGGCGCCGTGGAGGAGGGCAAGGGGCCCTCGCTCACCGTGAGGTCCCCCGGCGGCGAGGAGCGCTTGTACCCGCTGGACGGCCCGCACGAGGACGTGGCGGTGTCCCGCGACAGCAGGACGGCGTACGTCACGGGCGGCTACACCCGGGAGGGCTACTGGAACGGGCTGACCGTCGTCGATCTCGCCGACGGCACCATCCGGCGACTGCCCGCCGGTGTCCGCCCCTTGGGCATCGCCGTCCTCTAGACGTCGGGCCGCGGCCCCCGGGGGCGCCGCGCACACCGTCTAGAACCCGAGCTGGAACCCGAGCTGGAACCCGAGCTGGAGCCGGAGTTGGAGTCGGCAGCCTCCCACGCGGTTGTCGGTGTCGATCCGGACCGCGGGGCCGGAGGTCCGGGCATCGGCGGGTCTGGGCCTGCGCGTGCGGCGCCGGGAGAGCGGCTGCGGTGACTGTCGTTGCGGTAGCCGCGGCGAAGTCGGCGAGCCTGCGTGCGATGGCGGCGTGGACACGCCGAACAGGAACGGGCCGGGCGGCCACGTAAAACCACCCGGAGGGTTCAACGACGGCCCCGGCAACCGTCACCCTTGGAGTACCCCGGAGGCGCCCACCGGCCGGGGGGGTGGGGGGGGGGGGGGGGGGGGGGGGGGGGGGGGGGGGTTTGCTTACCCACGGCTTCTGACCCCGGACCCCGTTTTACCCCGGAAGTCCCCTCT
>NZ_JBVJUY010000063.1:0-7281 GCF_055604165.1 Streptomyces sp. NPDC037242
TTGCAAAGACAAACCCCCCCACCACCACACCGCCAGGGAAACCACACCCGACCCTCCCCTCTCTTCCCACATCGCGCGGCCCCCTTCCCCGGGGGGGGGGGGGGGCCCCCCCCCCCCCCCCCTGGGCCGATACCGAAGCCTGCCGGATGGCCCGCCGCCTGGCGTCACCGCGAGATTCAACCCATGACACAGATGCAGCCGCCCCAGGAGACGTCGCCTCCTGCGCCTCGAACCTCGCCCGAGCCCGCCGTGCCGGCCCAGGGCGGTCCCTCGATGGGACGCCTCGTCGGGGTAGACCTGGCCCGCGCGTTGGCGGTGTTCGGTATGTACATCGTCCACATCGGCCCGGTGCTGTCGGCGACGTCCGGCGTCGGCACCTGGGTCCGGTATCTGGCCGACGGGCACTCGTCGGTGCTGTTCGCCACCCTCGCCGGGTTCTCCCTGATGCTGATCGCCGGGCGTCGTGAGCCGAAGACCGGTCTGGCGGGCCGGCAGGCGAAGGCGCGGATCGCGATCCGCGCCGTGGTCCTGCTGGCCCTGGGCAGCGTGCTGGCGATGGAGTACGGGGGTGTGATCATCCTCGGCTTCTACGGTGTCTACTTCCTTATCGCCCTGCCCATGCTGCGGCTGTCCGCCAGGACACTGGCGGTCATCGCCGCAGGGCTCGCGCTCGTCACGCCGCAGCTGGCGTTCGTCCTGAACTCACTGCTCAGCGAGTCCGTCCAGCAGAGCATCAACGCCTACGACCCGCTAAAGAAGCTCAGCGAGGTCGGTGTGCTCGACCTGCTGCTCACCGGCTTCTACCCGACGATCACCTGGATGTCGTTCGTGGTCGCCGGCATGGCGCTGGCCCGCCTCGACCTGTCCGCCACCACCGTCCAGCGGCGCCTGGCCGCCCTCGGCGCCGCCCTGACCGCCGGCGCGTACGGCCTGTCCCTTCTCCTGGCGGGCAAGGACGCGCTGCGCAGCAGGGCGGAGGGCGGGAAGTCGTCCTCCGGGTTCGAGAAGGTGTCGTCCTTCGACGGCGGATCGTTCGAGGCCCCCCAGCGGGCGGCCTCGGAACTGCTGTCCGCCGGACCGCACAGCGGCACCACCTTCGACATCATCGGCAGCGTCGGCGTCGCCATCCTCGTGATCGTCGGTGCGACGGTCCTCATGGACCGCCTGCCGCGCCTGCGCCGTCTGGCGAAGCCGGTCATCGCCGTGGGCACGATGTCCCTGACGGCCTACGTCGGCCACTTCCTCGTGCAGTCCGCGGTGGGCATACCGGCCGGCGAAAGCAGCCAGGTGTCCTGGGGGCCCGTGCTCGCGCTCATCCTCGGAGCGATCGTGTTCGCCGCGCTCTGGTCCCGCCTCTTCCGCCGCGGACCGCTGGAGTCTCTGCTCAACGCCGCCACCAAACCCGCCCAGTACATCCGATGAGGTCCGGCCGGGGTGCTCACCCGTGGGCACACCCGCCACCTGGGGGTCCGCTCCAGCCACCTGGGGGATGGGGTCCGGATGACTGCCGGATACCCGTGGGCCTGCCCCGCGACGAGCCTGGACGCATGGACGACGAACGAGTGGCCCGAGACGGTCGCGCACCGGCCCCGGCTGCCCCTGGCCCGCGGCCCTGCAAGAGGTGCGCGACGGGCAGGTGCTCGTCGCACGGACACCTCAGGGGCGGCCGGGAAGCCGGCCTGCTCGTATTCCTCGCTGCGGCCGGAATTCTGGCGGTCCTCCGGCCCGACTTGTACGCCGGCCTGGTCCACCACGCGGGGATGACCTTCGCCGGATTGTCCGGCTGAGCAATCCGACCCCAGTTGACGCACCGGCACGACCTGGTGCTCAGATCCGCGACCGCAGTGACCGGGCAACCGGACGACAAAAGGACCACGTCATGACCGCGACCGACACGTCGGCCGCCGACACCGCACGCCTGACCGCCCCGAAGACGTTCCAGGCGCTGTACGCCCATTTCCGACCGCACTGCAAGGCCGTCGCGCTCGCCGCCCTGCTCACCCTCATCGGGGCCGGGAGCGGGTTGCTGCAGCCCTTGGCCACGAAGGTGCTCGTGGACCGGCTGGGCTCCGGCGAGACGATCAGCCGAATCCTCCTGGCCCTCACCGCGCTCGTCGTGGTGGGCGCGGTGGTCCAGACGCTCGGCGCGTACGTACTGGAGCGGACCGCGGAATCGGTCGTGCTGGCCGCCCGCCGCACCCTTGTCGGACGCCTGCTGCGGCTGCGCCTCACGGAGTTCGATCGGAACCAGCCGGGCGACCTCATGTCCAGGGTCACCTCCGACACCACGCTCCTGCGTGCGGTCACCACCCAGGCGATCGTCAACGGTGCCACCGGAGCCGTGACCCTGGCCGCGGCCGTCGTCATGATGGCCCTCATGGACACCGTGCTGCTCGGCGTCACCCTGGCCGTGGGGGTTCTGATCGGCGGGGCCGTCGCCCTGGTGATGCCCAGGATCGCGCGGGCCACCGAGCGCGCGCAGGAGGCGGTCGGGGAGGTCTCCTCCGTCCTTGAGCGGATCTTCGGGGCGCTGCGGACGGTCAAGGCCTCAAGTGCCGAACAGCGCGAGAGCGCGGTCGCCGACGCGGCACTGCGGCGGTCGTGGCGGCACGGCGTGACAAGCGCGAAGTGGGAGGCGGTGGCGGAGGGGTCCGTCGGCCTGGCCATGCAGCTGTCGTTCCTCGCAGTGCTCGGCGTCGGCGGAGCCCGCGTGGCCTCCGGGGCGATCCCCGTGTCCACTCTGATCGCCTTCCTGCTCTACCTCTTCTACGTCATCGAGCCGGTGGACAGGCTGGTCGAGGCGGCCTCCAAGTATCAGGAAGGATCAGCGGCCATCGCCCGCATCGCCCAAGTGGAGCGGCTTGAAACGGAGCCCCTGGAACTGGAACGGGAGCGCCCCGACTGGTCCGGTACATCGGCGACGGCCGGCGGCCCGGCGTCGGTCCGCTTCGAGGACGTGGGCTTCCGCTACCGCGATGACCTCCCGCCCGTCCACCACCAGGTCGATTTCGAGGTGCCCAGCGGCGGGATGACGGCGTTCGTCGGTCCCTCGGGGGCGGGCAAGTCGACGATCTTCGCGCTGATCGAGCGGTTCTACGAGACGACCGGAGGCCGGGTCCTGATCGACGGCAAGGACGTCCGCGACTGGTCGCTGCCGGAGCTGCGCGGTGCCATCGGTTACGTGGAACAGGACACCCCGGTCCTGGCCGGGACGTTGCGGGAGAACCTGGTCTTCGCGGCACCCGACGCGACCGACCAGGACATCCACGACGTCCTGGTCCGGGCGAAGCTGGACACGCTGGTGGACCGCCTGCCGCAGGGCCTGGAAACCCCGGTCGGACACCGCGGCACCAAGCTGTCGGGCGGCGAACGCCAGCGCATCGCCATCGCCCGCGCCCTGCTGCGCAAACCCCGGCTGCTGCTCCTGGACGAGGCGACCTCGCAGCTCGACGCCGTCAACGAACTGGCAGTACGCGACGTCATCACGCACGCCGCCCGGCAGACCACCGTCCTCGTCGTGGCACACCGCCTCTCTACGGTGACCCACGCCGACCGGATCGTAGTCATGGACGCGGGGCGGGTACGCGCGGTGGGCACCCATACGGAACTGCTCGACCAGGACAGCCTGTACGCACGCCTGGCGGCCACCCAGTTCCTGGGCCCGGCGCGGTGACTCCGCACCGGACGGCTCTGGACGTGCACGTTCGGGATCTCTTTGCCCGAAGCGAAGACGGCCAGCTACGAGAGTCCCGCTTGGCGTGATCAGACTGACGACTGGGCCCGGCTCCGGTCGGGGCTCGCCGACGGCGCCGGCAGGTGACGGTCGGTACCAGTGGGCCTCCGTCGGTCAAGCCTGCTGGCGCCGCACCATCTCGTTGATCCAGACCGGCGCGAACGGGGACGTGCACCCGGGCGAGGTCGGGTAGTCCTTGAGTACGCCCAGCCGTTCGCCGATGTCGATCGCCCGGGCCCGGAACTCCGTACGCTCGATGCCGATCTGCGCCAGGCAGTGGTTCATCGCCCACTGCAAGCGGTCCGGGGCGGTGGCCATCTCCGCCTCGATGACGTCCAGCAGCCCCGCGAGATCGAGGCCCTCCGGCTTCTTCGCCACCCGCTCGGTGGTCAACGCCCAGCCGGCACTCGCGACCACCGGATCCGGATCATCCGACCAGGCCACGCGCAGTTCCTCCGCGTGCGGGTTCTTCTTCACCACGTAGTTCATGAGCCAGTCGTGCACCTTCGGCGTGCGCGCCTCGCGCAACATGGCGTCCAGTTCGTCCCGCCCGAACGCCTTCGGCCGGCAGATCAGCATCGCCAGGAGCCGCGCCGCGCTGTCCCCCGTCCCCCACAGACCGCGCGCGAGTTCCTGCTGTGTCTTCAGCCGCTTCGCGAGCGCACGCAGCTTGCCGAGGTTCACGCCGTGGTCGTCGCCGTGCTTCTCGTTCACCGCGCGCGCCTTCGGCTCATCGAGCCCGGCCAGCTCGGCCATGACCTCGGCTAACGCCGTCTCGGCCGTCTCGGCCATCACGGCCTCCTGTCCATCGCGTACGGGGCCCAACAGCTTATGACGAGAGTCGGCCGCCCGGCGAAGCCCCGCCGTCATCGGACGGCGGGGCTCCGGCTCATGGTGCCGGCCCTGCCTGCCGCCGGGCCAGCCCATGCGCGAGGGGGGTCTCAGCAGGTGATGGTGACTTCGTGGACCACCGGGCTGGCCGGTCGCGGGAACGAGGCCACGCCGAAGGTGCCGCGGATGGTCGAGCCGCACGGGACGGTGCTGACGAGGCCGCGTACCTCGAGCCTGGAGGCGACGAAAATGACCTGCCTGGACAGCGTCTCGGGCGCGGCGGCACCGACGACCTGCGTGGACAAGGTGGTGAACAGTTCCTTCGGGGTGGGTGCCGGGCTGCCCGGAGAGGGCGGGCCGGCGAGGCCGACCGTCCCGTAGAACTCGACGGTGGTACCGGTGACGTCGGCGCACACCCGGGTGGCCAGGCCTGCCTGGAGGCCGGAGTTCCCGCAGGAGGTGACGGTCTCGGCCGTGTCGGCCGGCAGAACGGTGGCGTTGGCCGGGCTGATCGCAAAGACGGTCAGACCTACGGCGCTGGCGGCGAGGAGAGCTAAGCGGTTCATTGAGGTTCATCTTCCTTGTGAGGAATCACCGACCAAGGACTCTCGGTCGGCGCTAATGACATGTGATATTTCACATGTCATTAGAACAGAGGATGTTCAAGATCTGAATTCCCCCTGATCACGTCACGACGTTCAGGTGATCAGGCGATCAGGCCGTGATCAGGCGCAGGCCGAGGTCTGCCGTGTCGAGGTCGGCGAGGTGGCCGTGCGCTCGGCCCAACGGCCGGAGAGGTCGTCACTGAGGTTTCGTACCGCCCGTTGTCCGGCCTGCGGTCCGACCCTCGTCCACGCCGACACCGCACGGCGCACGTGATCCTCCAAGTACGCGTCGGTAGGCCAGCACCTCTCGCAGCCGCTCCACGTCGCCGGCCGAATAGGCCCGGCAGTGATGCAGCGTGCGGACGCTCACGCCGGCCAGCTCGGCGACACGTCCCACGGTCCAGTGATCTCCCACGGCACCGACCGTGCGGCCTGACGCCGCGTGAGGGTCAAGAGCCCGCTCCTGCACACGTTCTGACGATGCTCGCGCGGATCAGGGGCTGGTTCGCGTCACCACCTCCCCCCTTGCAAACCTAGGGCCACTAGGTTTAAGTTAGGGCTCCTAGGAACGAGGAGGCCGGCATGGCTCGGGCAGGGCTGACGGCGGAGCGGGTGACGGTCGCAGGCGCCGAGTTGGCGGACGAGGTCGGGCTCGACCAGGTGACCATGTCGCAGGTGGCGCGGCGGCTGGGCGTGAAGGATGCGAGCCTCTACACACATGTCCGAGGTCTTGAGGACCTGCGCGGCCGGATCGCGCTGCTGGCGGCGGACGAGAAGACGATCCGCATCGCGGAGGCGACAGCCGGGCGGGCGGGCAAGGACGCGCTGGTTGCGTTCGCCAATGCCTGGCGGGAGTACGCCCACACGCATCCCGGCCGCTACGCCGCGACGCAGACCCCGATCCGGATCGACCCTGAACTGGCCGCGAAGGCGCCGGGGCCGCGGCGCGCGGTCGAGCTGACCTACGGCATGCTGCGCGGCTACGGACTGGCCGAACCCGACCTGACCGACGCGGTCCGATTGCTGCGCAGCACCTTCCACGGCTTCGTCGCATTGGAGGCCGCGGGCGGGTTCGCACACGAGCGGTCGCCGCAGCAGTCCTGGATCCGCGCACTCGACGCCCTCCACACCCTCCTGGAGCACTGGCCCCCGTCCCGAGAAGGAGACTCCGCATGACCGGCCCGACCATGGGCAGCCTGCGCGTGAACGGCGCAACCCTGCACTACGAGGTGCGCGGCCGGGGCCCGCTCCTGCTGCTGATCCCCGGAGGGGCGGGCGGCGCGGCGGCCTTCGACGGCATCGTCGACGACCTGGCCGCCACCCATACCGTCGCGACCTACGACCCGCGCGGTATGTCCCGCAGCGCGCTGGACGATCCCGAGGCCGAGCAGCGAGTGGCGGAACACGCCGACGACGCCTTCCGGTTGCTCGAACTGCTGTCACCCGGTGAGCCCGCGCGCATCTTCGGTTCCAGCTCGGGCGCGATCACCGCCCTGCACCTCCTCACCGCCCATCCCGAGCGCGTCGAACGCCTCGTAGCGCACGAGCCGCCGGTGGTGGAGGTCCTGCCGGACGCGGCTGAACATCGCGCGCTCATCGGGCGCGTGCAGGCCACGTTCCACGCGGAGGGGCTCATGCCGGCGATGGCGGTGTTCGTCGCGGGTCTGCAGAAGGGTGGCGAGGCCGCCGAGCCGAAGGCCGAGGTCGAGCTTCCGCCGCAGGCAGCGGCGCGTGCCGAGCAGACGATGGCGAACCTGCCCTACTTCGTCGGGCGCATCGTGCCTGCGTTCATGTCCTACTCCCCCGACATCCACGGGCTGGAGGCACTGTCGCAACGGCTCGTGCTCGCCGGCGGCCAGGACTCGCGCGGCGAGCTGCCCTACCGCCCGGCCGCCTTTCTGGCCGAGCGCCTCGGCACGGAACTGCTGCACTTCCCCGGCGGGCACACCGGATCGACCACGCACCCCGCCGAGTTCGGGGAGCTCCTTCGGAAGGTCTTCCGCGCTTAGGGGGTGTCTGGCGGATGTCCGTGGGGAAGGAGCGGCGTCCGGTGCGTGCTCTCGGCGTGCCGACCGGAAGCCCGCGTACTGGACGTACTCGGGCTTCCGGCCG
>NZ_JBVJUY010000064.1:0-7085 GCF_055604165.1 Streptomyces sp. NPDC037242
CCCCCCCCCCCCCCCCCCCCCCCCCCCCCCCCCCCCCCCCCCCCCCCCCCCCCCCCCCCCCCCCCCCCCCCCCCCCCCCCCCCCCCCCCACGGCCGTCTCACCACCCGGGAGGGGTTGTACGTCATGGGGCTGAGCAGCGTGGAGCACCCGTTGCTCGCGCGGTACGCAGAGGTCCGTTCCGAAGTGTCCGCCAAATACGGACCTGATTCCCAGGCCGTTGTCTTCCTCCTCTACGAGGAATTGCTTTCCCTGCGGGCGGTCCTCGTAAAAGACCGTTCGGATGCGGACGTCGCACGCCGGGTCCGCGATCTGGGTGAGGAGATCCAACGGCGATATGACATCGGTGGAATGGTGGACAGGGGCCGCCACCACCGGCTGATCCACGACCGTCCGGTGCTCATCGAGTACGACCGGGCGGTTTTCGACCGTCTGTACGGCAACCTGCGGGAGACCTGCGCCATCCGGCCGGTGCACGTCACCAGCGCCGAGGTGGCCTTCGGGCAGCTCCAGGCGGGTCCCACCCACATCTATGTGGTGGACGACGCCTACCGCCTGCTGGTGTGGCCCGAGCCGTTCACGCTGGCCGAGATGGTGTTCGGCCGGACCCCCGACCGCCGCGTGGACGGCATGCGGGTGGTGCACCCGATGCTGGTCCCCGAGCGCCTGAGGGTACGGGCGGCCGGCGAACTCTCCGTCCTGGGCGGGCCGCAGGACTGCATGGTCATCGCCAACATGAAATCGGGCCACTTCAGGCCCCCGCCCCCGTGCGCGGACGTCCTGCGCGACGTGCTGCGCGGCGTCCTGCCCCTCACCGACGAGGACATCGACATCTTCACGGTCCCACAACCGCGGCCGTGAGCCCCGCGGCACGGCCCCGGCCCCGCCCGCACCGGGCACACCTCACACCCTAGGAGCGGAACCTATGCCCGACACGCCCCCGGCGCCGGGAGAAGCCCCAACCCCCCGAACCGTCCCGGGCCGGACGGCCTCCGTCGGGGTCGAGCACGAATGCAAGTGGGACCTGGACCCCGCCGAGTACGACGGGATCCAGGACCCCGCCCGGTTCTTCGAGGGAAGCATCCTCACCACGGCGCTGGAAGCCCTGCGCCCACCGCTGACCTTCGTCTCCTCCACCGTCTACGTGGACGACGCGCACCGCTCGCTGATCCGCGCCGGCCACACCCTCGGAGTCGTCGTCAACGTCGGCAGCGCATCCGACGTGTGCTGGATGACCTTCAAACAGGCGGTACGCCGACACGCCTGGCGCGACGGCCTGGAGCTGGCCGAACGCCTGACTCCCGCCGAGGTGCCCGAGGCCCTCGACGACCCGCGGCGGCTGCCGGTCGGGCACGTGCGCGACTGCGGGCTGGCCGAGGGGCCGCTCGCCCCGGTCGCCGTCGCCAGCCAGCGGCGGGTCAAGTGCCTGGGCCGGGACCGGCACGGCACCGAGGTCGCCTACAGCCTGGACCTCGTCACCTTCCGCGCCCCGACCGACGGCTGCCCGCCGGTCGGGACCTACGCGTGCGTGGAGGTGGAGGTCAACTCCTCCGCCCCGCGCGCGCTGCGGCTGCTGGAGGAGCTCGCCGACGGGACGGACGCATGGCTCGGCCGGGCCCGTACCGTCCGTACCAAGGCCCAGTACGCCCTGGCCGCACTGGAAGCCGCCCACGCCCCAGGACGTGCGGCATGAAGCACAAGCCGACGACACGACAACCGGAACACACACCACTGGGCACGGTGTTCTGGACCCTATGGGCCGGTCGGAGCCTGTCGACCGCGGGCGGGTACCTGCAGTTCCTCGCCCTGCCCCTGTGGGTGCAGCAGACCACGGGATCCTCGCTGGCCGGCGTGCTGGCCTTCGTCGTGTTCCACCTGCCCAAGGTGGCCGTGTCGCCCTTCGCGGGACTGATCGCCGACCGGTTCGACCGGCGCGGCGTGGCCATCGCCACGGACCTGGCCTCGGCCCTGGTCACGGTCGCCATGGCCGTCGCCGCCGCCGGCGGGCACGTGGTGGCCGTCGTGGTGCTGCTCGGCGTGCTCCAGGTCCTCGCGGCGGTCCGGGTTCCGGCCCTGTCGAGCATCCTGCCGGACGCCATCCCCGCAGGGCGCCTCATGGCCGCCAACTCTCTGCTCGACGCCGCCACCGGGGCCGCCATGACGCTCGGCCCCCTGCTGGGGGCGGCCCTGCTCAGCGGCTGGGGCATCGAGTGGGTGCTGCTGCTCAACGGCCTGACGTTCGCCGTGGCGGCCCTGTGCCTGCTCCCGCTGCCCTCGTCACCGGCCTCCGACCGCACCGCGCAGACCGGCCTCGCGGCGATGGCCGACGGCCTGCGCGCCCTGTGGGGCGACCGGGTCGTGCGGTACGCCGTCGCCGCGGAGTGCGCCATGTACCTGTGCGTGGGAGCCGCCACCGAGGAACTGGCCATCTGGCTCGGGCAGGTCCAGGCGGACACCGCCGAGCGGATGATCGGTGCGTTCGGCGTCGGCTCCGGCCTGGGATGGCTCGCGGTCACCGTCGTCCTGGGCCGGGCACGGGAGTCCGTGGCCCCGACCCGGATGGTGTGGTGGAGCGCCCTCGCGGCCGCCCCCGTCAGCGCGGCGGCCGTCCTCCTGCTGAGCGGAGCGTGTCGCGCGTGCCCCGGTGGTGGTAGACGGGCGCGAAGCGCGCGGCCCGCATCTGGATCCCGGCTATCTGCAACTGCTGCTCCCGGATCCGCGCCTCCAGGGAGGCGACGCGCGCTCCCGTGGCGGCCTCCGGGGCCACCGCGTGCTCCCGGGTGTGGTCACCGGGCACGCGCTGGATCAGCCCCGCCTCCCGCAGCCGCTCCGCGGCGGCGTCCAGCTCGGACCGGCTCAGGCGCAGCTCCACCGCCGCCCTGGCGGTGTCGACGCTCTGGTGCTGAAGTGCCCAGTCGTACAGCGCGAGTTCGGCCTCCAGAGCGCCGCTCTCGTCGCCGCTTTCATCCGCCCCCGTGCCACTAAAGGCCACTTTGACCCCCCGACTCCAAACTGCCATGCAACTTGGTGAGGTGCATGATCCGTTGCCGACGCCCCGGATGACCCGGCAGGCTCCCACCAGTAGCTGAATACCAGATGACCTGCAAAGACCGCATCCTCCAGCCCCCTCCGGAGTTCCCGTGAAGCGTTTCCTGCTGATCATGACGACCGCTGTCCTGCTCGCGTTCCCGGCCGTGCCCCTCGTCACCTCGACCGGACCCGAAGCCACCTCGACAGCCGTCCTCGCCGGCGACATCACCGAACTGCCGGACACGAACTGCGGCATGCGGGGCTGCCAGGACCCCACCGACACCTCCTGGGGCGGCTGACCGACCCGCGCCCGAGACACCACCCCCGTACCAGCACACCAGGAGGCAGCAGCATGAAGGACACCGCACCCACCCTGACCGGACGCGAGCGCCAAGTGCTCGTCCTCCTCAGCACAGGCGACACCGTCTCCTCCATCGCCCGCCAGCTCTGCCTGAGCCCCCACACCGTCGACACCTACCTCCGCCGCCTGCGCACCAAGACGCGCACCTCCAACCGGACCCAGCTGACGGTCTTCGCGATCCAGAACGGATACGCGGCCATAGCCGCCCCGCAGTAGCGTTCACCCCCACCCCATTGCAACATTCACCACTCATCGTTGCATTAACCCTCACCCCTCATCGCAACGATTTACCCTACTTGACCTGCAAAAATCCACAAGCAACGCAACGACTATGTTGCCATCACTCAAAACGCAACGTAGCTTTTCCTTCATCGCGAACAACGAGTCGAAGGAAAAGACCATGCAGAAGTTCGACACCACCGCCCCGATCGCCGCCGTCCTCGACATCCCCGCGGGACGCATCCGCCTCATCGCCGCCGACCGCTCCGACACCACCGTCGAGGTCCTGCCCGCCGACCCCTCGAACGCCCGGGACACAAAGGCGGCGCAGCAGACGACGGCCGAGTACACCGACGGCGTCCTGCGCATCGGATCCGCACCGGCCAAGAACCGCCTCCTCGGCAACTCGGGATCGGTCGAAGTGACCGTCCACCTGCCCGCCGACTCCCACATCGAGGCGAAGGCGGCCGTCGCAGAACTCCGCGGCGTCGGCCGCCTCGGAGACGTGGTCTTCGAGGTCGCACAGGGCACGGTCCAGCTCGACGAGGCCGCCAGCGCCCGCCTGACCCTCGCCGCGGGCACCGTCACGATCGGCCGCCTGGCCGGCCCCGGCGAGATCACCACCCAGAAGGGCGACCTCACCATCACCGAGGCGGTCACCGGCACCCTCACCCTGCGCACG
Organism: Streptomyces sp. NPDC037242; assembly: GCF_055604165.1. Classification (NCBI taxonomy): domain Bacteria; kingdom Bacillati; phylum Actinomycetota; class Actinomycetes; order Kitasatosporales; family Streptomycetaceae; genus Streptomyces; species Streptomyces sp. NPDC037242. Next base: position 4,291 of record NZ_JBVJUY010000064.1, read on the forward strand.
GAGTACGGCCAGATCTCCGTCGCCGCCGCCCGCGGCACCTCCGCCAGCCTCGACGCCGGCACCGCCTACGGCCGCATCCACAACGCGCTGACGAACACCGAAGCCGCCACCCTGAACATCCACGCCACCACCGCCTACGGCGACATCACGGCCCGCACCCTCTGAGGCCGACACCAAGCAGGCCGCCATCAGTATGAGGAGGCGTGGGTCGATACTTCCGCGCTGGCGGGGCAGCTGTGCCCGCAGTGCGGACGAGCCGACCTCAACCTGGCCTTCACCACGCTCAGGCCGTCCTCCAGAAGCGTCATGGCCGCATTCTCGCCATTGGGCCGTGCCAGCGCTGCGGGCGCCGGCGCATCCTCGAAGCTGCGACCCGTGGGCGCGGGGCACGTGCAAGCGCTGTTACGAGCAGTCGCCTCATACGGTGCGGACCCGAGCGGCTGGCTGGGCCAGTCGCATGCCCTGCACACCCTCGTGGTGGGACGCGTTGGCTGCGCATCTGACGACCCACCGCCACGCCTTCTACGCCGCGGACGCCCTCGCTCACACACCCGTCTCGTCATCGATACCGAGTCCATCGACCCGGACACCCTGCTCGCTGCCGCGCACCGAACGACCCCTTGGCTCAGACGACCGCTCGCCGACTTCTTCCACACCCACCGCCTCTTCGCCCCACCCGCCGACACCGAGGAGCCACAAGCAACCGCTCGCCGCGAGCGCAGGATCCAGGCTGTCCCGGCTCCGCTACGCCCCGCCGTACGAGCCTTCGCCGAGGCTCTGGTGGCCCAGCGAGAGGATGCCGAGCGTCTCGGGCTGCGACCGAATCAGCCCAAGACCATCGAGATCCGCCTCGACACCATCAGGGACCTGGCACGCCACCTCCACGCGGAGGGCCTCACCACCTGGGCAGGCGTGAACGTCACCGACCTGGAAGCGTTCCTGGAACGCAACCCGGCCCGCCGGGCTTCCTGGCTCGCGGGCCTGCGGCAGTCCTTCTCCCACGCCCACCGCACCGGCTTGCTGCTGCACTCAGAGGCTCAACGCTCACTCTCGATGAGCAGCGCGCCCTCTACCGCCGCTGGAGTGCCGGCAAGGATTGTCCTGCCGCACGAGGCATTGATCGGCCTGGCGGCTCTCCTCCACGCTGCCACCACTACCGAACTCCGCGACCACATCAGCATGGCATCCCCGACGGTCCGTTTCCCCGGGCGCAGAGTCGACCTCGCCCTCGACAACGCCACGTGGCAGGCCCTGGAAGGCTGTCTCGCCCACAGAAGAGCCCTGCACACGCAGAATCCGCACGTACTGGTCACCCGGCTCACCAGAGTGACCGCCGACCCGGCTGGCGCGGCCCACATCCGTGACAGTCTCGACCCGGTCGGCCTCCTCCCGCGCGTCCTGCGCTCCACACGGCTGCCCACCCTCGCCGACGAACTCGACGTCAAACAGCTCACCGTGGCGCTGGGCATGACCTACGGTGGAACCGCCCACTACCGGTAGCACCACTGAGCAGCGGTCAGACCGGGTGGCTTCCTCGCCGACATCTTTCGAGGCGTCGTTCTCGCAGGTCAGTAAATCTGATCAGTCGTCACGCCCCTGAGCTGGGGTTGTGCAGGAGCACCAGTCGGCGACACGTGTGGGCGCGGGGGGTTCGGGGGAGGTGTCCGCGTATCCCAAAATCTATCTGCAATATAAATTGAAGCACTCTCTCGGTTCGATGGATCCCCCGGCGGACACAGGTGGGCTCACCACCGTGGTTGGGTGACCGGGTAGCGTGAGCTGGTGGTCGGGTAGGTTGTGGGCGAGTCGGAGTAAGGGGAGCCTGGTGACGGAGGACGGAGAAGGCTTGCGCTCGGGCAGTAGGAGAGCCGTCTGGCAGCGATTGTTCGGCGCCGGCTCGCCATCGTCTGGCCCATCGGCCGTGTCGCTGAGCATGGCTGACATCACGGCACCTTTGGCCCGGAACATGGAAGCTCTGGAGGGGGATTTCAGCGACGAGGGGATCCGGTCGCTGGGCAACCCTGTTCCGATCCTGGTCGGGAACGACAGGGATGAGCTCTTGGAGCTTTTCCTGGAGCCTGTCGGGCAGGATTACTGGCTGCTCCCCGGTGAGAACGTCATCGTGACCTCGTACGGAACCTGGAGTGACCGCCCCTTCGAGGTCTCGTACCAAACGGACTGCGTGCAGGTTTGGGTCTCCTCATGCTTCGCTACCGTCACCTACCCCGACGGCACCGAGGTCCCTGGGGCGGTTAACCGCCCTCCGGGGGCGTACGGCACGACTTAGGGTTCAGTCCTGCTCCGGGGAGGAGGGCGTCCCCGGAGCAGGACTGAACCCAGGCCCCTCGCTGCTAGCCGCCCGCGCAGCGGGCTGTTTCTGGAGGCGCAGCCGGAAGGGCCAGGGGTGGAGGAGCGAAGCGGATCCACCCCAACAGGCTGAAGGCCTGGCCCCGTGAAACGGGGTCACCTCCCGCGCGCAGCGCGGGAGGTCTCTTGGGAGCGCGAAGCGCTCCCCGTCCGGGTGGAGCGCAGGTCCCCGGACGAAGCGAAGCGGGGAGCTTCCTTCCTCCTCGGAGCGGAGCGGAGAGGAATCGGCCCCGAAGGGGCCGGCCTTAGCGGGCCGGAGGCCCGCGTTACCTCCCCGCGGAGCGGGGAGGCTCGCTTCCTTCTTCGGAGCGGAGCGGAGAAGAACCACCCCGGAGGGGTGGCACTAGCGGGCCGGAGGCCCGCGTTACCGCCCCGCGAAGCGGGGCGGTTCGCTCCTAGGCGCGCAGCGCCTAGGGACCCGCTCCGCG
>NZ_JBVJUY010000065.1:0-4755 GCF_055604165.1 Streptomyces sp. NPDC037242
CCACGCCGAAGCCGCCCGCCACCACGATCTTCGCGGAGGTGGTGGAGCGAGGAGCCGCTCCGCCGTTAGAGCTTGCGAAGTCCACTGAGCACCCTTTCGAGCAGTGTCACATCTGGCTGGCCGCCGGCAGACTCATCGCCGCCGGGCTGGTGAATGGCGACGAGGCCCGCCTCCGCCAAGTCGGCGACGAGGATCCGGGCGACACCAAGAGGAATGGAGAGAAGTGCCGAGATCTCCGCGACGGATTTGATCTCCTGGCACAGGCGGCAGATGCGCTGGTGCTCGGGCAACTGCCCTTGCAGCCTGGCGGGATCGGCCGTGGTACTGACCAGCGCCTCGATGGCGAGCTGGTAGCGCGGCCGGGTCCGGCCGCCGGTCATCGCGTACGGGCGCACCAGCGGGTTGTGAGCCTTCGGGGCCTGCGGCTGCGAGGTCCGGTAGGGCTGCTGCGACGGACGCCCGGGCTGCTGCTGGGGCTGGCCGTACGGCTGCTGCTGGTAGGGGTTGTGCTCCGGCACGGGCCGGTTGCTCGGCGAGGAGGGGAAGTTGAAGCGGTTCTGGTCGTGCCCACCCTGCGGCTGCTGCGCGCCGCCATAAGGATGTCCTCCGGGTGTTGTCACGTTTCCTCCTCCGACTCCAAGAACGCAGTACTCCCTGTGGAACCGCGCCACCGCACCCTATGGTGCGATGGCGCGAAACGCACTGCCTGTCTGCTAGTTGAGAAGACTTCCCTGCAGCTCCGCACGCAGGTCCGGCGTCAGTACGGTGCCCGCACGATCCACCAGAAGGGCCATCTCGTAACCCACGAGGCCGATGTCGCACTCGGGGTGCGCGAGCACCGCGAGGGACGATCCGTCGGAGACGGACATGAGGAAGAGGAACCCCCGGTCCATCTCGACCACGGTCTGGTTGACGGCCCCACCCTCGAAGATGCGGGAGGCTCCTGCGGTCAGCGACGTCAGACCGGAGGCCACGGCCGCCAGCTGGTCGGCGCGGTCGCGCGGGAATCCGTCGGACATCGCCAGAAGAAGGCCGTCGGCGGAGACCACCACGGTGTGGGACACCCCTGGGGTGTTGTCCACGAAGTTGGTGATCAACCAGTTCAGGTTCTGTGCCGCCTGGCTCATCGGGCTCACACTAACGCTCCTGGTCATAGCTGTTACTTGACTGCTCGGAACCCGCACTGCGTCCCTGCTGGACACCTCGCCGCAGGTTGCTCAACCTGCCGCGGACGTCCTCCGGTGCGCGGGAGACCTGTGGGCCGCCCTGCGGGGTCGTCTCCGCGGCACCCTCGACCAGGTTGGCCTTGGGCACCCGCCGAGGGAGACCGGACGGGGTGACCCCGCCCGCCTTCGGCTCACGGAGTTTTCCGGCCTGCTGCCAGCGCTCGTCGTTGCGCGAGCGCCAGGCCGCAGAGCCTTCTGTCTCTTCCGGGGCCTGCTCCGGGGCGGCGGCCTGCTGCTGACGCTGCGGCCGCTGCTCGAAGAGGGATCCCTTGGACTCCGCTTCCTGCTGTGCCGGCTGCCACTGCTGCTGGCTGCCGCGACGCGGCAGGCCCGCTCCGGTCATCGTGTGACCGGTGTCGGCAGCGGCGCCCGGACGGTCGAAGCCTACGCGGTCCCGGGCCGGTTCGGGAGCGGCCGGGGATTCCGATTCGGTCCCGTAATCCTGCTGGTAGGCCCCGGAGTAGGAGTTTTGCTCGGGCCACTCGGCCTGCTGCGACTGGGCTTCGTACCCATTGTCGTAGGCCGGGAGATCCTGCCGCTGATCCGGGTACTCGGCTTCCGGATACGTGTACCCCTGCTGCGGGTAGGCGTCGTAGCCCTGCTGGGGCTGCTGAGCCTGGGGGGAGTCGTACGCGCCCTCGTAGCCCTGCTCGGGCTGCTGCTCGTAGCCCTGGTACGACTGGTAGCCGTGTTCGGGCTGCGGTTCCGGATACTCCTGGGCGGAGTGGTCCGCGTACGGCGCCTGCTCCTGCGGATAGCCCACCTGGGCCTCCAGCGCGGCCCGGCGCTCCTCGCGTCCCAGGGACCGGCCGACGGGGTCGAGATCGCGGGCGTCGGGACCCGGCTGGTCGGCCCGGTGGACCTCGTAGCGGGAGTCGTCGAAGCCGAGCTCGGCGGCCGTGCGCTGCGGCGCGGCCTGCTGCGCCTGCTGCTGCGGGATCATCGAGGAGACCGTGAAGTCGTCCTCGGGCACGCCCTCGCCACCGCCACCGTGGGTGATGGCGTCGGGGAGCATGACCAGCGACGTGGTGCCGGCCGCCTCGCCCGAGGGGCGCAGCTGGACGCGGATGCCGTGGCGGTCCGCCAGCCGGCCGACCACGAACAGACCCATGCGCTGCGAGATCGCGGCGTCCACGGTCGGCGGGTTGGCCAGCTTGTGGTTGATGTCCGCGAAGTCCTCGGCGGTGAGGCCGATGCCCTTGTCGTGGATCTCGACCATCACGCGGCCGTCGGGCAGACGCGTGGCGTTGACGCGGACCTTGGTCTGCGGGGAGGAGAACGTGGTGGCGTTCTCCAGCAGCTCGGCGAGCAGGTGCACGAGGTCGGTCACGGCCTGGCCGTGGATCTCGGCCTCGGAGACGCCCGAGAGCTCGATGCGCTCGTACTGCTCCACCTCGGAGGAGGCGGCGCGCAGGACGTCGACGAGGGGCACCGGCTGGTCCCAGCGGCGGCCCGGCTCCTCACCCGCGAGGATGAGGAGGTTCTCGCCGTTGCGGCGCATACGGGTGGCCAGGTGGTCCAGGCGGAAGAGGTTCTCCAGCTGGTCCGGGTCGGCCTCGTTGTTCTCCAGGTCGGTGATGAGGCTCAGCTGGCCCTCGATCAGCGACTGGTTGCGCATGGAGAGGTTCGTGAAGATCGCGTTGACGTTCCCTCGCAGGAGCGCCTGCTCGGCGGCGAGCCGGACCGCTTCCCGGTGGACCTGGTCGAAGGCGCGGGCGACCTCGCCGATCTCGTCCTGGGAGTCGATGGGGATCGGCGTGACGCGGGTGTCGACCTTGCCCGGGTCGGTGCGCGAGAGCTGGTCGACGAGCATCGGCAGGCGCTGCTCGGCGACGTCGAAGGCGGCGGTGCGCAGGCGGCTCATCGCGCGGCTCATCTGGCGGGCCATCATGCCGGCCATGATGAAGGCGGCGAGGAGGGCCACGACCACGATGGCGCCGTTGATGATGGCGTCGTTGCGGGCGCTGTCGGAGATCGCGATGCTCTCGGCGAGGGCCTTGTCGAGGAATTCCTTCTCGATCTCGGCGTAGCCGTCGAACTTCGCGGTGGCGGCCGCCTGCCAGGCGGGCGCGGTGGTGCCGTTCTGGGCCAGCTTGGTGTTCTTCTCACCGCTGGCTATCGCCTCGGTCATGCCGGTGAGCGCGGAGCCGTTGACCACCGGGGGAGCCTTGAAGACCGTGCCGGCCTGCTCCGCCGCCGTCTTGGCGGCGGTGAGCTTGGCGGCGCCGTCCTGGGACTTCGCGGCCATGATCTCGCGGAGGCGGTTGGTGTCCTCCTCGGTGCCGGCGGCGACGTACTCGCCGATGGCTATCTCTTCGAGGTAGGCGTACGAGGAGAAGGCGACCAGCTGGGCCTTGCGGATGTCCTCGTTCTCGTTCGGGCGGACCAGCAGGTGCGTACCCACGGAACGCTGGAGCGAGTTCGCGGCCTTGGCCAGCTCCAGGGCGTAGACCATGCGGCCGTAGGAGGTCACGTTGCCGGTGCCGAGGCCCAGTTCGTTCGAGAACTGCATGAGGTAGTGCTGGACCAGCACATAGCCCTCTTCGGTCGGGATGGGGCCCGCCGTGGTGGGGAGGTTCTTCTTCGCCGACTCCGGAGCGATGTAGGCCGTCTTGCGGACCTGCTCCAGCTTCGGCTCCTCGCGGTGGAAGAGCTCCAGGCGGCGCTCCAGGCCCTGCTTCTTCGGCAGGTCCTTCGAGGCCTCGGTGAACTTGGCCTGGGCCGAGTCCGTGGCCGCGTACGCCTTCGCGACGATCTCGCTGTTCTTCTCGCCCTTGAGGAGCGGCTCGGCCGTCAGGTCGCGCTCGTTGAGCAGGGCCTGGCCGTACTCGGCGGCGGCCTGGACGATGCGGGCGGTCTTCTCGGCGTCCTTGGCCTCGTTCCAGGTGTCGATGGAGCCCTTCACCTGGAAGCCGCCCATGACCAGTCCGACGAGGACGGGCACGAGCAGGATGGCGTTCAGACGGGTCGGCACACGCCAGTTGCGGGGCGAGAACCTGCTGGTGCTGCCGCCGCCCGCCGGGGGGTCCACGGGTACGTCGACGGGTGACGTGGCCGCGCGCGGCGGCGGGGTGAAGTTGCCGCGCGCGGGTTCATCCGCGGGGCTCGAGTTGCTTCGCCTCACTCGACCAACAACCTCTCGGCGGTGCTACTAGCTAGTTCGTTGAATTCCAGCACGGTTAACGGCCGTGTTCCAAACAGTTGAAACCAGCCATTCCTAGAGCCTTATGCCCCACATAAATCGGACATAAAGAGCGTCCTGCGGCAAAAAAGGGGCTAGTTGTGAGCGCAGCGAAACCGGCCGAACGCACCGTGTGTCCGACTACGGGCAATTCTCTGTCGAAACGTTATGAACGAGAAGGGCGGGCCGTGTCGTACGACACAGCCCGCCCCCTTTTTCTCGATCCGCTTTCGTGCGCGCCTACTTGAGACGCGCCATGAGGGCGTGCTCGACGAGCGTGATGAGCGCGCTCTTGGCGTCCGCGCGGTGGCGGGCGTCGGTGGTGATGATGGGGGCGTCCGGGCCGAT
>NZ_JBVJUY010000066.1:0-2509 GCF_055604165.1 Streptomyces sp. NPDC037242
CTTCAGAACTAACACAGTGGACGCGAGCAACTGAGGACAAGCCCTCGGCCTATTAGTACCAGTCAGCTCCACCCGTTACCGGGCTTCCACATCTGGCCTATCAACCCAGTCGTCTACTGGGAGCCTTACCCTCTCAAGGAGGTGGGAATACTCATCTTGAAGCAGGCTTCCCGCTTAGATGCTTTCAGCGGTTATCCCTCCCGAACGTAGCCAACCAGCCATGCCCTTGGCAGGACAACTGGCACACCAGAGGTTCGTCCGTCCCGGTCCTCTCGTACTAGGGACAGCCCTTCTCAATATTCCTACGCGCACAGCGGATAGGGACCGAACTGTCTCACGACGTTCTAAACCCAGCTCGCGTACCGCTTTAATGGGCGAACAGCCCAACCCTTGGGACCGACTCCAGCCCCAGGATGCGACGAGCCGACATCGAGGTGCCAAACCATCCCGTCGATATGGACTCTTGGGGAAGATCAGCCTGTTATCCCCGGGGTACCTTTTATCCGTTGAGCGACGGCGCTTCCACAAGCCACCGCCGGATCACTAGTCCCGACTTTCGTCCCTGCTCGACCCGTCGGTCTCACAGTCAAGCTCCCTTGTGCACTTACACTCAACACCTGATTGCCAACCAGGCTGAGGGAACCTTTGGGCGCCTCCGTTACCCTTTGGGAGGCAACCGCCCCAGTTAAACTACCCATCAGACACTGTCCCTGATCCGGATCACGGACCGAGGTTAGACATCCAGCACGACCAGAGTGGTATTTCAACGACGACTCCACAACCACTGGCGTGGCCGCTTCAAAGTCTCCCACCTATCCTACACAAGCCGAACCGAACACCAATATCAAACTGTAGTAAAGGTCCCGGGGTCTTTCCGTCCTGCTGCGCGAAACGAGCATCTTTACTCGTAGTGCAATTTCACCGGGCCTATGGTTGAGACAGTCGAGAAGTCGTTACGCCATTCGTGCAGGTCGGAACTTACCCGACAAGGAATTTCGCTACCTTAGGATGGTTATAGTTACCACCGCCGTTTACTGGCGCTTAAGTTCTCAGCTTCGCACACCCGAAAGTGTACTAACCGGTCCCCTTAACGTTCCAGCACCGGGCAGGCGTCAGTCCGTATACATCGCCTTACGGCTTCGCACGGACCTGTGTTTTTAGTAAACAGTCGCTTCTCGCTGGTCTCTGCGGCCACCCCCAGCTCAGGAAGCAAGTTCCCTCACCAGTGATGGCCCCCCTTCTCCCGAAGTTACGGGGGCATTTTGCCGAGTTCCTTAACCATAGTTCACCCGAACGCCTCGGTATTCTCTACCTGACCACCTGAGTCGGTTTAGGGTACGGGCCGCCATGAAACTCGCTAGAGGCTTTTCTCGACAGCATAGGATCATCCACTTCACCACAATCGGCTCGGCATCAGGTCTCAGCCTTATATGAGGGACGGATTTGCCTACCCCTCGGCCTACACCCTTACCCCGGGACTACCACCGCCCGGGCTGGACTACCTTCCTGCGTCACCCCATCGCTTACCTACTACAAGTCTGGTTCGTCGGCTCCACCACTTTCCTTTCCCCGAAGGGTCCGGAACGGCTTCACGGACTTAGCATCGCCTGATTCGATATTGGGCGTTTCAAAGCGGGTACCGGAATATCAACCGGTTGTCCATCGACTACGCCTGTCGGCCTCGCCTTAGGTCCCGACTTACCCTGGGCAGATCAGCTTGACCCAGGAACCCTTAGTCAATCGGCGCACACGTTTCTCACGTGTGTATCGCTACTCATGCCTGCATTCTCACTCGTGAACCGTCCACAACTAGCTTCCGCTGCTGCTTCACCCGGCACACGACGCTCCCCTACCCATCACAGCGGGCGTTGGCCCTATTGCTGCAATGACACGACTTCGGCGGTACGCTTGAGCCCCGCTACATTGTCGGCGCGGAATCACTTGACCAGTGAGCTATTACGCACTCTTTCAAGGGTGGCTGCTTCTAAGCCAACCTCCTGGTTGTCTCTGCGACTCCACATCCTTTCCCACTTAGCGTACGCTTAGGGGCCTTAGTCGATGCTCTGGGCTGTTTCCCTCTCGACCATGGAGCTTATCCCCCACAGTCTCACTGCCGTGCTCTCACTTACCGGCATTCGGAGTTTGGCTAAGGTCAGTAACCCGGTAGGGCCCATCGCCTATCCAGTGCTCTACCTCCGGCAAGAAACACACGACGCTGCACCTAAATGCATTTCGGGGAGAACCAGCTATCACGGAGTTTGATTGGCCTTTCACCCCTAACCACAGGTCATCCCCCAGGTTTTCAACCCTGGTGGGTTCGGTCCTCCACGAAGTCTTACCTCCGCTTCAACCTGCCCATGGCTAGATCACTCCGCTTCGGGTCTAGAGCGTGCAACTCAATCGCCCTATTCGGACTCGCTTTCGCTACGGCTTCCCCACACGGGTTAACCTCGCTACACACCGCTAACTCGCAGGCTCATTCTTCAAAAGGCACGCAGTCACGACCGTT
>NZ_JBVJUY010000067.1:0-4308 GCF_055604165.1 Streptomyces sp. NPDC037242
GTTGGGCGTGTGGGTGAGTTGGATCTGTGGCGCCGGATGAGTGGCGGATCGGGTGTGTTGCCGGGTGGTGGTGTGTTGGATCCGGTGGTGGACACGTTTGGTTCGGTGTGTCAGGTGTCGGTGGTGTTGGAGCCGGCGGTTGCGGAGCCGTTGTTGACGTCGGTGCCTGCGGCTTTCCATGCGGGGGTGCATGAGGTGCTGCTGTCGGCGTTTGTGTTGGCGGTGGGGGAGTGGCGTCGTCGTCGTGGCGGGTCGGGTGAGAGTGCTGTGGTGCTTGATCTTGAGGGGCATGGGCGTGAGGAGTTCGTGGACGGGGTGGATCTGTCGCGGACGGTGGGTTGGTTTACGAGTGTGTTCCCGGTTCGTTTGGATCCGGGTTCGGTGGCGTGGTCTGAGGTGGCGGCTGGTGGTGTGGGGCTTGGCCGGGCGGTGAAGCGGGTGAAGGAGCAGTTGCGTGAGTTGCCTGATCACGGTCTTGGTTATGGGTTGTTGCGGTATTTGAATCCGCAGACGGGTCCGGAGTTGGCCGGGTTGGGGTCGCCGGAGTTGGGGTTCAACTATTTGGGCCGGTTCGGGTCTGGTTCTGGTGGTGCGTGGGAGCCGGTTGCGGGTGGTGATGTGTTGGGTGGTGGTGCGGATGCGTTGATGCCGGTGGCGCATGCGTTGGAGCTGAACGCGTTGACGCGTGATGACGGGGATGGTTCGCGTCTGGTGGCGGTGTGGTCGTGGCCGGGCCGGCTGCTGGACCAGTCGTCGGTGGAGGAGCTTTCGGGGTTGTGGGTCGAGGCGCTACGGGCGTTGGCGGTCCATGGTGACGATCCCGGACTCGGCGGCCGAACCCCCTCCGACCTCCCACTTCTTTCGGTGGATCAAGCCGACATCGACGAACTCGAAGCGGAATGGGGAGCGTTCTGATGGCCAAGACGCAGCAGACTGGAATCGAAGACGTTCTGCCGTTGTCGCCGATGCAGGAAGGCCTCCTCTTCCACGCCCTCTACGACGACCAGACCCCTGATGTGTACACGGTCCAGCTCGCCCTGGACCTGAAAGGCCACACAGACCCCGCAGCCCTGCGCTCAGCCGCTGAGCAAGTGGTGCGCCGACACGCCACCCTCCGAGTGGCCTTCAGGGGCATGGGCCGTGGTCAGTCCGTGCAGGTGGTGCCGCGGGTGGTGGAGGTGCCGTGGCAGGAGGTGGATCTGTCGGAACTGCCGGACGGCGAGCAGGAGGTCCGGCTGGATGCCTGGCTGGAGGAGGACCGTGCTGTTCGGTTCGACTTGGGGCGTCCTCCGCTGTTGAGGTTTGCCTTGGTGCGTCGTGGTGTGGACCGGCACTGTCTGGTGTTCACCTGCCATCACATCCTTCTCGACGGCTGGTCGGTTCCTCTGCTGTTGAAGGAACTCCTGGCGTTGTACGAGTCGCGGGGGGATGATTCGCGGCTGCCGCGGGTGACGCCGTATCGCAACTACCTCGAATGGCTGGCGGGGCAGGACCGGCAGGCCGCCGAGCGCGCCTGGACAAGGGCATTCGAAGACTTCGAAGAGCCGACCTTGCTGGCCGCGTCATCTCCTGACGATCCGGCGGTGCTGCCGCGGTACGTCCGCGCCGAGCTTTCCCCTGAACTGACCGAAGTGCTGTCAGCCGTAGCCCGCAGGCACCGCCTGACGCTGAACACGGTGGTTCAGGGTGCGTGGGGTGTGTTGCTGGGCCGGTTGACGGGCCGTGATGATGTGGTGTTCGGGGCGACGGTGTCGGGTCGTCCGCCCGAGGTGGCGGGTATCGAGTCGATGATCGGGCTGTTCATCAACACGATCCCGGTGCGGGTGCGTCTGGATCCGGCGGAGTCGCTCCTCGGTCTGCTGAAGCGGGTCCAGGACCAGCAGGCCGAACTGATGGACCACCAGCACATGGGACTCGCCCGGGTCCAGACACTGCTGGGCAAGACAGAGCTGTTCGACACCCTCGTCGCCTTCGAGAACTACCCGCTGGAGAGGGACTCCCTTCCTCAGGTCGAAGGCCTGCACATCGCGGCGGCCGAAAGCCGGGACGCCACGCATTACCACGTGACGCTGGCCGCGATACCCGGACCGGTGTTGCAGTTCCGCCTGGACTACAACCCGCACGTCTTCACCGACGACGAGGCGCACCAGTTACTGAGCCGCCTCCAAGCAGTCCTGTCGGCCATGGCGTTCCTCCCGGAGCAGCCCACCGGGAGGCTGGACGTGCTCGTGGACGCGGAGCGCGACCGTCTGCTGCACGAATGGAACCCGGCCGGCAGTCCGGTGCCCGAAGAGACCGTGATCGAGCTGTTCGAAACACAGGTCGAGCGCACGCCCGAGGCGGTGGCGGTCCTCTCCGAAGCCGGGGAACTCAGCTACGGAGAGCTCAACGCGCGGGCCAACCAACTCGCCCACGCCCTGATCGGACGCGGCGTCGGCCCCGAAGACCTGGCGGTACTGGCGCTCCCTCGAACGGCCGACTTGATCGTCGCCGTACTGGCCGTGCTCAAATCCGGTGCAGCGTACCTACCGTTGGACCTCAAGAGTCCGCGGGAACGCATCGACTTCGTGCTCCAGGACGCGGCTCCCACATGCGTGATCTCGACCAGCGAGGCCGCGCACCGGTTCCCCGAGCACGTGGACGTCATCGCTCTCGACGGCCAGGCAGCAGCGCTCGCCATCGAGACGCAGCCGGCCGTCAACCCCACAGCCGAAGATAGAGTGCGCCCCCTCACCCTGCTGGGAGCCGCGTACGTGATCTACACGTCGGGCTCCACCGGCGTGCCCAAGGGCGTCGTCGTGGCACATCAGAGCTTCACCGACCTCGTGACCTGGGCGACGGAGAGCTTGGGAGCGGAACGACTGGCCCATGTACTGGCGGCCACCTCGCTCACCTTCGACGTCTCCGTGTTCGAGCTGTTCTCCCCCCTGACCGTCGGCGGCACCATCGAGCTGGTGCCGGACATCCTCGCACTCGCGAACCGGCCGAAGTGGGACGGCAGCCTCATCAGCGGGGTTCCCTCCGCTCTGGGCGTGTTGCTGAACCAGACCGAGCTGGACGTCACCGCCGGATCGGTCGTCCTCGCAGGCGAAGCGCTGTCGGCCAAGACGGTGAACGACATTCGGGCGGTCATGCCCGACTGCGAAGTCCTCAACATCTACGGACCCACTGAGGCAACCGTCTATTCGACTCTGTGGAAAGCGCCCGCCACACGACAGGAAACGCCGCCCCCGATCGGTCGTCCTTTGGACAACACGTTGGTGTACGTGCTGGATTGGGGGTTGCGGCCGGTTCCTCCGGGGACGGTGGGGGAGTTGTACATCGCGGGTCCTGGTGTGGCGCGTGGTTATTTGAATCGGGTGGGGCTGACGGCGGAGCGGTTCGTGGCCGATCCGTTCGGGGCTGCGGGTTCGCGGATGTATCGCACGGGGGATCTCGTGCGTTGGCGTGACGGGGGTGAGCTGGACTTCGTCGGCCGGGTCGACGATCAGGTGAAGGTCCGGGGGTTCCGGATCGAGCTGGGCGAGGTCGAAGCCGCACTGGCCAGCCACGCCGATGTTGCACAGGCTGCCGTGGTGGTCCGCGAGGACCGGCCGGGCGAGCTGCGCCTCATCGCCTACGTCGTCCCCACCGCGGGCCACAACCCACTGCCCCAGGCCGTGCAACGTCATGTCGCCGATGTCCTGCCCGAGTACATGGTGCCGGCGGCGGTGGTGGTGTTGGAGGGGCTGCCGTTGAACGCGAACGGCAAGTTGGATCGGAGGGCTTTGCCGGAGCCGGTCTTCGGGTCGGTTTCGTCCAGTCGTGCGCCGCGTACTCCGGTGGAGGAGGTGTTGTGCGGGCTGTTCGCCGAGGTGCTGGGTGTGCCTCAGGTGGGTATTGACGACAGCTTCTTCGATCTGGGTGGTGACAGCATCACCTCGATCCAGCTGGTCAGCCGGGCGCGCCGCGCCGGCCTGACCATCAAACCCCGTGAAGTGTTCCAGCTGAAGAACGTCGAGGCCCTCGCCGGCGTCGCCAGTCCGTTGGTGGATGGGGTGGGTGTTTGTGGTGGGGATGTGGGTGTGGGTGGTGTGGTGCCGACGCCGGTGGTGCGGTGGTTGTTGGAGCGTGGTGGGCCGGTTGGGGGCTTTTGTCAGTCGGTTGTGGTGGGTGTGCCGGGGGGTTTGGGTGTTGAGGGTTTGACGGCTGTGGTGCAGGCGGTGGTGGATCGTCATGATGTGCTGCGGTTGTGTGTGTCTGGTGGGGTTGGGTGGGGTTTGGAGGTTGGTGGGGCGGGGTCTGTTGCTGCTGGTGGTCTGGTGCGGC
>NZ_JBVJUY010000068.1:0-3985 GCF_055604165.1 Streptomyces sp. NPDC037242
CCCCCCCCCCCCCCCCCCCCCCCCCCCCCCCCCCCCCCCCCCCCCCCCCCCCCCCCCCCCCCCCCCCCCCCCCCCCCCCCCCCCCCCCCCACGCCCGGTCAGTGCTCCTTGGGGGTCCAGAAGTCCAGCAGCGTGCCCACCCCGTGCTCGACCGACTTCCACGAGCCGGTGAAGGAGACCACGGCGAGCGCGGCGGTCGGGAATCCGGTACGGGCCATCCGTGCCAGGGTGTCGCCCTCCGCGCGCCCCGCCAGGGCGTCGGCGAGGGCGTGCATGCCGGGGTTGTGGCCGATGACGAGCAGGTCGGAGACCTCGTCGGAGGTCTCGTTCAGCAGGGCGATGAGCTCGCCCAGCGAGGCCTCGTAGAGCCGCTCCTCGTACGTGGTCTTCGGCCGGTGCGGCAGTTCCTGGACGGCCAGCTTCCAGGTCTCGCGGGTACGGGCGGCGGTGGAGCAGAGGGCCAGGTCGAAGGCGATGCCGGTCTCGGCCAGCTTCAGCCCGACGGCGGGTGCGTCCTTGCGGCCCCGTTCCGCCAGCGGACGGTCGTGGTCGGACACCTGCGGCCAGTCGGCCTTGGCGTGCCGGAGGAGGGCGATCCTGCGGGGTGTGTCGGCGCTCATGGCTCCCAGCTTCGCACGAAATGAGCCATGGGGCGCAGGGTGTTGGGGGCTCGCCCCGGGGGCCGGGGGGGTGCCCGGGCGCACGGCCGGGCACGTGGGCTCGTAGGAGGTGGTGAGGCGTCAGCCGACGACGCGCAGCACCTGTTCTGCGACCTGGACCAGCGCGGAGGCCTCGCCGGACGCGGCGTGGGCCTGGCCCGATCCGGCGAGGAGCAGCAGGAGGAGACCGAAGGCGAGGGCGGGCAGGGCCAGTGCCCACCAGTGCAGGCGGGCGCCGGCGCCGATGGCGGTGGCGCGGGGGCCGGACGGGGTGTGTGCGGGGGCCGACATGGCCGCCTCCGTGGGTGCGCGGGTGGGACGGGCTCTCTGTCTTCGAATCTATGGATCCGAGAGAGCGGTTCCCATCCGGGGCGCACCCCACTTCACCCTGAGCCTGGCCCCCTAGGGGTTGGTGGGGTTAGCCCTACCAACCCGGCCGGAGCGCGGTGTCACGGGGAGGCGAGGGTCGCGATGATGCCGATGATGACGGTCACGAGGAGCATCGCGCCCAGCACGAGGCCGAGCTTCTTGTGGCCGTTCTGGGGGTTCGGTTCGAGTACGGGCGACATGCCGTTCAGTCTCGCATGCCGCATTCGTCCTCGATCGTGCGGTCCCGGCCCGCGAGGATTCCGAGGGCGATCTGCGGGATCAGCAGTCCGGCCATCAGGGCGAGGGGCAGGTCCCAGCCGCCGCTGTGCTGGTAGAGGGTGCCGATGAGGAGGGGTCCGGGAATGGAGATGAGGTAGCCGGTGCTCTGGGCGAAGGCGGAGAGCTTGACGACGCCGGCCGGGGACTTGGCGCGCAGCCCGATCATCGTGATGACGAGCGGGAAGGCGCAGTTGGAGACGCCGAGCAGCAGGGCCCAGGCCCAGGCGCCGGCTGCGGGGGCGAAGTAGAGCCCGACGTAGCCGAGGAGCCCGAAGACTCCGAGGACGGCGGCGATGGGGCCCTGGTTCTTCATCCGGCCGGCCAGGCCGGGGATGACGAAGGCGAGGGGGACGCCCATGACCATGGTGACGGCGAGCAGGATCCCGGCGGCGGAGGCGGAGACCCCCGCGTCGCGGAAGATCTGCGGGAGCCAGCCCATGGTGACGTAGGCGCCGGTGGCCTGGAGGCCGAAGTACGAGGCCAGGGCCCAGGCGGTGCGGCTGCGGACGACGCGCGGCCCGGCGTCGGGGCGCGGCGACGCGGCGGGGGCGGCCGCCTTCTCCTTGCGGGCCGCGGCGGCGATGGGCAGCCAGGGCAGTACGGCGGCCAGTGCGAGTACGGCCCAGACCAGCAGGCCGGTGCGCCAACTGCCGCCGAGGGCAGCGGTCATCGGGACGGTCGCGGCGGCGGCCAGCGAGGTGCCGGCGGCCAGGGCCATGGAGTAGAGGCCGGTCATGGTGCCGACCCGGTCCGGGAACCAGCGCTTGACGATCACCGGGAGCAGCACGTTGGTCAGGGCTATGCCGGCCAGCGAGAAGGCGCTGGCGGCGAGGAACCCGGCGGCGTTGGTGGCGAAGGGGCGGATCAGCAGGCCGGTGGCGACGGCCGCCATGCCGGCGCAGACGACGGCGGCGGGGCCGAAGCGGCGGGAGAGCCGGGGCGCGGTGACGCCGAAGACCGCGAAGCACAGGGCGGGCACGGAGGTGATGAGCCCGGCGACGGTGCCGCTCATGCCGAGGCCGGTGCGGGTCTCCTCGAAGAGGGCGCCGAGGCTGGTGATGGCGGGCCGCAGGTTGAGGGCGGCGAGCACGATTCCGACGATGAGCACCGGACCGAGCCACGTGGGGGCGACGTGGGCGGGGGCGGTCGGGCCGGCGCCGGTGCGCACGGCCGCCGGGCGGCTCAGGGTCTGTATTTCTTCGTCGGACATTCACCCATCATAGAATCATGGGATGATTGGTTGTCCAGTCGCAGTGTTCAGCCGTTCTTGAGGGGGAACCCAATGCCGCTGACGTCGCCACGGCGCTCCGCGCTCGTCGACCAGGTGATCACCGAGCTGCGCAACCAGATCACCTCCGGCGAGTGGCCCGTCGGCGCCCGGATCCCCACGGAGCCGGAGCTGGTGGAGCTGCTCGGAGTCGCCCGCAACACCGTGCGGGAGGCCGTGCGCGCCCTGGCGCACAACGGCCTGCTGGACATCCGGCAGGGTTCGGGCACCTACGTCATCGCCACCAGCGAGCTGGCCGGGGTGATGCACCGGCGCTTCGCCGGGGCCGACCCGCGGCACGTCGCGGAGCTGCGCTCGACGCTGGAGTCCTCGGCGGCCCGGCTGGCGGCCGAGCGGCGGACCGACCGGGACCTCGCACAGCTGGACGCGCTACTGGCGCGGCGCGAGGAGGCCTGGGCGGGCGGCGAAGCGGAGGTGTTCATCGCGGCGGACGTGGCCCTGCACATGGCGGTGGTGGCGGCCTCGCACAACGACGTGCTGATCGAGCTGTACGCGGACCTCGGAGACCTGGTGGCGGACTGGTTGCGCACGGACGTCGGCACCGTCCTCAGGCCCGAGGCCCACCTGGACCACGCCCGGCTGATCGAGGCGATCCGGCGCGGGGACGGGGACTCGGCGGCCTCCGAGGCGGCGGGCTACCCGTTCGTCTGCCTCGGCGAGAAGGCCGGCTGAGCCGGGCTACGAGCCCCTGCCCGGCCGCGGCGCCGGGCCCGTCCCGTCAGGGGCGCTGGTGGCTCACCCAGGCGGTACGGACTTCCTTCCAGCAGCGGCTGGCGAGCTCGACGCGGCCGGCCGGGCCGACGGCCACGGCGGCACCGTCCCCGTCCACGTCCCACCAGCGGTCGCACTCCACGTGCAGGCGGACCAGGTCGGTCTCGGGGTAGCGGTTGTGGCAGTACGCGACCACCTGCGAGCCGTCGATCTCGGTGTCGCAGTCGGCGCCGAAGAGCTCCCGGGCGGCGGGCGGCGCGGGCCGTACGGGCGGTTCGGCGGGGATCTCGGCCAGGTCCACGACGGCGGGGGCCACGGCCTCCGGGCCGGGCGCGGGCTCGTCGTCCCCGGGCTGCGCGACGGCTCCCGGGACCAGGAATCCGGTCAGGACCACCGAGGTGACCAGCAGTGATACCGCTCGGCTCGGCCTCGCGCGCACTCCCGTACCTCCTCCCCGCAGGAGCCGGGCAGATCCCGACGAGGTCAGTTTGCAGGGAAATGTCCTGGTTTTCGACTCGGGAAGATCCGGTCAGGCGGCGAAAATCTGATCGAGTGAGCGGTCACCGGCGGCTCCGCGCAGCCGCAAACGGCGGGGGGGGGGGGGGGGGGGGGGGGGGGGGGGGGGGGGGGGGGGGGGGGGGGGGGGGGGGGGGGGGGGGGGGGGGGGGGGGGGGGGGGG
>NZ_JBVJUY010000069.1:0-1444 GCF_055604165.1 Streptomyces sp. NPDC037242
TTTCCGACTCTATCAGACTCTTTCGTGTCCGATTCCCGGTCGAAGCGGGTTTCGCTTTCCAGGTTTCCGCTTTCGCGTTTCCCTTTCCGGCGAGTCCGACTCTATCAGAAGTTTTCCACCGGATTTCCCGGCTTCAGATTCCTGGATGAGGAGTCGAGTGTCCCCTGTTCAGAATTCACTTCCTAGGGGGGTGTTGCCGAACTGTTCAGCTCCAGGCAACCGTTTGACTCTACATCACGGCCTCGGAGCGAGTCAAAACGCCCCCGGCCGAGCCGTGTCATCGCCCGTTCTCCCAGCTCACGGCCCCTGCACCCGCGTGGTCATGGACCCCGTCCGCATCGCGCTCGCGCCCCACCTCTCGGAACGCGCCCTGCAGCGACTGCTCGCATGGGACCCGGCATGCGCCGGACACCCGGCGCGAGACAGGAGCGAGATGCGTTTTCTGTTGTCCACGATCGGGTCACGCGGTGAAGTCCAACCGGTGGTAGCACTGGCCGTGCGGTTGAAGGCAATGGGTCAGGAGGCGGTCGTATGCGCACCCCCCGACTTCCGCGGATGGGCCGAGTCCCTCGGCATCACCTACGTCCCCGTAGGGCCGGAACTCCGCGGGACCGCAAAGCAGAGCCCCGGCGCCATCCCCACCCCTGAGCAGCGCCGCCAGCTGATCGAGGGCACGGTCACCGCACAGTTCGAGGCGGTCCGCGCCGCCTCCCGGGGCTGCGACGTCATTGTGGGAGGCGGAGCACTGGCCGTCGCCGCGCACTCGGTGGCAGAGCAGCGAGGCATCGGCTACGTCTACGCCGCCTTCGCCCCGAACACCCTGCCGTCCGCGCACCACGCACCGCCCGTCTTCAGGATGCTCGGACAGACGCCGGCGCAGGAGGGGACCGTCGACAACCGCGCGCTCTGGGCCGAGGACGCCGACCGCTGGAACGCCATGTGGGGCACGGCCCTCAACGGGCAGCGGGCCGCCGCCGGCCTGCCGCCGGTCGAGGACGTCCGTAGCCACATCTTCACCGACTCCCCCTGGCTCGCCGCAGATCCCACTCTCGCGCCCTGGCCGGAGGCGTCCACCCCGGACGTCGTACAGACCGGGGCCTGGATCCTGCCCGACGACCGGCCGCTGTCCGCCGAACTGGAGGCGTTCCTGGAAGCCGGCGAACCACCCCTCTATTGCGGGTTCGGCAGCATGCGCGCCCCCCAAGGCACCACCAGGACGGTGATCGATACGGCCCGCGCGCTCGGACGGCGCCTGGTCCTGTCCAGCGGCTGGGCCGACCTGTCGCTCGTGGACGACGAACCCGACTGCCTGTCGATCGGCGAGGTGAACCAGCAGGCCCTGTTCCCACGGGTCGGGGGGGGGGGGGGGGGGGGGGGGGGGGGGGGGGGGGGGGGGACGGAGACAAACCCCTCCCCCCCCCCCTCCCCCCACCCCCTCCCGGAA
>NZ_JBVJUY010000069.1:1454-3681 GCF_055604165.1 Streptomyces sp. NPDC037242
GGGGGAGGGCGGCTTTTCCCCGACACGACGCTCTTGCGATATTGCACCACGGCGGCGACCCGTCCAGCGAACCGACCCCCCGACTCCCTGCTCACCGCACTCCGCCACGCCCTGGACGGCAGGGTGGCGGACACGGCCCGTACCGTCGCCGGCGAGGTCCGCACCGACGGTGCGTCAATGGCCGCCCGCCGACTGATCGGGATGCGGTAGGAGGACCGCTGTCACATTCGCGCGGGGTGCCGGGTCAGAGGGGTGTCGGACGCAAGAACCCCGTAAAACACCTGATCGGAGCACCTCTGATGTCGACTGCCTACGTGATCGCGACCCTGTTCGGCGCGCTGATGGCCGGGTTCTCGGCCGGCTCGGTCTTCTTCAACGCCAAGTGGGTCGTCGAGCCGCTCGCCGAGTACGGCGTCCCGCGCGCCTGGTGGACCTGGCTCGGCATCGCCAAGGCGGCGGGCGCCGTCGGCCTGCTGGTCGGACTGGCCGTCCCCGCGATAGCGGTGGCCGCCGCCATCGGCCTGGTCCTCTACTTCAGCGGCGCCGTGATCGCGGTGATCCGGGCCCGCTCGTACGCACACGTCCTGTTCCCCGTCATCTACGCCGCCCCCGCGGTCGCCGTCCTGGCGCTCATAGGTTGACGCGCTTGAGGTACACGCGGCTGCGGTGGGGGACGGTCTGGTACCAGACCATCAGGTGCTCGTCCTCGTACGTACGCAGCCGCATCGGGTGCGGGTCCTCGTAGAGGCTGCCGTCCTTGGGGTCGATGGCCATGGCGGCCAGGTCGACCAGTCCGTCCAGGACGGCAGTGACGAGCCTCTGGTACTCGGCGGACATGTCGCCGAGTACCCACAGCCGACTGGGATCGCACTCCCAGGCCCAGCCGCTGTCGTTCTCAACGCCCTCGCCGCGCAAGGTCACTGGCCGATCTCCCGCTGGGCCTCGGCGAGGATGCGGCTGCTGGTCTCCATCGCGGCCCGGAACTCCTGTTCCGTCGCGGTGGGATCGCCCACGATACGTTCGGCGTCCTGGAGGGCCGCCGACCGCGCGGGCCAGCGGTGGATGGCCACATGGGTGGCCCACTTGATCAGGAAGAACCGCAAAGGGTTGATCGCCCCGGTCTCCGCGGCACGGTCGAACGCCTCGTTGCACTCCTTGTCGAGCACGACGAGGCTCGGCATGTCGATCCGCCGCACGGCGTCCCGCAGGGCTTCCCGCGTCATGGCCGGCTGAGGGATCAGCGGCCCGCCGTCTTCCAGCTGCTCTGCAGTCATGGTGTCCTCCAGGGGAACGCGGCCAGGATACCCAGCCGGTTCTCGAACCGATCGGTGAACCGAAGCCCCGGTGATGACCTGGAGGGCCGGGACTCGGGTGCTGGTGCGACGATGCAGGAATGCGCAAGATCGATGAGCTGATCAACGTCGAGGATCCGGCCTGGCCGTTGCTCCTGGAGGAACTGTCCGGCACCGACGTACCCGTTGAGGTGCTCCCCGGCGATCCAGGGGCAGGCCGTGCTTCCCTGCTCCAGCTCCAGGTATCCGCCCGGTCGTACTTGGGCAGCGTCATCCTCAATTGCGGCGGTCTACTCGTGGACAACGGGTGGCTGCGCATCTTCGGAAGCCCGAACAGTGCCGCGCTCGAGGGACCGCCCGGCCTGGCCGAGGTCAACGCGATGCCTGCGGCATTCGATCCGGCATGGCGCACGGGTGCGGGCCTTGTGGTCGCCCACGACGTGCTGGGCGGGATCTTCGCCCTCAACGGGGGCAATCCCCGTGATGCCGGTCGGCCCGGCGAGCCGGGCGAGATCCTCTACTTCGCCCCCGACTCTCTCAGCTGGGAACCCCTGGGCGCCGGCCACTCGGCATGGCTTTCCTGGATTTTCGCCGGAGGGCTTCAGGAGTTCTACGAGGGCTTGCGGTGGGACGGCTGGCGCGGCGAGGTCTCTGTGCTGAACGGCCGGCAAGGCCTGTCGTTCTTCCCGCCGTTGTGGTCGGCCGAAGGTCGCCGGGATCTGTTGGCTACCAGCCGTCGTACGGTGCCCATGGCGGAACTCCTGGGCCTGAGCCGCGACTCGTGCCTTCAGTTCGACGGAGTCGATCCGGGGTTCCTCGGGGTCTCATAAATCGCAGGCGAAGGGCCGTGCGTACCCGG
The DNA here is from genome assembly GCF_055604165.1 of Streptomyces sp. NPDC037242. Lineage (NCBI taxonomy): Bacteria > Bacillati > Actinomycetota > Actinomycetes > Kitasatosporales > Streptomycetaceae > Streptomyces > Streptomyces sp. NPDC037242. The sequence continues at coordinate 3,606 of NZ_JBVJUY010000069.1, forward strand.
CCCGTAAACGCAGAAAAGCCCCGCACCATAAGGTGCGGGGCTTTCCCACAATGATTGTTCGGCGGCGTCCTACTCT
>NZ_JBVJUY010000070.1:0-2193 GCF_055604165.1 Streptomyces sp. NPDC037242
TTCCCCCCTTATCCCCACACCGCAACAAACCCCCCCTTGGGGGGGGGGGCGTGGGGGGGGGGCCCCCACCAACCCCCCCCCCCCCCCACGAGGCTGACCTGGATCAGAACTCGCCGTGCTCACCCGGGCTGGCGAGCGCCTGGGTCATCGACAGCGCCTCCTGGCCGGTCTCGGTGGCGTCCAGGGCACGCAGGTCCTCGACGATGGTGTCGACGCGGACGAGCTCGTTGTCAGAGATGTTGCTCATGGTGTATCCCCATTCTTTTTCGGTTCCGGCGGCCGGTTGTTCTTTCTTTCCGTCCGCCGCTCACGAGAAATAGGTTCTCGCATGGGGGGATCCCGGGAAAGTCACTTCATTTCGTTACCCAATTCCTGGTCCCCGGAAGGCGTTACCCGGGGCGGGGGGCCGGGACCCCGTTCGCCGCGGCGCGCACCCATTCGGGCGAAAAACCCGACGGGGCGTCGTGTCGTGCGGCGGGACGTGGTCTGTTCAGGGGAAACGGGCTCGAAGAAGGGTGTGGAACGTTGTACTTGAGGCGTATCGGAACGGTCCTGGGCACGGTCGCACTGACCGCGCTGACGATGCTGACGGTCCCGGCCGACGCTCACGCCGCGGCGGTGGCCTGTGGCGGGGGCGTGTCGACCGGTCGTGTGGCCGTCAACGGGTGCATCAGTGCCGAGCGGGGGTCCATGGGCAGGGTCATCACTCGGGAGATCACGGCGCACATCAAGGCGCGCAATACGGGATCCAGGGCGCTGAACGTCTCCTACGAGGCGTTCTTCCGTGTCGTCGACGGTGGTGACTGGGCGAAACTGGGCAGCGGGCGCGCCTACCTCAAGGCCGGCGAGGCCATCGGGCCCGTCGAGGTGGGGAGTTCGACCCGGGTGTGCGGGCCCGTGAAGGTCGAGATCCGCGTGCACGCCCGGGCCGACGGGGGTGTCTGGAGCGGCTGGTCCACCGCGACCACGAGGCAGTGCCAGACCTGAGCGGGTGAACGAACGGGGCGGCGCACTCCGGCTCGTGCCGGGTACGCCGCCCTGGGCGGAACGGGGTGCGGGGGGGTTGCCCGCGCTGTCATGCCGGTTACTTCGGGTCGCCGTTGAACTTCGAGGTCGCCCAGAAGTAGCCGAGGGCGCAGAGAGCCAGGCACCAGGCGACCGCGAGCCAGCCGTTGTGGCCGATCTCGGTGCCGAGGAGGAGGCCGCGCAGGGTCTCGATGGCGGGGGTGAAGGGCTGGTACTGGGCGATCGGCTGGAACCAGCCCGGCATCGCGTCGATCGGGGTGAACGCGCTGGAGATGAGCGGCAGGAGGATCAGCGGCATGGCGCTGTTGCTGGCCGCCTCGGCGTTCGGGCTGGCCATGCCCATGCCGACGGCGATCCAGGTGAGGGCCAGGGCGAAGAGTGCGAGCAGTCCGAACGCCGCGAGCCATTCCAGGGCGGTGGCGCCCGTGGAGCGGAAGCCGATGGCGGCGGCGACGGCGCCGACGAGGACCAGGCTGGCGAGCACCTGGAGGACGCTGCCGACGACGTGTCCGATGAGGACCGAGCTGCGGTGGATGGCCATGGTGCGGAAGCGGGCGATGATGCCCTCGGACATGTCGGTGGAGACGGAGACCGCGGCCCCGATGACGGTGCTGCCGATGGTCATCAGCAGGATGCCCGGGACGACGTAGGCGATGTATTCGGAGCGGTCGGCGCCGCCCATGCCCGCGCTCATCACGTCGCCGAAGATGTAGACGAAGAGCAGGAGCAGCATGATCGGCGTGAGCAGCAGGTTGAGGGTGAGGGAGGGGTAGCGCCGTGCGTGCAGGAGGTTGCGGCGCAGCATGGTGGAGGAGTCGCGTACGGCGAGGGAGAAGGTGCTCATCGGACAGACTCCTTGGGCTGGTTGGGCACGTCGGCGGGGCCGGTGAGGGCGAAGAACACGTCGTCGAGGTCGGGGGTGTGCACGGTCAGCTCGTCCGCCTCGATGCCAGCGCGGTCCAGCCGGTCGAGGATGGTGCGCAGGTCGCGCTGGCTGCCGTCGCTGGGGAGCTGGAGGGTGAGGGAGTCCTCGTCCCGGGTGGTCTCGCGCAGGGCGAGGGCGGCGGACCGGTAGGCGGAGGGGTCGGTGAAGCGGAGCCGGACGTGGCCGCCGGGGATCAGGCGCTTGAGCTGCTCGGCGGTGCCTTCGGCGGCGATCCGGCCGTC
>NZ_JBVJUY010000071.1:0-1500 GCF_055604165.1 Streptomyces sp. NPDC037242
GCTCGGCGAGATCGAGAACGCCCTCCTGGCCCACCCCGACGTCACCCAGGCCGCCGTCATCGTCCGAGAAGACACCCCCGGCGACAAGAAGATCATTGCCTATGCGGTCGGAGCCGAGAATCCGGAAGCAGGGGCGGAGGACACGGAGACGGCGGCACAGAGGGTCGAGGAGTGGCAGCAGTTCTACGACTCCCTGTACCGGGACTCCTCCTCCGCTCAGTTCGGCGCAGACTTCGTGGGCTGGAACAGCACGTACGACGGGAAGGCCATACCCCTGCCCGAGATGCGCCAGTGGCAGACGGCAACGGTCGAGCGCATTCGCTCGCTGCGGCCGAAGCGCATTCTCGAAGTGGGCGTCGGAAGCGGACTGCTCCTCTCGCAGCTGGCTCCGGCCTGTGAGGACTACTGGGGTACCGACCTCTCGGCAACGGTCATCGAAGCCCTGCAAGGGCATGTCGACGCAGATCCGGATCTGGCGGCGCGAGTCCGGCTCCGCCAGCAGGAAGCCGATGTGGCGGACGGACTGCCGAGCGAGTACTTCGACGTCGTGATCCTGAACTCGGTCGTGCAGTACTTCCCGAGCGCGGAGTACCTGGCCGAAGTCCTGAGGGAGGCAGTGAACCGCCTGGCTCCCGGTGGCGCCGTGTTCATCGGAGACATCCGCAACTTCCGACTGCTCGACTGCTACCGAACGGCCGTCGAGGCGCGGAAGATGGACCGCTCCTCGAGCCTGGCCGGCGTGCGCAAGGAAATCGACAGGAGCATTCAGGGCGAGAACGAACTGCTCGTCGACCCCGACTTCTTCCTCGCGCTGCAGCGGCAGATCGATGACGTCGGCGCCGTCGACGTCTGGCTGAAGCGCGGCGACTACCACAACGAGCTCAGTCGGTACCGATACGAAGCGGTCCTGTACAAGCAGCAGAACCCCCACCCGGCCGGTGACGAGATGTCCGTGGGCTGGGGCGAGGAAGTCACGGACATCGACTCCCTGGCGCACCTCATCACCCAGAACCCCGGTCGCTCGGTCCGAGTGAACGGAATCGCCAACGCCCGCCTGACCCATGAGGTGGCCGCCCTCCAGGTGATGAAGACGGCGGACAACGCCGACTCCGTACTGGAGGCGTTGACGGGCGAGCAGCGTGGGATGGAGCCGGAGGCGTTCCACGAGTTGGGCGAGAAGACCGGCCACCGTGTCGAGGCGACCTGGTCAAGCACGACGGACGCAGACTTCGACGTGCTCTTCCTGCCCCAGGGGACACCGGCAGCCGCGGCACATGTGCCACTGGGCATGTACAAGCCGCGCCGTGAAGTTCCCGCGAACCTCTCCCGTCTGGCCAACAAGCCGGCACGAGCGGCCGAATCCGCGGCACTGGGCCGTCGGCTGAAGGAACTGGCCCAGTCTTCGCTGCCCGAGTACATGGTGCCGGCGGCGGTGGTGGTGTTGGAGGGGCTGCCGTTGAACGCGAACGGCAAGTTGGATCGGAGGGCTTTGCCGGAGCC
>NZ_JBVJUY010000072.1:0-1106 GCF_055604165.1 Streptomyces sp. NPDC037242
GGGGGTAGCTCGGGCGGTCGCCACCGCGGTCATCGCGGCGCGGGAAGCTCGGCCGGTCGTTGTCCCGACGGAACCCACCACCGGCGGGACGGTCGTCACGACGGGGGTACGAGGGGCGGTCGCCCCCACGGTCGTCACGACGGGGGAAGCTGGGACGGTCGCCGCCACGGTCGTCACGACCGCCGCGGAAGCCACCGCGGTCGTCATCGCGACGGGGGTAGCTCGGGCGGTCGCCACCGCGGTCATCGCGGCGCGGGAAGCTCGGCCGGTCGTTGTCCCGACGGAACCCACCACCGGCGGGACGGTCGCCCCGGTCGTCACGACGCGGGTAGCTCGGGCGGTCGCCGCCACGGTCGTCACGACCGCCGCGGAACCCACCGCGGTCGTCATCACGACGCGGGTACGAGGGACGGTCCCCACCACGGTCGTCACGGCGCGGGAAGCTCGGGCGGTCGCCACCGCGGTCGTCACGGCGGAAACCGCCACCGCCACCGGTGGGACGGCCACCGCGGTCGTCATCGCGACGCGGGTACGACGGACGGTCGCCACCGCGGTCGTCGCGGCCGCGGAAACCGCCGCGGTCGCCACCGCCGCCCGTGGGACGGCCACCGCGGTCGTCGTCACGGCGGGGGTAGCTGGGACGGTCGCCACCGCGGTCGTCACGGCGGAAACCGCCGCCGGCACCGGCGGGGCGGCCACCACGGTCGTCACGGCGGAAGCCGCCGCCACCGGCCGGTCGGCCACCACGGTCATCGCGACGGAACGGCGGACGGTCGCCGCCACGGTCGTCACGGCCCCCTCGGTAGCCGCCCCTGTCACCGCCGTCGTTGCGCCGAGGCTCGCGCTCCGGACGATCGTCGGGAGAGTTGGACATGGGTGTGACTCCTGTCTTCGGGGTACCGCTAGTCATTCTCGCGCAACCAACCCATGGCCGCGCTTCGGCGTAAAGATGTGAAAAACAAAAAGGACCCTTGGTCCAGCGTTGAACGCTGGACCAAGGGTCCTTTGAAAGATTGTTCGGCGGCGTCCTACTCTCCCACAGGGTCCCCCCTGCAGTACCATCGGCGCTGAAAGGCTTAGCTTCCGGGTTCGGAATGTAACCGGGC